>CAZAKG010000028.1:0-24466 GCA_964485755.1 uncultured Candidatus Bathyarchaeia archaeon | reverse complement strand
ATTGAGAAGCCCGAGTACAGGGCCATCGCGATCGGCAGAATCGAGCCCAGGACCGAGGCGCACCCGTTGACCGCCCAAGCCCAGCCGAGGAAGGAGCCGCCCGAGTCGGAGTGCATTCGCACGCCTATGGGGAACGGCATTCCCATGAGGAAGCCCAGCGGAGATATCATGATGAACGACAGGAGGAGCCGGGCGGCGAACGGAAGGCCGAGCGCCAACTGGATCACGGGCTGGGCTAAGCCGTACAGGATAGACAGCGCCCCCAGAAGCAGTATGACCGTCCTGTGGCCCCTGCTACGCGGCTCGATCCTCCCCGAGTAGTAGCTGCCAAACCCCGACGAGAGCAGGAGGCTGAAGAGGACGACGGCCATGGATTGGACCGAGCTCCCCAAGACCAGGATGAACCTCTGAATAGTGGATATCTCTATGAACATGTAGCCGAGCCCGATTAGGAAGAAGTAGAGGAGGCCGGGCTTTTCCCCCGCGCCCCCCAGCCTGTACATGGGGAGCACGACAAGCGCAATGGATAGGACGAGAGCCTGCAGGAGCACGATGGGGACCAGATACTCTCCCTCTATGAGGGCCTGCCACCTCTCGTCCAGGGACCTGTAGGTCTCGGCGAGCCGATCCCACTTGAAGAAGTTGAAGAAGAAGGGTCTCTCGTCCGTGGTGGGGGAGATGTCGTAGAGGTAGTCCCTGTAGAACGCGTCCCTCTCCTCGGGCTGGACCAGCTCCTTGACTATGTTGTAGTATATGGGCTGGGGGAACCTGTTGTAGACGTTCACCTCGGAGGCGCTCACGCCGGGGACGTAGACGATGTCGAAGCCTCGTTCGCTGCAGAAGAAGCGGACGGACGCTATGTTCTCCTGTGTCAGGGGGCTTCTCCCCACGAGTAGGCTTATCGTCCCCCAGGAGCGGATGACCGCGATGTGCGCCCCAGGGTCCTGAACCCCGAGGGACTCCAGAGCGGCCAGCGCAAGGGATACGATCCTGACGTCCTCCCTGGGGGGAGGGAGAAGCCAACGCGAGACGGAGAGAAACCCGCCCTCGGACAGGTGCCCGATGAGGCTCGCGAAGGACTCCACCGTGTAGAGGTAGTTCTCGGACAGGGCGTAGATGCCCGTCGAGGAGGCCGAGGCGCCCCCCGTCATCGAGAGCTCTATGGCGTCGTATGTCTCCCTGCTGCCCTGGATGAAGCTCCTGCCATCCGAGATGGAGACATCCACCACTTCGTCGCTGTAGATGAACCCTGAATACGAGGCGTACTGGCCTCTCACAAGGTCGACTATTATGGGGTTCTCCTCCACGACGCTGATGCTGGCCGCCCCGTGGTACATCGCCGTCAGCACCCCCAGGCCCCCGCCGGCGTCCGCTATGAGGACCCTCGGCTCCTCCACTAGGTTGTACGGGAGAGCCATGGGCATGTACCCGGTGAAGGTGAGGGACGACGGGTCCCCATCGTATTTGGTGATGGCGTTCACGTCGTCCCCGTCCACGAAGACCCCGATCTGCTCGGGCAGGTAGCCGCCGTACAGGAGGCTTAGGCCGGGCGCGTATCTGACGTAGCCGCTCCTCACCACGTCGATCCTCGAAAACGCGTTCCAGCGGGTCTCCACCAGGCTGGCGCCCGGGTACCTGAGGGCCACGTTGAGGCCCTTATAGGGGGACACATTGATGGGTACGAGGGCCCCGGCCAGCGGAAGGAAGACCGTCAGTGCCAGCACCCACCCCAGGAGAAGCGTCTGGAGCCTCCTCCTCAGGTTCAACGCGAATACAACGGCTGATGCCCCCCCGATGACGGAGACGGACACCATTACGCCGGGGCCGTCCAGCGGGCCGAAGAGAGGCAGGATGAGGACGGAGCCGAGAGCAGAGCCGATGAAGCTCGAGAAGTAGACCCTGCTGATCCGGCTCTTAGACTCCTCGACGGCGAGCCCCAGGGCCAGCCCGCTGAAGAAGAACGGTATCGATAGCAGAAGGTAGTACCCGCCGATGTAGAGCAGCTGCAGGCTGTCCCAGGCGAAGGTGAACGGATCTAGGCGAATCTGGTTAGAGGCGGCGTAGCTGAACAGAATGGACGCGGAGAAGAGAGCCGAGGAGGCCGCCAGCAGCCTGTCCAGGTTCTTCTCCTGCCGGAGCCTGAAAACCGACATGAACGTGCCGCTGACCGCGAAGCCGAGCAGTGCTATGCTCACGATCATCCACACGAAGTGGTGCCAGAGGGCTATCGAGAAAATCCTCGTGTACGCGACCTGAAGCATCAGCGTGGCTGTGGATAGGGCGAAAATGCCGGCGCACCTCACCAACCAGCGGTCCATCACGGCTAGTGATCGGGTCTCAGGAAAAAATAGTTTCCATGAATCCGCACGCCTCTTCACATGAAAGACTGTTTAGACGGAGACTCGAAGTAAGAAATGTGTGCTAGAAATGTTCATAAGATTTAACTCGGATACATGATACGGCGCCTTGCTCTCAAACAATAAGAGGATAATCCTAGGCTCACTCCTTCTGCTTTTCCTAGTCGCATTCGGGTACTACCGCGCTAACCAGGAGGGCGACGACAAGTTCGATGAAGCCAGGGCCGAGATGGTGAAGTACCTCTCCGAGAGGAAGAACATCACGGACACAAGAGTCTTAGAGGTCATGGGGAGGGTGCCCAGGCACCTGTTCCTGTGCCCCTGGCTCATCGACGCGAACGTGGTGGGGCAGAACCCCGTAATCGACTATCCGCTCCCCTACGACCTGCTGGAGAAGGAGGCGTACAGCGACCACGGGCTTCCCATAGCCGAGGGCCAGAGCATATCGTCCCCCTACGTGGTGGCGTTGATGACCCAGTCGCTGCGCCTGACGGGCACAGAGCGCGTCCTCGAGATCGGCACAGGCTCGGGCTACCAGGCCGCCGTGCTATCGGAGCTCAGCGGGGAGGTGTACTCCGTTGAGATCAGGGAGATACTGGCCGTCGGGGCCGAGAAGCGGCTGGAGCTGCTCGGTTATGACAACGTGGAGGTGAGCTGGGCCGACGGGTACTTCGGGTGGAAGGAGCACGCGCCCTACGACGCGATAATCATCACCTGCGCGGTGAATCATGTCCCCCCCTACCTGCTGCAGCAGCTGAGGGACGGGGGCCGCATGGTGTTGCCCCTGGGGAGCACAGAGTACTACCAGGTGCTCACCCTGATAGAGAAGCGGGGCGACGAGGTCATCGTGAATTACATGGTTAAGGCAAATTTTGTGCCCATGGTCGGCGAGGCGACGAGATCTGGGGGATAGCATAACTATAGTAATGGTTCACGGCATACCTACTAAAAATAAAATTATATGTGACAATCAGGTGTCGTTTGCTTTTGCTACTTTGATGTTTTTAGTAATTTTTTCGCCTATCTATTTTTTTTAAATGTTAATTGTTGTTGTCTTTGGCTTCTCTTGTTTTTTCTATTCGGTTCGAATCGACAGAAATTATTTATAATAAATACTAGTAAATAAACAACTGGATAAACAATGGTATTTAGCATCTATCCAATAGTTGTAGGAAGACTATCGGGACTACTACTGTTCGCGATCACGCTAGTGCTGACACTGTACTACCTGAGAACCAAGAAGTTGATCTACATACGCCGCGTACCAGCAATCGACGCAATTGAAGAGGGCGTAGGAAGAGCAACTGAGCTCGGCAAGCCGGTGATAGCCTCCTGCGGGATGGCTGCATCCGGGATCAATGCATCGACGGTCGCCGGGCTGAGCATGCTAACATACACAGCCAGGCTGTGCGCCCGAAACGATCTACGCCTAATGGCTCCAATGGGCGGATCCGAGGAGAGCTACACGACGATGGAGCTCGCCAGGGACCTCGTGGAGACCCAGTACAAGCTTGAGGGGAAGTCCGAGTCCTTTAACATCGACGACATGCCCTTCCTGAGCGGCAGGCAGTTCGCGTGGGCATCGGCCTATTGCGGCATGATGCTGCGCGAGAAGCCGGCGACGAACATCATGGTGGGCGTCCAGTACGCCTCCGCCGTCTACATATCGGAGGTGGGCCACGAGGTGGGCGCCATGGTGATAAGCGGAGCCGACTACCTGTCCAACGTAGCATGCCTCGCGGCGTCCTCCGACTACGTCATGATAGGGGAGGAGATGTTGGCCGCGGGGGCCTACCTATCCAAGGACCCTGGCCAGCTGGCCACCATCAGAACGCAGGACCTAATCAAAACGGTGCTCATCGGTATAATGGTGCTTGGCACAGTGGCGCTCGCCCTCGGCAGCGACGTAGTGAAGGTTTTCCTGAGTAGTTGAGGTGAAATGAAGAATGTCGTTCCTTAAAAGAAAAGAGTTCTACGTGGTTCTACTGATCATCGTCTCGTTGATCATCTACGTACCGTACTTCTTCCAGGTGCCCCAGACGGTCACCAACCTGGAGACGTGGCTCATCGACTCGAGCGTTATAATCGGGGCCGTCGCCGTATGGGTCGGCTTCATAACGTCCACGCGCAGGGAGGTCGTGAGGATACAGAGGAAGCGAAGAGGGTGGTTCTATGGGGTCCTCATACTCGTCCTCTCATGGACCATGGTCATCGTGGGATTGGGACTGGGAAAGACGCACGTGATATTCGAGTTCCTGCAGTACGCCTTCGTCCTGCCTGGCGACTCAACCATATACGCCATACTGGTGTTCTACCTGACCTCGGCTGGTGCCCGCGCCTTCAGGGTTAACAGCTTCGAGTCCGGCCTGCTCACAGTGGGCGCGCTGTTCGTGCTGCTCAAGCAAGCCCCTCTTGGCGAGCTGCTGACCCCCTGGGCTGGACCCATATCGACGTACCTTGAGAACTACGTCGCCATGGGCGCGACCAGGGTCTTCAGCGTGAGCTTAGCTGTAGGCGCATTGGTGCTTGCGATCCGCCTCATGATGGGCCAGGAGCTGGCCCTCGTGGGGCTCGTAGAGAGAGTGGTCAAGAGGGAGGAGTGACAAGCATGTCTGTAATTAAGGCTATAGCGAACATCGACCGGAGGATCTACTACGGCGCCGTCTTCATAATCACGGCGATCATGCTGCTGTTCCCCATCGGGCTCCCGCTGAAGGTGAGCCCCGAGGTGATGGCGGCCTACAACATGATTGACAGCCTCGAGCCAGGAGACGTCGTGATAATAAACTTCTGCATCACAGCCTCAGGCTACAACGAGTTGAAGGGGGCGTGCAACTCCATGATCGCCCACATATTCGAGAAGCCGGGGGTCAAGGTGATATTCACTGCGACGTCCGACCAGGCGCCCATCATGCTGGAGGAGATAATATCCAACAACGGAGAGCTGATGGCGGGGTACAGCGATTACCCCTACTACGATATACGGGGCAAGAAGTACGGCGTCGACTACATAAACATGGGCTACTACCCCGGGCTGTTCAAGTGGGTCGCGGCCCTCTCAGCCGACTTAAGGGGCTCCCTTGGAAACAACGACTGGTACGGGGTTGACGTCACACAGTTCCTGAACTCTAACGGGATCATGGAGGCCAGGGATGTGGACCTGGTGGTGAGCTTCGACTCTGACGACGGCGCAGGCGACTTCATGAGGTACTTCTACCTTGAGTACGGAACACCCGTGATGCAGTCCATGATCGGCGTCATGGTCGCGGGGGCCAAGGTGGAGTACAACGCGGGCAACTACGCCGCCATCGTGCCCAGCATACGCGGGGCCGCGGAGTACCAGTTCCTCGCCGACTACCCAGGCTTCGCGCTGACGCAGATGGACGCCTTCAGCATCATACAGTTCTTCCTCATATTCCTCATGATCCTAGGCAACGTAGGGTACTACGGGTACACGAGAAACCTCAAGGAGGCGAAGTAGATGGCAGACATATACACATGGGCTATACTCATCCTCAGCACGCTGACGACCTTTGGCCTCTACATGATACTCTCCGGCATTGACAACCCCTGGTTCGCCTTCGCGGAGCACGCCTTCGTCGGCTGCGCCATAGGCCTCTCGGTAGTGGTCTCCACGGACTACATCTTCAGGACCATCGTCCCCAGGATCATGACGGACCCTGGGAAGAACTGGCCCACGTTCATATCCATCATACTGGGGCTTATGATGCTCCTTAGGGTCCACAAGGATACCGTGCACATCGCAAGGATCCCCATCACCATAGCCACAGGCGCAGGCATAGCCGTGGGTACGCGGGCCACGCTGTTCAGCGGTATCATAAACCAGATCAGGGCCACCATCCTACCGTTGTTCAGCATCACAGACACATGGGCCCTCATCTACAACGTGACGGTGATACTGTGCGTCCTGTTCGTATTCACCTACTACTTCTACACGATGGAGATGAAAGGTCCCCTGAAGACAGCGAACTCTGTGGGTAAATACATACTGTACCTGTCCTTCGGCGTCCTGTTCTCCCAGACCTACATGGGCAGGCTGGGGCTACTCCTCGGCCACCTGGAGAATTACCTCACGCCCTACTTCCCTGACTTCTTCGTCACCGTCACCATAGTGCTGATAATGATCGTGTCAACATACCTGCTCCACAAGCGGTACCCAGATCTACTGAAAAAGTTAACTCCCGAATAAAATCAAACCTTCTTTATTTTCTTTCTATTAACCATTTAGTCTCTTAAACGAATTATAGGAAAAAGGAAGCGATTCGGGAGATATCTCCACTTAGGGTTCGAATCCTAGAGTCCACCATCTACAAGCAGTGAAAAGGTAATGTTCGAAGACCTTAAAACTTGAAGGTGAAGCTGAACGGATCACTGCCGGCTATTCTTTCAGAAAGTAGGAGGCAGCCACAGCCAGGATGGAGACGGTCGAGACGTAAAGGAAGGCCGCCTGGAACCCGTAGGCGTCTGCGAGGACCCCGAAGATGACAGGTGAAATGGACCCGATGGTGAATGCCAAGGTGAAGTAGACGCCGAAGATTATGTCCCGGTTCTCCGGCTCCGTCGCCTCAGCCACGAAGGCCTGGATGACTCCGCCCACCCCCTGACCGACGAAGCCCAGTACCAGGAGCAGGGGCATCAGCAGCACCGAGCCTCTAACCAAGGGTAGGAGGAACCACAGAGCCGCCGCGGCCCCCATGGCCGCCATGACCACCACCCTCCGCTCAAGCCGGTCCGACAGGAGCCCCCAGAAGTAGGGGGCCGGGAGCCCCGCGACTAGGAACCCTGTGAACAGCAGCCCAGCAGAGACAGAGGACATGCCCAGAGCATCGGTGAAATACGTGGGCAGGAAATCGCTTATCCCCACCCTGAAGGCCATAACCGTCTCCACAACCATGACGATCACCACAACTCTGATCCGAAAGATTTCTCGTATCCCTCTCCCAAGCTCTCTGATGCTGGAGGCCCCTGACCAGCTCCCCGGCCTCTTAGGCTCCTTTATGAGCAGGAACCCGGCTCCCACGACTAGGCCCAGACCAGAGAAGACGAGCAGCGTTGATCTCCACCCGATCACAGGAATCAGCAGGCTCGCTGCCAGCGGCGCCATGAGCCGCCCCAGACTGGCGGCGCCGATGTTGATGCCCAGGGCCTTCCCTAGCTGCTTGGAATCGAAGGCCTCCGCGATGTAGGCGGAGCCTGTGGGGTGCTGGGGGCTTGATCCGATCCCTGCCAATGACCGGGCGGCCAGCATCTGGGTGAAGCCGGGTGAGAAGCCTAGGAATACGTTTGTGACCGCCTGCCACATCATTCCCGCGCCGAGCAGAACCTTTCTCCGGTAGAACCTGCCCATGAAGCCCATCGCCAGCTGGAAGGCGCCGCTGGTCAGTCTATAGGACATGACGAGGAGCCCCACGGCGCTGTACTGGAGGCCGAACTCGGCGATGAGCAGAGGATACAGCACAGGCATGAGGGCCTCGTAGGCGTGGTTTAAGGCGTGGGACACCACCACTAGGATGAACCCAGAGTCCCTGAACCTGCCTTTCTCCGCCATGGTATCCCATGGTAATATTCGTGGCAGTGAAGAAGCTTTCGGCGCAGTAAGCGAGTAAGTTGAGCAGGTATAACTAAACATCTAGTATCTGCTCGTTACAACGGGCGCATACGACCTAGCCCACCGCAGCTGAAATCACCGCGTATAGCCTATATACATCATGCAGCAATGATCGGTGATGTTTGATCTCTGCGAACACGTCCTAGGGCACCTGAAGGGCGTCCAGTACGCCGACGTACGTGTCGAGAGCTACGACAACACCTCGATCACCGTCATGGACGGCCAGGTGCTGAAGTGCCTCAGGTACTTCAAGAAGGGGGCCGCCGTAAGGCTCTTGGCCAAGGGAGCCTGGGGCTTTCAGAGTACGACAGACCTCACCGAGAGCGGCTTGGAGCGGGCCGTAGATGCGGCCCTGTCCATGGCGAACGCGGAGTCCCGCCGACTGAAGGAGCCCGTCGAGATCGCGACCATCAAGGTGTGTGAGGCAGAGGTCGTCCCCGAGGTCAGGATAGACTTCCGCGGCATGGCCATCGACGACCTCATCGACATGGCTCTCCAGTGGAACAAGGCAATCAAGGTGGGAGACGGCGTAGCCAGGGCCATCACAAACTACGGCACCATCAACGGCGACAAGTACTTCGCCAGCTCCGAGGGGGCCCGCATCCACTTCGTCAAACCTGTGCCCTACCTGGGACTGACGGCCTTCGGCAAGGGCAGGGGAGGCGTCCAGTCCTACTCGGAGGACTTCGGAGGCACGGGCGGCCACGAGATATTCGCGGGAGGCGACCCGCTGCCCGTCTGCGAGAAGGTGGGCCGGGAGGCCGTGGCTCTGGCCGACGCCAGGCCCGCGCCCCAGATGAGGGACACCCACGTCATCTTCGACCCGGACTTCATGTCCCTGCTGACACACGAGATAGTGGGACACCCAAGCGAGGGTGACAGGGTGGCTGGCAGGGAGGCAGCGTGGGCCGGCACCGCATGGTGGAAGGGCATGGAGGGCGAAACGGTGGGCAGCCAGTACTTCACGGCCTACGACGACCCCACCGTGGAGGGCACCTACGGCTACTACCTCTACGACGACGAGGGCACCCCGGCGAGAAGGAAGGTGCTCGTGGAGAAGGGCGTCATAAAGGAGCGGATGCACTCACGGGAGACGGCGGCCATGTTCGGCGTGGAGCCAAACTCCGGGATGCGCGCCAACACCTACGAGTACTACCCAATAATCAGGATGTCCAACAGCTTCTGGGGCACAGGCGGCTGGAAGCCCCAGGAGATCATAGAGGACACCAAGGAGGGGATACTCCTCGTTGGCGCCCGGTCGCCCAGCATAGACGACGCCCGGTACCAGTGGGCCATATCGAGCCAGGAGGGATGGCTCGTGAAGAACGGTGAACTCACTGAGCGGGTGAAGAACTGCCTTGTGACGGCCACGTCCCCCGTCTTCTTCAGGTCCATAGACGCACTGGCCGACGACATCAGGATGGGGACAAGCAACTGCGGTAAAGGCGACCCCATGCAGCTGGCCGCCGTGGGCAACGGGGGGCCCCACATGAGGGGAGTCGCCACGATTCTAGGAGGTTAACGAGATGACAGGATATAATCTGGCTGAGAGAGCCGAGAAGGCGCTGAGGATAGCCGAGCCCCATGGAAAGGCTGAGGCCTACCTGGCCACCAACGAGCTGCTGAGCATCAGAATAGCAAACACCCGGGTCATAGAGTCCAAGGCCATAGACGACACAGGGATCGGAGTACGGGTGCTCATCGGGGACGGCATCGGGTTCAGCTCCACCACTGACCTCACAGACCAGGGGCTCACCAAGGCCGTGGAGGACGCCGTGACCATGGCGAGGCATAGGAAGACCGGCTTCAGCTACGATCTGCCGCACCCCAAGAAGGCGAAGGCCGCGCAGATATACGATAAGGCCACGGCGGGGCTCATAGATGACATCGACTCGGTGACCGAGTACGCCCACCGCATGATGGAGGCCAGCGCCGAGGCGAGCCCCAGGGTGGCGGAGAACTCAGGGATCGTGAACATCCTCAGGTTCAACAAGGTGGTCATGAACAGCAACGGCGTCGACGTCCACGAAAGGGGCACCGGCTGGTCCGCGTTCCTCACGACGACGGCGCAGGGAGGCCTGGAGCAGAGGGAGGGCATGGTCACAGGCTCAACCATCAAGGTCTCCGACTACGACCCGGAGCACATAGGCGAGGCCTCGGCCGAGATGGCCGTGGACAGCCTAGGCGGCAAGAAGATAGACGAGGGCGACTACGAGCTGATACTGCTTCCCAGCGCCGCCCAGTGCATCGTGACGGAGCTTGCCGAGTGCACCAACCCCCCCACACAGGAGGGCTCCATACCCCTCCTCAGGGACAGGCTGGGGGAGCAGATAGCCTCGGACAGCTTCACGCTGCGCATGAACCCCGGGAGGACAGGCTTCTCAATGGTGGGCGCCTACGACGACGAGGGCGTGCCCGCGAAGGAGCTGACGCTCTTCGACAGAGGCGTCTACAAGGCGTCGCCCTACGACTCCTGGTACTCCCAGAGAAACGGCCTGGACGGCACCGGCCACGGGTTCAGGAGCACGTCCACGCTCACAGGCGGCACAGTGTACCACGGAAAGATGTACCACGTGGAGCCGAGCCCCAGGGCAGCTTGCCTGGAGATGGAGCCGGGAGGAAGCACCGTGGACGAGATGATAGAGTCCACTCGGAGAGGCATCATCGTTGGCGTTATATGGTACAGCAGGATAATGCTGCCCACCAGGGGCGACTACACCGCCATCATGCGCATGGGCACCATGCGCGTCGAGGACGGGGAGGTCACGGGGCCCGTCCAGAAGTTCAGGCTCGCGGACAACATACTGGACCTCGCCCACAACGTCGAGATGATCGGCGACCCGGAGCCCCTGAGCCACTGGCACATGCCATACGGCTCTATAGCGCCGGTGAAGGTCTCCAAGGCCCACTGCATGCCCTACTACGACTAAGCCGGCTCCCCCCACCAGCATCTTACAGCCGCCATCAAACGCGGCTTACATGCAGAACCTTTTAATTCCACAGCGCCTCCACAGTGTGTCACGAGGTTTTAGGCGTGCCACAGAGCAAGCAAGATAAGAAAGACGGCTTGAAGAAACACCAGCAGCAGCAGAGAGAAAAGAAGCAGCAGGCCAAGATGAGGAGAAACGTTTCTCTTCCCGCCGGGTACCACAAGAAGAAATGAGTACGAGGCTTCAACTGCCTTCATCAACCCTGCGTCGATGTCGGGTGGCCCCGTATAAGTTTAAGTTAAACCACAAGGTAGGTAGGGTATGAGATATAACGTAGATAACACGGAGAGGCTTAGAAAATTCGTAGAGTTGGTGAGAGACAAACCCATACCGACCGGGGAAGCGTCCGTGGACTGGCTGAAGGCCAATGGCTTCAAGGACAGGCAGGACGCCCAGTTCCTCGAAATACTGGAGCTGCTCAACTTCGTGGACGCTGGTAGGAAACCCAACCAGAACTGGGCGGCCTTCCAGAACAAGCAGAAAACGACCAGCGTGATGGCGAAGAGCCTCAGGGAGACGTACTCGTTCCTGTTCCAGAAGTACCCTGACGCGTCCAACCAGTCCGACGCCAACCTGCAGCAGATATTCGTGGACAGAAAGTTCGGTAAAGAGCAGGCGGGCTACGCAGTCAAGACATTCAAGACGCTGCTCCAGTTCGCCGGGTGGATGTGAGACCCGGATAGAGCATAAATTTACCTGTGTTTCTCGAGGTTCTTTTGACGCCACTTGTCCAGGGTGCGCTGCTTCTCGTCAAGGTTCGCGTAGAACTCCCTCAGACAGTCCTGCTCCGTGACGATCCTCTTCTTACTGTCTGAGACGCTCATACTGGCTGGTACATACCCTTAGTCTATAAATGTAAAATGGAGCCCTGTTTAGGAACACCGTGCAAGGGTAGCCAACCTCACCGGGCGTAACCTGTCAGGCCTTAACCTTAACGATCTCAGCGGTCCCCGGCTCCCTGAACCCGTAGCGCGTGTGCACGATCTCCAGCAGCACGTAGTCGGGGTGATCCACCGAAGGAAAATATTCCTTGGCCCAATCAACCTCCCTGTGCAGCCGCTCCCTGGCCATGGGGTCCTCGACGATTGAGGCTGCGCCCTCGCCCCTGATGAAGCCGTTTGACCCGTCCCTCTCCAGCGGCAGGTAGTACTCCACCTTGGGGTTGGCCCTGATCTGTTTGAGTTTCTCTGCGTCCACCCCTCCGCGGGCCCCGGTGATCACGTAGAACCGCTTACCCGAGTTGATCAGGGACACGGGCCGCACCCTGGGCTGATCCCCCTCCACGGTGGCGAGGTAAACCACCTGCTGGAACCTGAACCAGCTCTCCACTTCGCTGACCTTAACCATGGTTCACCATCCCCGGGAACACAAAAAAGGGTTTCAAAGCAACGCTCATGGAAATACATGAGCAGTCAGCAAAGACCAGCAACGATAAAGGAGGCCGCCCCGAACCCTTCAGGCATGAAGCGGCTTGTGGAGGCTGTCTGCGGAAGACGCGTGGAGGTGGACACGCAGGAGCCCGACCCTGAGCCGGAGGCCGCGTGCAGTGCATGCGGCGTCGACCCCTGCCCCATCTACATCTGGTACCTCTACGCAGCCACCCACAGCAACAACCTCCAGTAACCTTCAAATACCATCCACCGGTATGGAGACTCGCAAAGTGTTCAGCCATGAGCTCGGGAAACGTTACCCTGGACCGCTTCAGGTTCCATCGGATGCTGGAGCAGCTCCAGAGGCTGGAGGGCCGAGGCACCGAGCTCGTCACGGTCTACATACCTCCAAATAAGCGCATACACGAGGTCATAACGGACCTCAGGAACGAGTACGGCACGGCCGTCAACATCAAGAGCAAGACCACAAGGAAGAACGTGCAGGACGCGCTCACCAAGGTCATGGAGCGGCTCAAGCTCTTCAAGGATATACCCGAGACGGGGCTCGCCATATTCGCGGGCACCATAGCCAGCAACCAGCTGGGCGTAGGCGACATGCAGACGTTCACAGTCATCCCCCCGGAGCCCATAAGCATCTACTACTACAGGTGCGAGCACAAGTTCCAGCTTGATCCCCTGTTCGAGATACTGGAGCACGAGGACACATACGGCATACTGGTGATGGACTCCAAGGACGCCACCTTCGCGCTGCTGAAGGGGCAGCGGGCCGACATAGTGAAGGACATATCCAGCGGCGTGGCCGGCAAGACCCGGGCCGGCGGCCAGAGCAGCAGACGCTACGAGAGGCTGAGGGACATGTACCTCAACGAGTACTTCCAGAGGGTGGGGGGCTACATGACTGACATATTCCTCAACGTCCCCAACCTCAAGGGCATCATCATCGGAGGCCCCGGCCCCACCAAGGAGGACTGGCTCAAGGGCGGCTACCTGCGCAACGAGCTCCGCGAAAAGGTACTCACCACAGTGGACACGGGCTACACGGGCCACGAGGGGGTCAAGGAGGTGGTCAACAGGAGCCGCAGCTTCATAGAGCACGTCAGGTACATGCAGGAGCGCAAGGTGGTCCAGGAGTTCCTGAAGCACCTGGGCGAGGACGACGGCCTAGCCACCTACGGCGAGCAGGAGGTTATCCAGGCCCTGAAGAGCGTGAACGTGTACACGGTGCTGGTCTCCGAAGAGGTTAGGCGATGGTACGTGACCCTAGCATGCAAGAGCTGCGGCTACCGGGAGACCAGGATAGTGGACATGGACCAGTGGGCCCAGTTCGAGCAGGGGCTGAGCTCGGCGAAGTGCCTGAAGTGCGGCGAGGGCCCGTACGAGGTGGCGGAGAAGGAGGACCTGATAGAGGTGCTGGTGAAGATGGCGCAGGCCGCCGAGGCCATACTGGAGGTCGTGTCAACCCAGACCGAGGAGGGGGAGATGCTCCTCAGGAGCTTCGGAGGCATAGCCGCCGTCACCAAGTACAGGGCTTACTAGCCGAGACGCTCCTTCAGGTAGTCGTCTATCAGCTTATCCACGTGGCCCCAGTCCCTGTCCTCGCGGAAGTCCCTGCGCTCTTTCTCAGTGGTGGGTACCGTCTCGAAGCTGCACTCATCGTCGCCCAGGATCATGCAACGCGTGTGAACCATCTTCTTGGAGGGGTCGGCCGCCATGGTCTTCGCCGGGTCGATGAAGCAGTACATGCTGCCCAGCTCGGGCTCCCCCAGCTCCAGCATTATCTTGCCCAGCTCACACAGGTTAGGCTTGCCTTCGCGGCGCTCCCAGAAACCGTACCTGGGGAGCCCCTGGTGACCCTGCCTGGTCCGCTCGGCGACGTACTCACCGTACCGCTTTACGCTGTCCAGTATCAGCTGCTTACCCCTGTCCCAGCCGAACTCCTCCACCATGGTCTTCGCGTAGGCCAGGTGGAGCAGGGCCAGGCGCTGCGTGACTACCTTCACCTCGCTCTCAGCCTCGGATAGAGGCACCGTGTCTCCAGTCATAGAATCAGTTGAAGTGGGGCTTGGTGGAAAATAGGGTTATCTAGACGGTCACCGTGAACACGATGTCGGGGTACCCCTCCACCTTTACTCCTTCCCCCGCGCCCTCGGCGAGGACGAGCTCCTCTATCTTCAGGGTGTCCACGATGTCCCTCTCCCCCAGCCGGAGGAGGCGTAGCTGCTCCCCGGGGGCCCTGATCTCAACGCGTCTGAGGGGCGCGTTAAGGCTCACGCCGGCCCTGTTCTTCTCGCGCCTGATCTCGCTTATGGCAGCGATCACCGCGTCGCCGGCCCTCTCTGCCTCCTCGTCCACGAGCCCCTCGTCGTACGTGGGCCACGGCGACACGTTGATGCTTGTGTCAGGGTCGTACATTGTGCGCCATATCTCCTCGGCGAGGTGGGGCGTCACAGGCGCCATGAGCTTCAGCATGGGGCCCACGGTGGCGTAGAGGGCGCGCTGGGCCGCCGCCTTCCCTGGGCCATCCTCGTAGAGTCTGGTCTTTGCGGCCTCCAGGTAGTCGTCGCAGAAGGTGTGCCATATGAAGTTTCTGGCGGCCTCTGTGGCGTTCATGAAGTCGCAGTCCTCCATGGCCTCAGTGGCCTTCTTTATCGTCCTCTGGAGCCTGCTGGTGATCCACCTGTCCAGCAGCTGGGGCTCAGCGTCCGCGGCCGGGTCGTAGTCCTCCAGCCGCATGCTGGCGAACCTGCACGCGTTCCACAGCTTCCTCATGAAGCGCCACCCATACTCCACGTCCTCCCACCTGAACGGTATGTCTGTGCCCGTGCTGCCGCCGGCAGCCGCCCACTGCCTGGGCGCGTCGCACCCGTACTTGCCGAACACCTCGGGGGAACTCACGAAGTTGCCCAGGCTCTTACTCATCTTGCGGCCGTCGGCACCCAGCACCATGCCGTTGATGAGCACCGAGTCGTAGGGCGTCTCGTCGAAGAGGGCCAGGTGCCGCACCATCAGGTAGTAGGCCCATGTGCGTATGATGTCCTGGCCGCTGGGGTGGACGCTGGCCGGGAACTGGCGCCTCCAGCCGGGCCTGTCAGGCCACCCTGCGTGGATGGCGCACGTAAGGCTGCTGTCGAACCAGGTGTCCAACACGTCGGTGTCGGGCGCGTACTCGGTGGAGCCGCACTCGCACTCGTCGTGGATGGCTGTGACCTTGGGGTCCACGGGGAGCTCCTCCGGCTTGGCCAGCCTGATCTTGCCGCAGCTCTTACAGTACCATGCGGGCACAGGCGTCGCGAAGACGCGTTGACGGCTCAGCACCCAGTCCCAGTCAAGGCCCGTGGCCCAGTCTATGAGCCTCTGCCTCATCCAGTCGGGGTACCATGTGATGCGCCTGGCCGTCTCCACAACCTTGTCTGTGAGGCTGATGGTGCGCATGAACCACTGCTTGGCGTTCACCACCTCTATGGGTGTGTCGCAGCGCCAGCATAGGCCCACCTCCTGGTCGAGGTCCTTCTCCTCCCTGATGAGGCCCGCGTCGCGCATGTCCTTGACCATGGCCTTCTGGCCGTCCTGGATGCGCATCCCCGCGTATTTACCGGCCACGGGTAGGAGTACGCCCTTGCCGTCTATGAGGTTCACCACGGGCAGGTTGAACCGGGCTACGGCCACCACGTCGGCCTTGTCGCCGTAGGTGCAGATCATCATGGCGCCTGTGCCGAAGGTGGGGTCCACCTCGTCGTTGCCGATGATGGGCACCTCCTGGCCGGAGACTGGCACCTTGGCCTTCTTGCCGATGAGCTTGCTGTAGCGTTTGTCGCCTGGGTGGACGCCCAGGGCGACGCAGGCTGGCAGGTATATAGGACGGGTTGTGGCTATGAGCACCTCCCCGCCCGGCACCCTGAAGGGTATGGTGTATATCTTGCCTGTCTTGTGGTCGTGTTCCACCTCGGCGTCCGCGATGGCCGTCTCGCAGCGGGGGCACCAGTTGATGGGGTGCTCACCCTTGTAGATCATGTCCTTCGCGTAGAGCTTGAGGAAGCTGAGCTGCACCTTGCGCAGGTACTCGGGCTCCATGGTGCGGTACTCTGTGGTCCAGTCGATGCTGACGCCGAGGCGCTGGACCGCCGTCTTCATCTTGGCTATGTACTGCTCTATCCACTCCTCGCACATGCGGCGGAACACGTCCGGCGGCACGTCGCTCTTCCTCATCTTCTTGGCCTTCTCCACGGCGACCTCAGTCGGCAGCCCGTGGCAGTCCCAGCCCTGGGGGAACAGAACGTTGTAGCCCCTCATGCGCTTGTAGCGGGCCCGTATGTCGAAGTAGGTCCAGTTCAGGACGTTGCCCATGTG
Source organism: uncultured Candidatus Bathyarchaeia archaeon (assembly GCA_964485755.1). GTDB lineage: Archaea > Thermoproteota > Bathyarchaeia > TCS64 > TCS64 > RBG-16-57-9. The sequence goes on along the minus strand of CAZAKG010000028.1, from coordinate 7,752 downwards.
GAAGTCGCCGCTTGGGTAGGGGGGCGGCGTGTCCACGCTGTAGACGGGGCGCGATGTGTCGCCCCAGTCGTACCTGTGGATGGCCTCCTTCTCCCACTGCCTCTGCCACTTCTCCTCGGTCTCGAGGAAGTCGATCTTCTTTGGTAGCACGTTCAATGTTGTCCGTCTCCTGCTTGTCGTCTGCGTAAACCCGTTTGGATGCTGGAATGCTCTCCGGGGTTTCTTAAAAGGTTGTCCGCGGAGCTTCCGCTGGGCTTGTCTGGTTCTTTCCTAGATCCCCGTGCGGGGATCGACAAAACGATTCCCCATGTTCCTCACTCAGACATCTATGTGTTTGGGGAGCCGGTTTATATGTTTTCAGGTTCAGGGGCAGGGCTTATAACGGCGTGCTTGTTATAAGGCGAAAAAAATTCCATCTTTTGCCTCGTGCTTTTTCTTCAGTACGGGTTCAATAGAGTATGTATAAGACGTATATTTACAGTTACCTCACTCGAAATGTTGAGGGATTAATATCATCACCCTAATTTATTTTGGAAGGCCTAAGCCCATCAGGGGCGAATGCCCGTGGTTGGTTGGGCTTAATTTTATCCTCCGCATTTATTTTATTCGTAATTACGAACGTTATCTGGTCCCTGCGCCCTCCTCCAGCCACCAGCTCAGAGGAATGGTGGCGAGGGCCACCACAGCGAGGAGCGTGTAGACCGAGCCCACGGTCCACGCCTCCGAGACTAGGCCCGCGGCCACCGGGCTTATGGCTGAGCCCACGCCGAACACCGTCTCGTAGACGCCCATGGCCAGGCCCCTGCTCTCCGCCGGAGCCCTCTGGGCTATGTAGTTGAGGATGACGGGCTCTATGAGGCCGTTGCCCAGTCCATAGATGGCGAGGGCCAGGGCTATGGTGGCCATGTCTGTGGTGACGGCGAAGACCAGGAGGGGCGCAGCCAGGATCACGCTGATCAACGCTAGACTCCTCCGGGTGCCCCACCTGACGAGGCGCTCCACGCCGAGGAACCCGGCCCCCTTGGCCGCGTTGCTCAGTGTCAGCAGCAGCCCTATGGTGGTGGCCGTGAAGCCGATCTTGCCCAGGTGGCCCGGCACTATGTTGAAGTAGACTCCGCAGCAGAGGGCGTAGGGGAACAGGCACACGTAGCCCCAAGCGACTGGCTGGAGGGGCGACCTATCCCTCTTCATCGCGGCCTGGCCTCCTCTGAGCCTCACGGCGCCCAGGGGGCTGAACGCCACTATGGCGGCCCCGGCCGCCACCAGCAGCGCCATGGACGTGAAGAGGGCCGTGAAGCCCAGGTTGTCTCCTATGAGTCCTCCCAGGAGGGGGCCTGCCACCATGCCGCTCATCCAGCTGAGGTTGTAGACGGCTATGCTGTGGGTGAGCTTGTCCGGCGGGGACAGGTCGGCGACGATGGCGCTGCTTGAGACCCAGAAGGTGCCCGTGGTGAAGCCCAGGGCGAGCCTAGGGGCTATGAGGTCGGACACGTCGCGTGCGAGGACGAACGCGAGCATGCTGGCCGCTATGGCCACGTTGAAAGCCGCGTAGAGGCGGACCTTCTCGTACCTGTCCAGGGCGAAGCCGGTGACTAGAGTGGTGACCGTGTAGCCTAAGGCGGCCGCGGCTCCCATGAGGCCGAGCGTCAGGTAGTCCGCGCCCATCCTCTCAGCGTAGACGGGGACCATGGTCATGGCTGTGCTCACGGCCAGGGAGACCGTGAATATGACTGCGTAGGCTGCGCGCTGGGCCGCCGGGTTGTCAGCCATCTGGGTATCTATGCATCCACTGTCGTGGGCTTATCACTCTTACGGGGCCCCTGGAAAGTGATCTGGTCGCCGAGGGCCGCCTTCAACCCGTCCACTGCAGCGACCACGGGCACCCCCGTGGCCTCCTGTAGGTGCGCCGCCTCCTTCTCCGGGCCCGCGTTGAGCATCCGCACCCCAAAGTGGGTGATGACGGCGCAGCCTGGCCTGGCGTCCCGGAGTATCCTCTCGGCCTCGTCTGTGGAGAGGTGCTTCTCCAGGTGCTGGGCCCTGGGCCACATGACGCACAGGACGAGGAGGCGGGCTCCGCGGTACATGGAGCCGAGTTCCTCGAAGTAGCCTGTGTCGCTGGTGTAGCCGACTGTGCCTTGGCCCGGAGTCTTCATGAGCAGGCCGACTGTGGCCGGGTCGCTGTGCCTGGCCTCGGTGGCGGTGAAGCCCAGGTCGTTGACGCTGAACTCTGTGCCGGGTCGCATCTCCACGACCTCGCCGACCAGTCCTCTGTGGTAGGCCGAGACGCTGGGGCCTACGCCGTCTGAGCCCCACAGTACGCTGCGGGTGGCGGCGAGTACGCCTCTCCTGCTGGTGGTGCCGTGGGTCATGGCCTCTATGAAGACCTCAGCGTCCCCGTAGTGGTCGGGGTGGCAGTGGGTGATTATGAGACCGTCCAGGCTCTGGGGGCCGAGGCCGGCCCAGTTGCTGAAGACGAGGGCGCCGGGGCCGGGGTCCACGTGGACCTGGGTCTCGCCTTGGACGAGCCTGATTCCCGCCGTTCTACGCCTCTGGGTGGTCATGGCGAAGCGTCCTCCGCCCGTGCCCAGGAAGTGTAGCTCCACGCGCTCACCTTTTCCTGAGGACCCTGCCCGCCAGCTCGCCGGTGTGCTCGCCTCGGTTGATGGCGAGTCGCCCATTCACAATTACATATGGTATGCCCTCGGGGTAGCTGTGAGGCTCGCTGAACGTGGCCGTGTCCCTCACCTTCTCGGGATCAAATACTGTGAGGTCGGCGGCCATGCCCTCCCTGATGACGCCGCGGCCGTGGAGGCCGAGGCGGCTCGCTGGCATGGACGTCATCCTCCTAATAGCCTCCTCCAGGGTGAACAGCTTCTTCTCCAAGGCGTATGTACGCAGGTATCGCGGGAAGGCCCCGTAGCAGCGGGGGTGGGGCCTACCCTGACCGAGGGCACCGTAGGGGGCGTGGCCCCACCCGTCGCTGCAAGGCATGACCGCGGGGTGGGCGACCAGGGTATCCACGTCTTCCTGCTGGCCCCAGAAGGTGACGTTCATGGCCTCGGCGTCCTCCTCTATGAGCAGGTCGCACAGGGCGTCCACGACCGTGGTGCCTCTCTTCTCGGCGATCTCTGCGACACTCATGCCTTCGAAGCGTTTGTTCCGGGCAGACTTGACGTATGTGACCATGACCTTGGCGAAGTCGCGGCCCTTCTTGCCTGCGGATGCAGCGTACTCCTCCCTGAGCCTGTCCCTCACCTTGGAGTCTCTGAGCCTTCCCAGCATCTTATGGACTCCGCCCTCGTGCGCCCAGTCCGGGATGACCTGGCTGAGGAGGCTCGACCCGGCCGTGTAGGGGTATATGTCGGCGGTGATGTCCAGGCCCCCGCTTCTGGCCTCGTCGATGGCCTTCAGCGTGGTCTCCCGGTGGCGTCCGTGGAGCTCCGGGTGGCCCGCACGGCTGCTTCCCAGGTGGCTCACCTGCACCGGCATCCCGGTCTTCAGGCCCAGCTCTATGGTGTCCTGGAGGTTCTCGGGGTTGCCTCGCATGTGTGTGGTGTAGAGGCCGCCGTACTCGTTGAGGACGCAGCCAAGCTCGGCGAGCTCCCACTCCTTTGTGAATGTGCCCGGCGGGTAGCCGAGGCCCGTGGACATGCCGTAGGCGCCCTGCCCCATGGCTTCACGCAGCAGAGCCTTCATCTCCTCCAGCTCCCTCGGCTCCGGGTCCCTGTCGTCGAAGCCTATGACGTTGATCCTGATGCTGCCGTGGCCCACGAGGGGGACCAGGTTGATTCCAGGGCCGGCCGCCTCTATCTGCTTGATGAACCCGTCCATGTCTACCCAGTCCCACTTGAGTTTGAGGCCGCTGGTGAAGGGCTTGAGGTACGCTACGAGGTCGTCCCTGTGCCCGTAGAGCGGGTACATGCTGAGGCCGCAGTTGCCCATAGTTGCCGTGGTGACGCCCTGGTGGACGTAGCTTTCGAGGCGGGTGTTGCCGAGGACGGTGTGGTCTGCATGCATGTGGACGTCCACCCAGCCGGGGGAGACAACGAGGCCGGAGGCGTCTATGACGTTGTCGCCGTTCAGGTTTTTACTTACTTTGGTGATCCTACCATCTTCAATGCCAATATTAGCCCAGAACCATGGAGCGCCCGTCCCATCTATTACTCGCCCATTCCTTACAACCAGATCAAACAAGGCTTAAATCATCCCAGATTAGGGGTCCGCGGGATATATGATATTCCACATGCCTTGTGCAGGTTACCGTGGGAGCCTCTTTACGTCTAACTGGTCATAGTGCTTGTCAAAGGTGTAGACCTCGGCAAGCCCATTGTCCCTCATGGTTAGGTAGGCGAGGGCGTCGTTGGCGCTCACGCCTCGTTCCTGAGCGACTGGTAGGGCTCGCTCGTAGGAATCGACGGTGGCCGGATAGACCTGAATGTTGGGTTTGGATACAACCCAGGCTAGGATACCGAGGGACCGTTGGAGGCCGAGGCCCGACTCGACGATGTTGACCACCTCCGAGACATGGACCGTCGTGGTGGCCACCTCCTCGCCCTCTTCGATTAGCCTGATGATGTGCTGTGCCTCCTCCTTCATCCTCCGCTCATCATACGATAGCTCTCTCCTCGGTCTGAGGAAAGCGTGCAGGAAGACGTTGGAATCGATGAACCTCATGGGTGCCTGGGCTCCAAAAGGGCCCCCTTGAGGCTGTGGGAGTCAGTGAAGTCCACATCGTCCCCGACCTCTATAGAGTCGAAGAGAGCGGAAGGCGGGATGGGCTCGATGGGTGCGACCTCAATCTTGTCCTTAAACCTTCTGAGGACTACTTTATCGGACTTCCAGTCCTTTCTCCACTCCATGGGTATTGAAACACGGCCCTGAGGGTCCAGCCTCTTTACGACAGTTTCCTCCAAATCAGAGCACTTCACCTATAATCAGTTTATACCCAAATATAAACTATCTACCAAATTATCTGTTTTAGGTGAATATTGTTGGATTGTCCTTTAAACCATCAGGTTCTATCCTTAAGCATATAAATGACGGGTAGAGCCAGCGCTGTTGAGAGCGCCGCGAACAGGAACGGCGAAGTCGAGGAGAAGTTGCCGTACAGGTAGCCTCCTATCAGTGGGCCCACGGTGAACCCGAGCCTCAGCCCCGTGGCGTTTATCCCGAAGCCGGCGCCCTGGAGCTCCCGGGGCACCATGGTGGACAGCGTCGTCAGGTTGCTGGGCCATGTGACGCTCCAGAGGCCAGTCGCCACCGCGTACAGGCCGAGCAGCAGCGCCCAGTTGTCGGTGAAGCCCCACAGCGCGTAGAAGACGGGTATCACGGCGGTGCACACGAGCAGTATCCTCTTGGGGTCGTAGCGGTCGGCCAGCCTGCCGCTGGGAATCTGGGTGACCAGCGTCACCAGGTTGGACGCCGTGAAGAAGAGGCCAATGGTGAACGGCGTCAGCCCGTAGACCTCGGCCAGGTACAGGGGCACCACCAGGTTCACGGCGCCTATGGCCGTGGTCATCAGGAACGGCGCCACACACATGACGAACAGCACCCGCAGCGTGTCGCGCTCCAGCAGCCGCCTCATGTCCGGCGCCTTCCTCACCGTACCAGGCTCGTGCTCCTTCTTCCTGATCATGAGCGCGGGTAGGAGGCTCACGGCGCTCACCGCCGCCGACACTAGGTAGACCATCCTCCAGCCCGTGGCCTCCACTATGAGGCCGCTCACCACGGGGCTGATGATCCCCGTTATGGGCCACGCCATGTTCATCAACCCGAACAGCAGGGCCCTGTTCTGCACAGTGGCGTTCTCGGAGACCATGGCCATCCTGGCGGGCACGAACAGTGCGCCCACTAGGCTGTAGGCCACGTAGAGGGGCAGGACGGTGCCCCAGCTCCCAGAATAAGCCATGATGTATATGGTCACGGCCCCCACGACCGCGTTCAGCGCCAGGAACAGGCGCTTGCCGAACCTGTCCACCACGACGCCTGAAGGGAACATGAGCAGCGTCGCCGCTAGGTTACCCGCGGACACCACGTAGCTGGCCTCGGTCTCGCCGGCCCCCAGGGTCCCCAGGAACAGTGGGAACAGAGGGTTTATCATCTGCATGGACAGCCCGAACGCGATGTTCACCAGGAACAGGAGAGCCAGGTCCCTGCTGATGCTCCTAAGCATAACAGGCAACATGAGATGGGCTCCCCGTGATAAACCTAACCCCGTGGCTGACGGGCAAAACCATAAGTGGGGGACGCGACCAACAACACTCAGAGAGGGCTGACCCCCATGTCCGAGGAGACCCTGTACGAGAGGCTGACCCCGGCCGCCCTGGAGGCGCGCATCAAGGCGGCGCCCGTCGCGTACCTGCCCCTGGGCACACTGGAGTGGCACGGACCACACCTGCCCCTGGGCAGCGACCACCTTCAGAGCCAGGGATTCTTTGTCCAGCTGGCCCGGCGCGCCGGGGGCGTGGTCCTGCCGCCACTGTTCCTAGGCCCAGACACGGTGAAGGTGTACGACGGGGCAGAGTACTACGGCATGGACGTCCACCAGAAGGCGTACCCCAACCCCGTGCGTCTGAAGGGCAGCGCCTACTGGGTGCCGGATAAGCTGTTCGTGGACATACTGGACGCCGTCCTCAGGCAGCTGCGCCGAGCCGGGTTCAGGGTCGTGGTCGCCCACGGCCACGGCCCCAGCACAGACCAAGTCATCAAGAACCGTGAGGCCCTGGAAAAGAAGTACGGCCTCAAGATACTCACAGTGTGGCGGAGCGGGGACGACAGGGACCAGGACACCGAGTTCCAGAGCGACCACGCGGCCGCCAACGAGACCAGCATAATGATGGCCTTGCACCCCACGCTGGTCCACATGGAGCACCTCCCAAGGGACCCCGCCGAGCAGCCACTGGCCACCATAGGCAAGGACCCCAGGACTCACGCGTCCCCCGCCCACGGCCAGAGGATAATAGCCGCCCACCTGGACCGCATGGAGGCCCTACTGAAACAGCAGTTGGCGCAACTAGCGGCCGCAGACACCCGAAAAACCAGCTAAAAACAACCCAAAAATAAATCACGTTCTACCATGTAGCAGTCAGGCCAACCCTTAAAAACAGGAATTACTTGCCGCCTGTAACAAACCCTGCAGCCTACCAAAAAACATGAATGCGCTCGCAGCGGAGCCGCGGTGGATCGTGTGATTTTTTTATTTTTAAAAAAGAAAGCTGAAATACATTACTTATACAAGGTATTAACATGAAACCACATAAACGCGTATTGATCTTAACAGCGAGCCCACGAAACAACAGCAACAGCACCATTCTAGCATTAAAAGCCGCTGAAGGAGTCAAATCTGCAGGCGGCGAAGCAGATATAGTACCAATAGGTAAACTAAAGATCGCTCCCTGTAACGCGTGTGACGCATGCAGAACTAAAACAGAGGCGGGGTGCGTAATCAAAGACGACATGCAGCCACTATACCAAAAAATCAAGGACGCACAGGGAATAATATTCGCGACCCCAGTCTACTGGTTCAACGTATCCGCGCAGATGAAATTATTCATAGATCGAACATACGCGGTACATGGCGAAGGCTACTACGCGTTCACCGGGAAAGACATCGGCGTGATCCTGACCTATGAAGACGAAGACGTGTTCGCCTCAGGGGGAATCAACGCGCTGCGCTCCTTCCAGGACATATGTGCCTACGTAAAAGCCAACCTCGTGGGAACGGTCCACGGCAGCGCGGGCAAGGCAGGAGAA
>CAZAKG010000027.1:0-24481 GCA_964485755.1 uncultured Candidatus Bathyarchaeia archaeon | reverse complement strand
CCAGCACCCATTACCTGGCCACGGTCGAGGGGCTTCAGGTCCTCAGGGAAGGTGGAGGTGTGGTGGATGCCGGGGCCGCCATGTGGTTCACGCTTTCTCTGCTTGAGCCCCACCTGGTGGGCGTCGCGGGGGAGGTGCCCATCCTGCTGTACCTTTCAGACGAAGAACGCGTCATCGTGGTCAACGGGCAGGGCCCGGCGCCGGCCGCCGCCACCATCGAGTGGTTCAAGGATCGCGGGTATCCCATGATCCCGGAGGACGGGTTTACGCCCGCCGTTGTTCCGGGGGCCTTCCACGCCTGGATGAGGACCATGGACGAGTACGGGTCATTGAGCCTCAGGAGGGTCCTTGAGCCGGCCATCAGGCTGGCCAAGGCAGGTTTCCCCGTCTACCCGACGCTCGCAGGCTTCCTGGAGCGCCTCAAGGACAGGTACTTGGCGGAGTGGCCCAGCTCGGCCAGAGTCTATCTCCCGGGCGGCACCCCGCCCAGGGTCGGCCAAGTGATAAATAACCCTGACTGGTCGAGGACCTTCAGCGGGCTCCTCAAGGAGACCCGCCGGGACGCCAAGACGGGGAGGTCTCACGGGTTCGACGCGGCCATCAAGAACTTCTACGATGGCCCCATAGCCGAGGCCGTCATAGATTACACGCAGAGCTTCAGGTGCAGAGACGTCTACGGGATGGAGAACCACGGACTGCTAACGAGGGAGGACCTATCCGGCTACAGTTCCAGGTTCGAGAAGCCTGTGTCCGTCAACTACAGGGGTCTCGACGTCTACAAGTGTGGGCCTTGGACCCAGGGGCCCGTGCTGCTTCAGATGCTTAACCTGCTGGAGGGCTACGACCTGAAGTCCATGGGCCACAACAGCGTGGAGTACCTTCACATAATAGTCGAGGCCGCGAAGCTCGCCTTCGCTGACAGGGAGCAGTACTACGCGGACCCCGACTTCGTGGACGTGCCCCTCGGCAGGCTTCTATCCAAGAGTTACGCCGAAGAGCGTCGAGCCCTCATAGACCCCGATGAGGCGTCGATGATGCTTAGGCCTGGGGGAGTACCCCCCATCGAGCTGAAGGAGAGCGGGGAGAAGCCCTTCCACGAGGGCGACACGGTGCACCTTGAGGCCGTGGACCGCGAGGGAAACATGTTGTCGGCTACGCCCAGCGGCGGATGGATCAGGACTAGTCCCCTGGTTCCCGGCCTGGGCTTCCCAGTGGGCACCCGAGGCCAGTTCTTCCATCTGGACCCAAACCACGTGGAGCGGCTGGAGCCGGGGAAGAAGCCCAGCACCACACTGACCCCAAGCCTCGTATTGAGGGACGGCAAGCCCTACATGGTTTTCGGTACGCCGGGGGGAGACCAGCAGGATCAGTGGACCCTACAGCTGTTCCTCAACCACGTGGATTTCGGGATGAACGTGCAGGAATCCATCGACGCCCAGACGGTTCACACAAGCAGCTTCCCGGGCAGCTTCTGGCCTCACGCCGTGAGGCCCGGCGAGGTGAGCGTGGAGCCCGGTATACCCGCCGCCGTGGTGGAGGCCCTCAAGAAGAAGGGCCACAGAGTGGTGATGAGCAAACCCTGGAGCCACGGCAGGTGCCTGGCGATAAGGTTTGACGCAGAGACCGGGGTCATCCACGGCGGGGCTTCGCCTAGGACTGGTAATCCTTACGCCATGGGCTGGTGAGAAACTAAAAGGTTGGTTAAACTTTTTTCTTAGCCTTCTCATAGACCGACCTCTCGATTATCGGGCTGACCTCGACGTCTAGGTAGTGGGCGTAGTCCTCCACCCACTTGGCGACCTTGATCTCGTCGTCTGTGTCCACGATGAAGAAGGCCTTGTACTGCGTGACGTATCGTCTCCCCAGCTCTCGCCCCTCTCTATCCTCTTCTTCTCCACATCGTAGGCCTTCCTGGTGTTCTCTGCTACAGGCTCGCGGGCGCCGTAGAAGAAGATGTACTTCAAGCCGGGTGCCTCCACGCATTAATGGTGGGAAAAATTAAAAATACGCGTCGTTTTCAGTGGGCGGGTAGATACTTTTTAGGGAACTTGGAGACCACCGAGTAGTTGGGGTCGACGACGTTCCCCACCCTGCACCTGCCCACCTGCGAGAGAAGCTGGAGCGCGTCGAGTCTACCGTAACCGTAGTCCTCGCAGAGCCACCTCACCATCTCAACATGGGCGATCTTGTACGCCTCCATAAGCGGTCTTGAACTCCCCACAGTCATAATCCACTCATCGTCCGTTATGCGGGGCCACTCGATGCCTTTACCCTTGACGACATCAACTCTCACAGTCACCTCTGAGGAGGTCTCGAGGGCCACTCCGCACAGCTCCCCGTCGCCCTGGGCCGCGTGGACGTCTCCGAAGACTAGGTAGCCCCCCTCCACGAAGACGGGGAGGAGAAGCGTCGCCCCCGCCCTGGTTTCGACGCAGTCCATGTTCCCTCCGTACTCCCCTGGGGCGAGGGACATCTCAACCCTCCCGAACCTGGGCGCCACACCTATGGAGCCTATGAATGGGTGGAGAGGGATGGACGCCTCCTTGAGGATGCTGTCCGGGAGCTCGACAGAACCCGTGTTCTCCTCTAGGTCGAGTGTCCAATCGTACCTTTTGCGAGGTAGAGGATCGTTCATGAGCAGTCTCCGGCCGGGCACCTCCTCCGTGAGGGACCCGAACCAGGGGAGGATGTTCGAGTACGCTGAAGGTCTGGTGAGCTTGATCCGCTGGATGTCTACCACAAGAGTGTCCCCCTGCTCAGCTCCCTCCACGTAGAAGGGGCCCGTCAAAGGATTTGATGAGCTGAGAGAGGTGCCGCGCATCCTCTGCCTCATCTCGTCCGGGATAGGCTTACCTTTGTAGTCCTGTCCCCCCGCGTCCACCGTTGGCGCGGTTATTGTGTCACCCGGCTTTACGTGGTGGGAGGGCTCGTTGGGGCCGTACGTGTGATAGAATATGTCTGGCTTAAAGTGATGGTTCATGGTTTACTTTTATCTTCTCTCTGCATTTTAAACTACTGAACATCAAGAAATATAGAAGCACGTTTTCAACGTTTTTCGCGGCTCAAGTAAAAAAAAAAATAAAATGTGTAGCTGTATCCGGTTACTTTGTTATTGGCAGCTCATGTTCCTCAGCAGTGTGATCTCCTCGCTTTTTCTGTCGTAGGCCATCTTCATCCTGTACTTGTCGACAACGTTCTTGATCCTCTTCAGTAGTACAACGTAGTGGGCCGCGTCGTATGCCTTTGTAACGAAGTCGTCTACGCCGGCTCTGAAGGCCTCCTCCGCAACCGTCTCCTCCGACGAACAGGTGTAGAGGATGACTGGTACCTCCGATAACTCTCTGAGCCTTTTTGTGAACTGTATGCCGTCCATCTCGGGCATCTTGTAGTCAGATAGTACTATGTCTGGCTCAGCGTCCATGATGTTTTCGAGGACCCTGCTGGGAGAAGTGGATGTTTCTATCTCCATGTCTTTGTCGTAGGCCCTGATTATCTCCTTTGTGAGTTCGAGGTAGTTCTTCTCGTCATCGATGTGTATGATCTTAATCATTGAGCGTCCCCCCGCGTAGAATCCCGCTTCTGCTGCGCTGGATACCGGCTGTGGGAGGACGTTTCATCTCGTCTACTCTATTCTTGTCTGAATCTTGTAACTGTGTATCGGCAGGAAGGTATCCGTCTGCTTCGTATTCTCGTGTCATCTTTATCCCATTTTTCTTTGTTTTGCAAATGCATCTCACTATGGTTGTTTATCCTACACAGAAGTCGATTCCCACCCGCACACACAGTGTCTGGGATATTATTGCCAATTTGCTTGATGCAATTAGCGAATCTAGTTAAAGGCTCAGCGGATATAAGGTTATTGCATCTATTTTCTCCAATATAAAATGATGTTAAAGAGCTGATGATAAAAAAAAAATAAAGGAATTTAGCTACTACTGGGAGATGACGTACTGAATGGTTTGTATGGCTGTGTAGATGTTCACGGTGGCCTCGGGTCCCCTGTAGACTCCCTTGTGCCCGGGGCACATGATGGTGTTATCAGAGATCAAAGGAAGTATACTGTTCAGAGAATCCATCTGCATGTTGAGGAGCCTGGGCGCATACTCTTTAAGCATCTCCAGTGCACCGTAGTCGAGCTCATACGTGAAGTCCAGCATGTGTATGTCCTCGTCTTGGGACGGTAGGCTCGCGTCGCCCGTGAATAAAAGTCTCTTACACGTGTACTCCAGCGCCACGCTTCCCATCGTGTGCCCAAGCATAGAGCGATACAGGAATCCGCGCGGCAGACTAGACGCCTCGTATGCGGCGTCGGGCGTATACCCCGTGTACCTGAAGTCGTCGTAGGGTGCCTCGGCGTTACCCGTCTCAACCATCTGCCAATCCTCTGCCCCTATGAACACGGCTGCGCCTTTTTTCTGGAAGAAGCCCCCGCCTCCGGCGTGGTCAGCGTGTCCATGGGTCAACAGAACGGCTGTTATCGGTTTTCTCCCAAAAGTGGCCTTTACCCTGAGGTACAGTCTCTGAGCCAGGTCCTCTGTGCCGCTGTCAACGAGAACAACCCCCTTCCCCGTGTCAACGGCGTATACATTGACCGTGTAGAACGCGAACCTTGGGAACCCAGCGATTTTGATGGGGACGTACTCCGTGTACCTCACGACCCCCCTACATACCTGGTCTTGGACGATCAGACCGTCCTCGAAGAGCCTAGTTATCTTTGGCCTAGCGTACGCTACCTGTGTGAACGACGGTGCGACTAGGACCAAGACTATGGTTAATATGAGGGCCCTACTGGCCGTGTGTCTTGTTTGACTCATACATCTTACCTTCTTCAACGATTGTTGAATTTACAAACAGCACAAAAACTATATTTGAGCGGACAAGAAGGTGCAGCTCACCCACGATCTGCGTCTGGCAACCCGTCAGTTTCTTGTGTCCGTTTGAAACTCTACTCTTAAAATATATTATAGATATATAAACTATACGCGCAGTAGGCCGCTTTCATCGTAATTTTATTGTGTTTAATATACATATTTAACGATTTTATTCATTGATTTCCATCAATACATCTAACTAAGACTCCTGTATGATGTTATATGGTTTTTCTATGCTTATAGTATAAGATTTTATTCTTCTATTAATTTTATCCCATTAATTAATGTAAAAATTATTGATCATATTGGCACGAGAATATGAGACAATACTTTTATAGTGAATCAAATTCAGTATTTATACTTAAAGACATCTGGCATCAAAATGTTGGCAGATTTAGAAATCCCTGTAAGGTTTCTAAATGGCTTGGTTACTATAGGTTTTTTCTTTCATCTCTATAGGGTGTACAAGAAAACCCAGAGGCGGTTCTACCTCTACTGGGGCATTGGATTCATGCTATACGGGCTTAACATATTGATGAGAATAGGCGAGGGGCCGTCCTTCTCCCAGTGGCTGGCCGCGTTCTTCCTTCTAGGCGGCTTCATCAGCATGATAGGCGGTATAGCCGACCTGGTGAATCGCATAAGCCTGCTCTACGTTGTATTCATACTGCCCATCGCCCTATTAGTGTTGCTGGTGTCACCTTACCCCGAGGTCATGCTCGTAGAGCAGATCGGCTGGGTGATAGGCATCCTCCCCTTTCTAATCATATTCATCAGCTTCCTACTCATCCAGGTCAACTTCGCCTCATCCATAGACCTTCTGCTGGTGGGTTGGGGCCTCCTTCTCCTGACAAACATCGCATTGGCACTCAACGCCATGGAGGCCTACTTCGTCGACGTGATGGCCATATTCGCCAAGATAGTGATCTTTGTGGGCATGATCAAGCCCAGCTTCTCGCTGCTCGTGGACGACCTGAAGGAGTACCTAATAGCGGGGAACCCGACCGCCTACGTCTCCGAGGCTAACGGTGGGGTCTCGCTGATAAGCACGGGGGTCGACCGCAACACCGTGCTCGACTGGATCGTTGACAGGGTCAGGGATAACTCCACCAAGGGGATCCGAACCATCCTCATATCCACATATGACCTGATCTCCGTCAACGACCTGTCCTCGAGGAGGATCGAGGACAAGGTGTACTTCGTGAGGATGATAGCTGGTGGACGCAGCGCTAAGAAGATCTTTGAGGAGAACATCATGCAGGTGGACGACGACCTCAACATACTGGAGCTTCTCTTCACGGACGTCGTGACCTACTCTAATGATAGGAAGCTAAACTGTGAGATAGTCCTGTACTCGATATCCAGCCTGATCCATAACCACGGGGGGAGGAGGATGTACTCGTTCCTCCTGTCAAACATTACTCAGTTCAAGTCGAGCCGCGTACGGCTCTTCCTGTTCTTCATCCCCGAGACCCACGAAGACGAGTCTGAGGTTAAAAGGTTTGAGGCTATAGCCGACAGCGTCGTCACACTGTAGAGCTCTTTAGGAGCTCCAGGTTCTCCTGTGACATGTTTATCCTGCTTATCTTGGGCGTCCCTGTCTTCCTCTGTAGGTACCTGTGGAACGTTCCCTTCGGCAGCGTCTCGATCATGAGCGGGTTGTACTGGAGCATATCACTCATGTCGCGCCAGTCCTTATCGTACTCCATGAGCCGTGCATTAACCTTGGAATATAATTCCTCGGCGTCCATCGGCTTCTGCAGCTCTATGTACATCTTCATGTATTCCCGGGAGTACTCTATCTCCCTCATAGCTGTGAAGTCTACGTACTCAACCCCTGCCGTGTTTAGCACATCGATTAGCTCGTCCTCGTTAATCCTGGTGAAGTTGTGGAGCACTATCAGGTTGTCGGCCCTCGCGTAGTACCTGAACACGGGTATGTTTGACCCGATAACCTTGTCCTCGAGGGCCACGCACTCGACCAAGTCCGGCATGGCGTACCTCACAAGATCGTTGCCGTAGGGTGTCGCAATCAGTTGGTAGACCTTCCCTACCTCCACGCCTGTCATGGGCACCACGTCATCGGTGGGATCCGTCGTGACTCTGCCGTTGTCCAGCTTCTGCTTCTCCGGGAGGAACTCCGCGTAGACGACCCGCCAGTCGAAGAAGAAGCAACCCGGATACTCGACGGATGGCAGGGCGATCAACATGGTCTCGGTGGACCCGAAGATGGTCTTCGGGTAGCTCCCCGTCACCTCCTTTATCTTTTCCCTCAAGATGTACGCGGAGCGGTCCGTCGTCAGAAATCCCTTCAGTTTGAGAGGTTCCTGTATCTTGGGGTAGACCTGGTCCAGTAGTGTGGTTACCGTCATGTAGGCTATGTCGATCTCCTTGTAGTGTTCTAGGAAGTAGTCCACCTTGTCCTGGAAGGAAAGGTTCGGGTCAGGGACTTCAGTGATCCACCCCACATGCTTACTCGTTATGATGTCGTAGTAGAAGCCGCTGATGAACTGGCCTCCGGGCATGTTGTGGTAGACCACGTCCCCCACCTCGTAGGTGATCTTTTGGCCGTCATGGGTACATAGGAACTGGAACGTCAACCCCGTCTTCTGGATGCTGTTCCAGAGCCCGGTTTTGGGCAGAAGAAACGTCTTAGGCTTACCCATCGTGCCACTGGTCAAGACCCTCAGATAGTCGCTGATGGGGTAGATGAAGTCGCCGACGTGAGGGTTCTCGAAGAAGGGCTGATAGAAGTTGTAGTGCGTCAAAGGGACATCGCTTATCGATGTCTCAGGTTTGACTCCGAGTTTGCGCCCGATCCCTGTCCCTGCGATCTTCCTGATGTGATCCCTGATTAAACCATCCACCTTAGCCTTGTAGTTTCTCTCCTTTAACCAGTTCATCGAGTAGTACTGCAGAAACGGCTTCATGATCTGGTTGACGATCTTAGGCATGTACCCATCACTTTTACGTGATCACAGCTTCCTTGTTGAACACCGAGAAGCCTCTGTTGGTTATGAGGTACCTTCTAGGCTGCTCATCGAAGCTTGTTCCCCTCATCTTGTCGATACGCAGTGTCTTCACCAGTTTAAAGTCTATGATCTCCTTTTCTAGAACAAAGACACCATCTGCCAGGAACTGCTCCATGTAGAAGTCGTTGTTGTTAGGTATGCTCTCCGAGACGATGAGGCCTGTGCACTTCTTCCTCTTGATTGAGTCAAAAATCTGGCCGATCTGGTACCTCTTCGGCCCGGACCTGACCTCATGGATGACGATGCTCGTCAGGGGGTCGATCACGATGTGCTTAGCCTTTACACGGTCCACCTCGTCCTCTATCGCCTTTATGATGCCCATCTCTAGTTTTCCTTGGGTCCTCTCATAGGGCTCCACAATGCCCCTGGCCTGAGGGATCATGCTGATGTCCAAGACCCCCAGCTTCTTATCGTCCATAGCCTTCTGGAGGTCCCAACCGAACTCCTTCGCGTTCTCTAGTTTATCCGGGAAAGACTCTTCAAGCGAGACGTAGATGCAGGGCTCACCTCGGTTGATGGCGGTAACCATGTAGTGCTGCGAGAATATCGTCTTCCCGGTTCCAGGTCCTCCGCATATCAGGATTATTTTACCCCTAGGCACCCCACCCGTAAGCATCTCATCTAGGCCGGATACCCCGGTCAACACACGGCTCGATCCTAGGCTTGTCACAGTGCTGTCGCCCCCACCACCAAGTCACTTATGGAGAATATACTCTCACTGTTTAACACGTTATTTATACCTTATTATCTCTATGAATTACATGTCTATCAAGGTGTTGATGTTTTAGGGTAATCGTTTGAATGATCACGTTGTCTATGGATGTTCAGATTATTTTAATAGATGCTAGTGTATCATTATCTCCCGTAGCTTAGAAATCTAAGACTAGAAGTGTGTCATACCGTGCGGTGTAAACTACGTCACACTAGACTCTCATCGTTACTTTATCTAGAGTCCGCACCTTGTTATTGCTCAATACAATGTTAAATAGCCGTGGAATGTGAACCCAGGCCATTAGCGGACCGATTACACTGAACCAATTTAATATCCCACTCACGAGGAGCACCAACAAAAAATAATTTAGAAATAAGGTTAAGTTTATTTAACGTACCAACTGTCCTCTACGTCGAGCTTCAGGAACTCCGGCTTCGCGCGCTCCAGCTGCTCGGGTTTAACCGGTGTGCAGGGTGCCCTCACGTCGAAGCTCATGTCCACGCCTCTGAGCCTCCAGATGGCCTTGTACCTGCCCCAGAAGCTGGCGCCCACGAAGTAGGTGTCTATTATATTGAACATCTTGAGGATCATCTCGTGGTAGTACAGCGCCTTCTCGTGGTCGCCCCGGGTGAAGCTCGTCCTGAGGCCGTTCATGAGGTGGGGGAAGGCCTGGAACTCGGCTATGAGGGCTCCGTGGCCGCCGTGGGTGAGGAAGCTAAGGTAAGCCGAAGGGCTGCCCGTGAACAGCGTGATCTTGTCCCGGCACCGCCTGATGATCTCGGCGAAGCGCAGGTGGAAGAAGTCGTCCTCCTTGTAGGCGACGATGTTGCTGAACTCCTCAGCCAGCCTCGTGACGACGGAGGGCGACATGGACTTGCCGAAGCCCGGGTTGTTGTACATGATGATGGGGATATCCACCTTTGATGCGACGGCCTTGAAGTGATCGTAGGTCTCCGTGTCGGTAGCCGGCATCAGCATGGGGTGGGCCAGCATGACGCCGTCGCAGCCCACGTCCTTAGCCTCCTTAGTGAACTGGATGGCCTCCTTGGTGCTTATGGCTCCGGTTCCAGCGATTACCTTAGCTCTACCGTTAGCCTCATCCACCACGGTCTCCCAAATCTTTTTCCGCTCGTTGTGGAGAAGATAGGGGAACTCGCCTGTGGCGCCCGTCGGCACAAGGCCATCTGCTCCGTCATCTATGATCACGTCAGTGATCCTGCGTAGGGTGGCCACATCCACCTCATCCTTCTTGAAGGGTGTGATCGGGAGGCAGAGTATGCCATCGAAAACGCGTTTCATCCTGATAACCAAGATATCTGAGGCTGTTGTATGATTTACCTTTTTCCAGAGTCACCCGAAAGGGAAGCTGTGCACGGTTAGACCAAGCTCGTCCCTCATCTGAAGCAGCTCCCTCTGGACGCCTCTCGTCACTGGAACCCCTCTGCTGCGCCTATCGAGGGATGTATAATACTCCTTCTCTCCGGCCGTGTATATGCGGTCCACGCCTGGTGCCCGCTTTGCGGCCCGTAGAGAACGTAGGATGTCGCCCGTGGTCTTCTTGAACTCTTCCAGCTCCGTGAACGCGGACACGTCGATGGCCATGAAGAAGTGGCCCAGATTCACCCCCGTCAGGGCCTTCAGGTAGCTACCCGACTGTAGAGACGCTGACAATATCTCGACCACCGTGGAGTACCCATAGCCCTTGTAGCCGCCGGTCTCCTCCCCGGCTCCACCTAAGGGCAGGAGCGCAGCATCGCCCCTCAGTATACTCGAGAGAATCTGGCTGGGGTCGGTCATGTACTCGCCACTAGAGCCTATCACCAGGCCCTCGGGGAGCTTCTTTCCCTCCCGGGCGTATACCTCGACCTTTCCCCTCTGTATGATGGACGTCGCGCAGTCCAGGCAGTAGGGGAAATCCTCGTCGGTCGGGAACGCGAAGGTCAGGGGGTTTGTGCCCAGCATGTTCTCGACGCTGAATGTGGGGGCCACCGAGGGCCTCGCGTTGGTGCCCGTGACCCCTATCATGCCCCGCCTGGCCGCCATCTCGGCGTAGTGGCCCGCTATCCCGAAGTGGGTTGAGTTCCTGACGGCGACCATCCCCATACCCAGTCTACCCGCCTTCTCGATGCACATCTTCATTGCCTTCGAGGCCACAACCATACCCATCCCATTGCAGCCGTCCACAACCGCCGTTGTGGGGCTCTCCCTGACAACCTTAATTCTAGTTACAGGGCTCTGCTGACCGGCCTTCACCCTGTCATAGTAGACAGGTTTAAGCCTATTCACGCCGTGGGAATCAAAGCCCTTCAGGTCAGCCTCGATGAGCACATCCGTGCACGTGGCCGCGTCGCCCTCAGGGACGCCGATGC
Organism: uncultured Candidatus Bathyarchaeia archaeon; assembly: GCA_964485755.1. Classification (GTDB taxonomy): domain Archaea; phylum Thermoproteota; class Bathyarchaeia; order TCS64; family TCS64; genus RBG-16-57-9. Next base: position 13,497 of record CAZAKG010000027.1, on the reverse strand, counting down.
CCCTGAACACGTCGTAAACGAAAGCCTTAAGTTTCCTCGCGTCAACCCGCGCCTCTTCGTCTGCAGCCATCATTCATCGCGCTCCAGCGTCCCTCTACTAGGACTATCTTGATTGATTACTCTTCTCACGGCCGCCTTCCAGCCCCCGTAGAGTTTCCGCCTTTCCTTCTCTCCCATCCTCGGTTGGAAAACCTCAACCTCCACTGGCAACCCCCTCAACTCTTCGGTGCTCCCCCAGAAGTCAGTAGCGAGCCCGGCGAGGAACGCTACGCCTTTGGCCGTGACCTCTATGTCCTTAGGCTTGGCGACGGGGAGCCCCAGGATGTCAGACTGGAACTGCATCAGGAAGTTGTTCCGGGAGGCCCCGCCGTCCACCCTCAGTTCGTTCACATCGAGGCCGCTGTCCACGGTCATGGCATCGACCACGTCGCGGGTCAGGTAGGCTATGGCCTCGAGGGCCGCGCGGGCCAGGTGGGCTCTACCCGTCCCCCTGGTGATCCCCGTTATCGCTCCGCGGGCGTACTGGTCCCAGTAGGGGGCGCCGAGACCCGTCAAGGCCGGTACGAAGTAGACGCCGTCGTTTCCCCCGAGAGACGACGCCAGAGTCTCGGACTCGGCTGAGCTTCTTAGAATCTTCAACGAGTCTCTCAGCCACTGGATGGCCGCGCCGGTGACGAAGACGCTGCCCTCCAGGGCGTACGTTACCTCCCCGCCCATCCCCCAGGCCACCGTGGTCAGGAGGCTCTCGGACATCTTGGGGCTTCGCCCGGTGTTCATTAGCAGAAAGTTACCTGTCCCGTAGGTGCACTTGGAGTCCCCCTCGTTGAAGGCCGTGTGGCCGAAGAGGGCCGCCTGCTGGTCGCCGGCGACGCCGCAGAGGGGTACACGTGTCCCGAGGATCTTCGGGTCAGTGTACCCATACAGGGCGCTTGAAGGCAGGGGCTCAGGCAGGACACAGCCGGGCACGCCCAAGACCTCCAGAAGCTCCTCGTCCCAGTCTAGGCTGTGGATGTTGAACATGAGGGTCCTGGACGCGTTGGAGTAGTCGGTGGCGTGCACCCTGCCTCCCGTGAGCCTGTACACGAGGTACGTGTCGACGGTGCCGAAGAGCGCTTCACCCTTGGTAGCCTTCTCCATCAGCCCCGGGATGTTCTCCAGTAGCCACGAGAGCTTTGGGCCAGAGAAATACGAGTCCGGCACGAGGCCCGTCTTCTCCTTAAAGAGGCCCATGTGCTCACGTTTGAGGGCCTCGACGGCGTCGGCCGTCCGCCTGCACTGCCAGACGACGGCGTTGTAGAGGGGTTTACCTGTCCGCCTGCCCCAGACGACGGTGGTCTCCCTCTGGTTGGTCACCCCAAGAGCCGCTATCTCGCCGGGACCAACGCCGGACTCCCTGAGCGCCTCCCTGATGCTTCTAAGCTGGGCCCCCCATATGCTCGTGGGGCTCTGCTCCACCCACCCGGCCTTTGGGTAGATCTGGCTGAAAGAGCACTGCCCCGTGCCCTTTATGGCTCCATTGTGGTCGAAGACCATGGCCCTTGCGCTGGTGGTGCCCTCGTCCAGGGCTAGTACGTAGCCTTCCTCCATTCCGCGTTCACCCTCTTGGGGTATCTAGAGGTATAGGTCGTCTTCAACGATTAAATTTTATATGTATAGCAGTGCGTGGCTATGGGTCCCAAACTTTGTAGTGTACCTCGGTACCTTGAGTCGAGATTCACATTCCACCAACATTAAATACGCGCCGTCTGGCGTCATTTCACATGGAAGGCAGAGATAGATCACTGATTAATACACATAAGCGTTCAACTGATGCCTCAAACGACCTAAACACCTTCTGGGACATGAGCCACATCAAACAGATCGAGCCTCTTGAGCGCCTGAACCAGGTTTCGACGAAGACTAGACTGGCACCCGAAACCATGACTGAGATGGAGGACACGCTGAAGGACCTGGTCAGGCACGAGGAATACGTCAGGAACCTCAGGCAGGAATTTGAGAATAAACTAAGGGTATTCGTGTTAAACGAGGCAAGCTCGGAGTTAGTTAAAAGTAAAGTCACCTAAAGAGTAAGCTTCAGTGAGCCCACCGACGAATGCGTGTTGGCCACTTAAAGATAGTCGTTAATCTCATTGTAGGAGTGCGCAACCCGCAAAAATAAATATACCAATAGTATATTGGTAGATTACCAAAACGGGTGTCGTTAGTTGAACCGGACAGCTATTACTGCTACAGTTATAATCATTGTCTTGGGTGCGGCCGGGTACGGGTACACTCAGTGGAGTAGACAGCAGACAGAAACCATAACGGTCTCGGGCGCTTTCGCCCTCTACCCGCTGATGGTCCAGTGGACGGATGAGTACAGCAGGCTTCACCCTAACATAAAATTCGAGGTCTCGGCAGGGGGTGCAGGTAAAGGTATGACCGACGCCCTCAACCAGCTGGTCGACCTCGGCATGGTGTCCAGGCAGATCTACCCTGAGGAGGTTCAGAGGGGCGCGTTCTGGGTGGCTGTCGCCACGGACGCCGTGGTGGTGACCGTGAACGTGGACAACTCTGTCCTCGGCGAGCTCATCGGTCAGGGATTCACAGCCGAGAAGCTGGCCGCCCTATACGTGCAGGGCAACTTCACAACGTGGGGGGACGTCGTCGGCAGGCCCGAGGTAACCGATCCGATAAACGTCTACACGCGGAGCGACGCATGCGGGGCGGCGGCCACCTTCGCCGAGTACATGGGCTGCGCGCAGGAGGACCTGCTGGGGGTAGGGGTGTTCGGCGACCCGGGCTTGGCCGAGGCGGTTAGGGGCGATCCGCTAGCCATCGGGTACAACAACGTCAACTACGCCTATGACATGAACACCGGGCTGCCCGTGGAGGGGATAGCCGTGGTGCCTCTCGACGTTGACGGCGACGGAATCATAAGCCAGTCGGAGGACTACTACTCGGATAGGGAGAGCATCATAGACGCCATCACGGATGGGCGCTACCCGTCACCGCCCTCAAGGGAGCTGAACCTGGTCACCAAGGACGAGTTCAGGGGGGCCACCCTGGGGTTCATAAGGTGGGTTCTGGCGGATGGCCAGGAGATGGCTGCGGACGCTGGGTTCGTGCCCCTCTCGCCTGAGCGTAGACAGCAGGAGATATCGAAGCTGGGTGGATAGCTTGGATCGCGCAGGGGTCGACAGGGTGGCGTGGGCCGCCATAAGAGTCTTGACCATGGCCTGTGTAGCTCTGCTTCTCCTAATAGCAGGCGTCCTGTTCAGCAAGTCGATCCCACTCCTGAGCTCTGTCCCCTTAACGAACCTACTACTCTCTTCGAAGTGGTTTCCTCTGCGGGGCGAGTTCGGGTTCATGGCCTTCATAGCAGGCACGCTGATGGTCACATTGATGGCTATGCTGCTGGCAGTCCCCGTGAGTCTTCTCACAGCGATATACCTGTCGGAGTACGCCTCCACTCGGGTGCGTGATGCCGTTAAGCCACTGATCGATCTGTTGGCGGGCATCCCCTCAGTGATATTCGGCCTCTGGGGGGTCTCCTTCGTCGTCCCCGCCGTGAGGTACCGCGTCGCCCCCATGTTCGGCGTAAACACGACGGGTTACTGCGTGCTGTCGGCGGGCGTCGTGCTGGCGATCATGGTTTTCCCTCTCATAATATCTGTGGCCGAGGAGGTCCTCAGGGCGGTCCCCCGTGGCCTCAGGGAGACAGCTTACTCTCTTGGGGCCACGAGGTGGCAGACGGTTAAGCACGTCGTCCTTAAGGAGGCCAGTGTGGGCGTGCTGGCCTCCGTCATCCTCGGCTTCACGAGGGCGATAGGTGAGACCATGGCTGTGCTGATGGTCGTGGGGAACGTCGCCCAGGCCCCCAGGACAGTGTTCGACGCGGCGTACCCGCTGCCGTCCCTCATAGCCAACAATTACGGGGAGATGATGTCCCTCCCCCTCTACGACTCGGCCCTCATGTTCGCGGCCCTCCTGCTTCTGCTGGTGGTGGCCGGGTTCACCGTTCTGGCTAGAACCCTGCCTAGACGGGTAGCGAGGCTGCAGCAATGAAGCCGAGCGCCGTCGAGGAGACCTTCTTCAGGGGCCTGATGATTCTATCGACGGCGCTGGTTGTGGGCAGCCTGTTAGCCGTCTTCGCATCAGTCACCTTCAAGGGCCTCCCAGCCCTCAGCGTAGAGATGATTACCCAGACGCCCAAGGGCGGCTACTACATGGGGAAGGAGGGAGGTATTCTCAACGCCATAGTGGGGTCCCTCTACCTGGCCACGGGCGCGACGGCTCTATCACTCCTGCTTGGGCTCCCGGTCGCCTTCTACCTGACTGAGGTGTGTGGCGACACTAGGACGGCGAGCTACTACAGACGCGTCCTGGACGTTCTCTGCGGGGTCCCGAGCATCGTATACGGGGCCTTCGTCTTCACCATTATGATCGTCCTCAGGGCCAGAGCCAGTCTTCTATACGGCATCGTCGCCGTGACTCTCTTCGAGTTCCCCCTCATGACGCGGGCCATCGACGAGGTCCTGAAGAAGGTGCCTCAGAGGCTCAGGGAGACCACCTACGCGCTAGGGGCTACCCGGTGGGAGGTCGCCACGAAGGTCGTGACCAGGCAGGCCCTCCCCGGGGTCCTCTCAGCTGTGCTGCTATGCTTCGGCAGAGCAATAGGGGACGCGGCCGCTGTGCTGCTTACAGTCGGCTACACGGACAACATCCCGGCTTCCTTGGGCGACCAGGCCGCGACGCTGCCCCTGGCGGTGTTCTTCCAGCTGGCTACCCCCATGCCCGAGGTGCAGCAGAGGGCTTACGCCTCAGGAATAATATTATTAGTGATAGTCCTAACCCTGAGTCTCGCCTCTAGGTGGGGCTCACAGAGATTGATGAGGTACATTAACAGGTGACTTGATTGGATTACGATGAACCGGTGCTGAAAGTCAGGAACCTGAACGTCAGCTACGGGCAGCTTAACGCGCTGAAGAACATCAACGTGGACATCCCGCGTAGAGGGGTGACGGCCATTCTGGGGCCCTCAGGTTGTGGTAAGACGACGCTGCTGAAGAGCTTCAACAGGCTCGTGGAGCTTAACCCCGAGGCCAAGGTGTCGGGAGAGATAATCTTGGATGGCGTCAACGTCAACAACCCCGAGTACAACGTGATAGAGCTTAGGAAGAGGGTCGGTATGATCGGTCAGGTCCCCACGCCTCTACCTATGTCCATATACAACAACGTCGCCTTCGGCCCTAGGATGCACGGGCTAGAAGGCAAGGACACGGCGGTTAACGTTGAGCGGTGCCTGCGCATGGCCGGGCTCTGGGAGGAGGTGAAGGGTAGGCTGCGTGAGCCAGCCAACCGCCTATCCGTCGGCCAGCAGCAGAGGCTGAGCCTCGCCAGAGCCCTCGCTGTGGAGCCCGAGGTGCTGCTCTGCGACGAGCCCACGTCCGCCCTTGACCCCGTTTCAGCTAAGCACGTGGAGGACCAGCTTATGAGCCTGAAGAGGGAGTACAGCATACTCTTCGTGACTCACACGCTGCGGCAGGCAAAGAGGATCAGCGACTACGTGCTGTTCATGTACATGGGTGAGCTCGTCGAGCATGGGCCAGCGCACAGAATGTTCACCCAGCCCACCGACACCCGGACGAAGGAGTACATAGAGGGCGTCATAGGGTAGAGCAGCCGAGCGAAGCCTCACGCACCGTAGGCTGAATTAGCAGCAAATCGTCCCGCCGCGTTTAGGCTCATCAGAGTATCTCAGGTGTCGTGATCGGCTCTATGTGGCTCACGTGAACCCCGTTTACTTGCACATGCATTAGCTCGCGATTAATGGCACCATTAATGAGAATTGAAGAGGATGCTCAGCGGCGTCACGTAAGGACTCTCTTGAAGACCCTGAGGTCGTTGGCCCCCAGTATCTTCTCTATATCGCTGTCCGAGTAGCCGCGGGCCACCATGCCCTCCGTGAGCGTCGGGAACTGCGACACGTCGTCGAGGCCCGGGAACCCGCAGCCTCCGTCCAGGTCGCTGCCGATGCCCACGTGGCCAGTGCCCACGAGCCCCACGGCGTGGTCTAGGTGGTCGAGCCAGTCGTCCACCGTGACCTTCTTGAGGGCCTCAGGGTCGCCGAAGCCTACGCCATCCTTGATGAAGCCACCGCAGAAGCTGAGGTTCATGACTCCCCCGTTTTCGGCTAGAGCCTTGATCTGGTCGTCGGTGAGGTTCCTGTGGTGGCCGCAGAGGGCCTTGCAGTTGCTGTGGGTGGCGATGACAGGGTCCTCTGTGAGCTCCAGGACGTCCCAGAACCCAGTCTGGTTGATGTGGCTCACGTCCACGATCATGCCGAGCCTGTTCATCTCCTGGACCACTTCTCGACCGAACTCCGTCAGGTGGCTGCCCGAGTCGGCGCTTGAGCCGTCTCCTAACTCGTTCCTGGGGAAGTGTGTGAGAGTCATGCTCCTAACCCCAAGCCTGTACGCTGTCCTCAATGCCTCTATGCTACCCTCCAGGGGCTCCCCACCCTCGATGGTGATCACCGCTGCGACCTTACCTTCTTTAACGGCTTTAATGATCTCGCGGTGGCTGGTGGCGAGAGCTATCTGGTCCGGGTTCTTCTCGAGCTCCGCGTGGAACGCGTCCAGCATTTGGACCAGGCGGCGCAGCCGCGCCACATACAGGGGGCTGACGTACATAGCAAAGAGAAGGCAGTCCACCCCGCCCTCCCGTATGCGCGGTATATCGATCTGCCCGTGCCCCGATCGTTCGCCCAGCGTCCTCCGGGGCGGGAGCGGCTCCGAGCCCGAGGTGTAGAATGGGGGCGCCTTGATGAGGTGGAGTACGGTGTCGTTGTGGGTGTCCACGACTAGCGAGGACCCGTGGACGGCCTTAGCCCTAGCCATCTGATCCTTGGTTAAGTTAAACATGGTTATGCTGTGGTTGTCCATGAATTTATCAGGATCGAGGCACAGCCACCAGTGTTCACAACACCGTTGTCGTGTATTGGAACCATGCATTGAGATTCTAGCGTATCCCGTAGAGGGCTGTTTCCTAGAATCTGTAGTGTATGGATACGTATTGTTAGTAGAGACCGGGTTTCCACGGTGTTTAAATAGACGCCTCTCAGGTGAAGTCTTCGTGGAAAACAAAGATAGAACAGTGATCTCGGAGCCACAGCTGTCCACCGAGTCACTGTACCGCGTCTTGAAGATCGTCAACGGCGTAGATCCTCGGAGATACGCCGAGGACGTTCCACGTTCACGTGACTTGTTCGAGTCCGTGATCCAGAGAATGGTGTAGTCGCGCGCTGTGCGCATAGCGCCGTATAATCATTCGCAGGAAAACCCTCCTATTTTTTATTGTTTTTAGCCGGCACCGGTCGCCTATGATCACTGCAACTCTCGTTCACCAAACATTGTATTGTGCGCCTCCACAACCTGATTAATTATGATCACATGCTGTGTGTCTCCCCTGTCCACTTACACAAGCGTATCTTCCGTCTCGGCGACGCCATCGGCGAAGGTGAATAAACACTTTGCACAATAGACGAGGCATGACGGGTCTAGAGACGGCTATCATCCTGGTAGCTTTCGTTATCACGGCGGCCGCCTTCGCGTTCGTCGTGCTAAACATGGGCTTCCTCACGGCGGAGAAGGCGCAGTCTGTGATCAGCTCGGGTATGGCTGAGGCGAGTTCATCTATCCTCATGGACAGCGGCCTCATCGCCCAGTTCGGCAACACGGGCGGGGCCCAGGCCGATGTCAGGCTTGAGAAGGCAACCTTCTACCTGAAGCTGAGCCAGGGCCATGAGCCAGTGGACATGAGCGACGACAAGATGGTGGCTACCTACACTAACGTGAGGTGCCACGGCGAGATTTACGCTAGTAACGGCACTATCATGACCATCAAGGGCGTGAACAGCGACGGCGACAGGCTGCTCGAGACTGGTGAGAAGGTCAGGGTCACAGTTGACTTCACTGCAATAGACGCGGCTGAAATGGACCCCTCAGGGGCCGACGTGTACGCTCACCCATACGAGGAGTTCAGGATCGAGCTGAGGCCCTCCATGGGCGCGGTGCTGACCATCGAGAGGCAGCTGCCGGCAGTGTACACGACCATAATGACGATAGATTAAGCTAATCCCTCCTTCCCCTACCACCTTTTTTAACCACACGAGGTCTAAACGGCTCAAAGACTACACAGTGGAAGCCATGAACGGAAGAAGATGCGCTATGATGGCGGCCTCCGCGGTTTTGGCGCTGGTCTTCTACACCGTCTACACAAGCATAATCATCCTCTGGGACGCCTTCGGACTGGAGGTCACGCAGACCGGGAGCAGCGACCCAGAGTCAACCATCACGGTAACATACTCTGATCTAGGCGGCTACCCGCTCGTGGAGAGCACCCTGGAGGCGGTGCGGGAGAACGACGGTACGATAATCACCTACAAGGACATGACACAATAAACCAGTTCAGCGCCCTGGTCGAGGCAAAAGGTGGAGATATGGATCACGAATACGTCTACCTAGCCTCGAAGGGGACGAGTACGTGGTAGCCTACACCATCTACGGAGGCATGGAAGACGAACCTGTGTACCTGGCCTTGACGGGGTATCAGCCCTCACGGCGGTAGCCTTAACCCTCAAAGAGCTGATCAGCCACCTAAGAGGAAGATAATAGATGCCCTATGACGCGCGCACCGCAGGATTGCTCTGCTTCGTCAACAAGGACGAAGCCATGTACACCATAACCATCGACAAGGCCCAGAGCCCGGCTAACGCGTAGGGGTTGATGAGGGACGCCTCTCTCAACTGGCCTGACTCCTCGTAGTTGGTCAGGGTGACCGGGTTAAGGAGGGTGTCCACAGGGGCATAGTTGTCCACCAGGACCATCCGTCTACCGAAGGGCATCCCAGAGTAGAGCGTCTTGAAGTAGCCTAAGACTCTACGGGGGGCTTCAAGCGCCGAGAATATGTTACCACTGAACGCCTCAGCCGTGATGGGCTCGGGGTCGCTCGACGCCACCATCACGATATTCATAACCACGGCCTCGGAGGCGTTGTACGTGGAGAACAGGTGCACGTTGGGGTACACCTGTGCGACGGTCTCCGCCTCGCACCAGAGTAGCTCGGAGGTGTCCCCCACGAAGCTGCCTATCAGGTTGGACACCAGGACGCCTCCTTGGTTAATGTGCCGCCTCAGGAGCTGGTGGAACTCGAGGGTCATGAGGTGGAAGGGAACGTAGGTGTGGCTGTAGGCGTCCAGCACGACCAGGTCGTAGGATCCTGCCTGGTCCAGGAAGGACCTGCCGTCCATGGTGTAGACGCGTAGACGCGGCTCGTCTCTGGGCGCATGGAAGTACTCGTAGGCGGCCTCGACGACGTACGGGTCGATCTCCACGACGTCCACGTTCACCCAGGGGTACTGCTCCAGGAACTGCTTGGGCCCTGAGAAGCCTCCGCCGCCGATGAACAGCACGTCGGTGATGCCCGGGTTGAAGCCGAAAGCCAGGTTGAAGTAGTCCGTGTAGCGGGCCGCGGCCTTAGTTGAGCCGTTGAGGTACATTAGGCTGTGAGCCATGTCGTTCAGGAACATGTACCTGACCCCGGCCCCCGCGTTGTCCACAACTGTCAGCGTGCTGTAGGGGGTCTCCCTCCTGTAGACTACCGTGCCCCCCAGCACCCTCAGCCTGCCCCCCACCAGCGCCTCGGGCAATAAGAGGAGCCCCACCACAAGTATCAGGAACAGTTTATCCCTCAGGTCCCTTCCGATGAGGGACACGAACACGAGCAGCACGCCCAGGCTGGTTATGATCTCGCGGGTCCCGAAGACGGGTATGAGGACGAACACAGTGAAGAAGGTCCCGAATATACTGCCCGCCGTGTTTACGCTGCTGAGGCCCCCCGACACGGAGCCGATGCTGACTACATCACCCGCGGACAGTCTCACAGCGTAGGGGCTCACCATCCCGAGTAGAACCGTCGGCCCTGTGAGCAGTAGCGTAGAGGCCAGTAGGGGACCGTAGACGTCCCCTAGCCCAGTGCGCCTTATGAGTTCGAGGACGTAGGGGGCCGCCCACGGTATGGCGAGGACGAAGACCCCCGACGCCAGGACGATGTTGGAGAGCTCGTGGTAGCTGCTGTTTTTGTCGGCCCTCCGACCCCCCAGCCAGTAGCCGGCCGCAAGAGCCAGCATAATCACTCCTATGAGGCTGCCCCAGACGAACACGCTGTCGCCGAAGGCCGGCGCGAAGAGCCTGCTGGCCATAAGCTCCACCCCCATGACAGCCGCCCCCGACGCGAAGGCTATGAAGCGGACCCTCCAGGCGAATACTTTGGAGCCCATAAGACATGGAGACGCGGGATTTGTTATAAAGCTATTACAAGGGAGTGATTAGTCTAGTCGAAACACACCGGGATACTAACTAAAGGTGGTTGCCATGTGGTGATGGCCGGAGACGACCCCAGCATAAAACAGTGTAACTCCTAGGTCAAAAAGAGCCACGTTGGGGCCCTTGGGGCTACCTCTCGGCTTTCTTCTCCTTATGCTTCTTTCTCTTCTCCTCTCTCTCCTTCTTAGTAAGCGGCTTGTTCTTAGCGGACCTCATACCCAATGCGATCACCACAATGATATTGTCGGGTGAGATATTAAATCATTCAAGGGTGCGTGAAGTCTACCGCGGCGGAGACATAGAGAGATCCTTTAATGATCATGATCCATGTCTGCAGACAGCCCTGCTCTAGAAAGGCAGGTAATTATGCGTCAAACTTGAACATTTAAGGGGGGATGGGGACTAAATTAACAGGTTTTGCCTGTGTACCCGGCAGCCCTCAAGGGGCTTGGGACGGCGTATCCAGCCTAGGATACGCTGATCAGCCGTTTTTTATACGACTGTTCACCCGTTTTATGCCGGTGAGCCCATTATGGCTACGGCTTTCGTCCTGATAAACGCGGAGACGGGTGAAGAGAGCGCGGTGCATGCGAAGCTCAAGGAGATCCCTGAGGTGAAGGAGGCCTACCTTGTCTACGGCGTCTACGACATCGTCGCCCGCGTCCAGACGGAGAACATGCAGGATCTGAAGGACGTCATCGGCACAAGGATAAGGCGCCTGGACAAGGTCAGCTCTACCCTGACGACACTGGTCGTCTAGACACCTTTTATCCAATCTTTTCAGAGACCAAGGTGGTGAATCAGTTTATCCTGTTATGTATCTATGAAAAGGGTAGTTACCCAGCGCGCGCCATCAAACACTTAGTCGACGTAGCTTCGCAGCTGCTCCTGAGATCACTCCCATAGCCTTGTTATCCCAGGGAGTGCATCGAAGTGTTTGTCAAAGCTGTAAACCTCATGGACCCCCGTTTCAATCATAAAGGTGTAGGCTAAAGCGTCATTGATCCCGATGCCCCGTATCTCCGCCTCCTGAATCGCCCTAACATAACGATCTGAGCCAACCGCAGCAATTGTTATGCTGCTTAAACTGAGAACCGCCAAGATGATTGACCTAGCGTCCTCTAGTGATGCTCTCGCCTCAAGGATGTTCGCGATCTCAGAGACGTGAACCACTGTCGTTACGACGCGCTCCCCGTTCTGGATCCTCCTAATTATATCCTGCGCTCTCCGCTTATCATCCGCCACCTCAGGCGGTGGCTGCTGCCTGGGCTTGATGTAGGCGTATAGGAAGGTCGATGAGTCCAGGAACCTCAAGGGTCAAACCTCTAGTAAGGCTTTACGGAGGCGGTGCGGGTCCCTGAAATCATCAGGATTGATATCGACGGTGATGGAGTCGAAGTACGCGGTGAGATTTGGCTGACGCTTAGGCTTCACCACCAGGTTCTCGCCCTCCCTCAGGATATACACCTCGGCGTTTTCCCCTAGCATTTCCCGCCTCCAGTCAGGCGGGAGTGAGACGCGTCCCTGGGAATCCACCCTCTTAACCTCCACTTCCATATATATCCCCATTGAATGGGTTTTCCCCATATATTAATGTAGTTCCCAAATGGCCGAGTGGGAGTAATTTTGATCATTGTATATTTTTTACCGTAGGCAACCTCATGGGGCCCTCGGGAGAAACCTTCACGGCGAATAAGATGCAGCGTCATCTGATAAATCTGCGCGCGCTTTGACCTGCTCGACATGACAATGTATGAGGTCGGTAACGCTATATGGAAAGTCAGCAAGTTCATCAATGGATCGGATAAATCGGCGGCCTTGGACGCTGTAGAACAGGCCTACTACTTGACGGCGTTGATGGAGGTCACGAAGGTCGAAGGCTTAGAGGGTCTCATCGACACCATGGAGATAGCCTTCGACGGAGGCCTGAGCTTCTACGACTCAGCCTACCTGCACGCCGCAAGGAGCACCGGTTTGGCTCTCATGACAGAAGATGAGCGTCCCCTCAGGAGGGCCAGAGAACTCGACGTGAACTGCGCCCAGGTCAAAGACTTGGAACTCAGACTCTGAGTGTGCCCCTCATCGTTAGGACATTGTGGAGTTAGATGTGTGCCGTCTAGTCGGCGCCGCCGTCTTTTCACGTGTCATGAGGGCCATCCGGAGATATCCAGGATTATGCCGCTGCTGGGCCGCATCAGGGTTAGGTATCACCCCGTGTCATGATGTAGGCAGCTTTCAGGAGAATTATCGTCAGCATGGTTAAACGCAATGAGTAGGGGTGACAGCAAACAGTTATTTTCTTGGTGCTGTGATCGTCTGTCTCTCTTGTGCTGGGACCTTGATTTTAGGAGGTTTTCAGGTCCTATAATCGGTACCCCCCTACGTTTTTTCACGCTGACTCATCAGGGGCGCTTGGGCTCGCTCTGTCTCATTTATATGAGTATCCTGTCTAATGGTAGAAAAATGCGTCAATAGACGATACCCCCCTACCTTTTTAGCACATAGGGTCTCCGCTGCGCCGTGTCTGGTGTGCTGGATGTGCGATGTTACCGTGGAGTGGACGGCGTTCTTATGAGGATCCATTTGGTGTGTCTTCCTGCGTTTTGCGACGGGCGGTACGTTGCCTTGGCTCCGGTTCGTGGTGTCGTTGGGTCCAGTGTTTGTTGGGCGCTCCTTAGTGTTTTATAGGCTTGGGGTCTTTCTCTTTTCTGGTTTGCGTCTCGAAGAGCTCCGGGGCTACGCGTATCCGCTGGTCCTTACCTTCCAGTTGATATTTGGGGTGCTGCAGTTGCTGGACTACTTCGGGGTGAGGTACTACCCCATGATTGAGAGGAAGACGAGGTTCTTGTACTTCGATCTGGGGTTCAGCCTGGTGGTGCCCATGTTGGCGCTGGCGGTGCTGTGGGCGGCGGTGAACTTCCTGGCCGGCAGGTGGGGGGTCCTGCTGGCGTCAGTGCCCCTGTTCTACTGCCTGTACAGCGTGGATCTGGGGGTCTCGGCTGCCTCGCTGTTCATGTGCTTTGTGGGCGTCGTCTTCATGGAGGATAGGGGGAGGTTTGCGCGTTCGACCTTGTGGGTTCTATCCTTCTTCCTGGGACTGGGGGTGGTCCACTGGGGGGTGCTCAGGCCT
>CAZAKG010000026.1:0-24839 GCA_964485755.1 uncultured Candidatus Bathyarchaeia archaeon | reverse complement strand
ATCCCGAAGACGGCTCTCTCCTCCACGGCGACGTATAGTGTATCGCTGACCGCCTGGGACGTCTTAGCCACGAAGTCGCTGAGGGGGATGAGCACCTTTGCCTCGATGTTGTCGTATAGTACCTGTTTCAGGGCGAGTGTGCCGTCCACGAAGACCCTATAGTATACCGGGTTCATGTACCACCTGTTCCAGAGGAAGCTGTGGGTGATGGCTCGCATGCGGCTCGCCTGCACCCAGGCCCAGGGGTCCCACTTGCGTGCCCAGTAGAAGTTGTAGCCCAGGTACCCGCCGATGGCTAGAGCGACCGCGCTCAGCCCTACGCCGACGAGCTTGGTCGAGCTACCTACGTGGGGCACGTGTAGGTGCTCAGCTACCTCGGGGGGCAGTATGGCCTCGACCATGTGGTGCATCTGCTCCTCTATGAATATCTCGGGGTTCAGGCCCTGGTTGAACAGGCCCGCGAAACCCAGCAGCCCTACTGCGCAGAACAGGGCCACCAGGATCGCTATGGGCACCCACATGACTGTGGGGGCTTCGTGGACGTGGTGGCCGTGGTGCTCAAGGTCCTTGATGAAATTGCTCTCATCGTGCCTGAAGACCCTGCTTATGTACCTGATGCTGTAGGCGAAGGTCATGGCCGCACTGAGGACGGCCACCGCCAGCAACGCGTAGGCGAGGGGCGTACCCGCCACCAATGCAGAGATGAATACGGCGTCCTTGCTCCAGAACCCGCTGAACACCGGGATACCTGATAGGCTTAGAGTGGCTAGGACCATGAGCCAGTAGGTCTTGGGCATGTGCTTCTTCAGTCCACCCATGTCGAAGATGTAGATGCTCTCAACCGCGTGGATCACCGCCCCTGCGCCTAGGAAGAGTGAAGCCTTGAACAGCGCGTGGCTGGCCAGGTGATACACCCCCGCGGTCAGTCCGACGATGTAGGCATCCTCGGAGAAACCGCCCAGCCCCAAGCCCATCATCATGTAGCCGATCTGGCTGACGGTCGAGTAGGCCAGTATCTTCTTGAACTCCAAAGCCACGAGGGCTTGGCTTGCGGCCAGGAAACATGTGAATGCGCCCACTATGGCTATGGCGATAAAGTACACCTGTGCTTCGGGAAGGTGGAGAGTCCATGTCCCTATGTAGAAGATGGGGCTCATTCTGGCCACCAGATAAACGCCAGCCTTGACCATGGTGGCGGCGTGGATGAGAGCTGACACGGTTGTGGGGCCCGCCATGGCCTCGGGGAGCCACTCGTGCAGCGGGAACTGGGCGGACTTGCCGATTGGCCCTCCAAGGAGGAGGACGCTCATCAAAGCCACGAGGCCGGGCACGTGGGCCATGTTTGCCAACCACTCCTCTGAGTGGGTGATGAGCTCCACGTAGTTGAAGGTCCCTGCGTACTGGTAGACTATGAAGACGCCCGCCAGGAGCAGCACGTCGCCGATCCCCGTGACCACGAAGGCCTTCATGCCGGCGTGGCTTGGGGGGAACATCTTGGTGGGGGGTGGACCGCCCAGCCACCTTTCCTTCTGGTCCCTGTAGTAGTAGCCGATGAGGCCGTAGCTGCAGATGCCTACGCCCTCCCAGCCTATCAACGTCATGATGATGTTGTTGGCCATGACCAGAAGAAGCATGTTTCCGATGAAGTACAGGAACAGGAACCAGTACCTGTCGAGTCCGGGGTCCCCGTGCATGTACGACGTGGAGTAGACCACGATGAGGAAGCTTATGGGGGCCACAACGTTACACATGATTATGCTTAGGGGGTCAACTAGTACTCCGAACTCCAGGGGAGTGCCGTTGGGCAGAGTTAACCAGGTTAAGAGCTTGATGTCCCCGGGCGGGTGACCATTGAACAGGTACGGTATCATGGTTCCCGCGGCAAGCACGGCCGAGAACGCGAACAGGACCGCTCCGTAGTCTCTCAGCTTGTGGTTTATCTTCCCAAGGATGGGCATCATTATCGCCCCAATGATTGGGAGCATCCACGTGAGGAACGGCCCAGGGTACTCTAGGAATGTCTCTAGTGCACTCATCTTAGAACAGCTCCTATGTAGTTGACGAGGCCCTTAATCAGGGCCTCAGAGGCATCGGTCGAGATGCCCATTATGGGGCTGGGGTAAAGCCCGAGGGCGATGACGAGTATGGACATTACTAGTATGACGCCCGCCATCGTCAGCGGAGCCTCTTTCACCGCCATGCCCACCGGCGCTTTGCCGTCGAGGAGAGTCATGACCACCCTCAGGTAGTATGCCATACTCAATGTGCTGTTGAGGACGCCCACGACTGCCAGTATGGGGATGCCTGCGCCCAGCGAGGCGTTGAACAGTATGAACTTGCTGATGAACCCGCTGGTTCCGGGTACGCCGCCTAGGCCCAGGAACGCTATGGTGATGGCAAACGTCGTTATTGGCATCATCCTCCCGACGCCCTTCATCTCGTTGAGGTCTCTGGTCCCTGTCTCGTGCACGATGTTGCCCGCGGCGAGGAAGGCCATCCCCTTCATCAGGGAGTGGTTAAACACGTGCATGAATGTCCCGAGGAGGCCGATGCTTAGACCCGTGGACACGCCTATCAGCATGTACCCTATCTGGGCGATGCTGGAGTAGGCCAGCAGGCGCTTCAGGTCGGTCTGAAGCAGGGCCATGATGTTCCCAACGCTCATGGTTAGTATGGCCAGGATCATCATGGGCAACGTGAAGAAGCTCGGCTCGAATAGCAGGTACAGCACCCTGACCATGGCGTAGAGGCCCGTCTCGATGACTATGCCCGACAGCATGGCGCTGATGGGGCTCGGCGCCTCAGGGTGGGCGTCAGGCAGCCAGGTGTGCATGGGCACTATGGCGGATTTTACGCCGAACCCGACGATCAGCATGGCGAAGACTATGTACAGCCAGGGGCTCGTGGCATGCCCCCGGAGGACTGAGCTCATCTGAGCCAGGTTAAGCGTGCCCGTCATCCCGTAGAGCAGGGCGGCCCCGAAGAACAGGATCGTGCTGCCGACGCTGCCCATTATCATGTACTTGAATCCCGCCTCTATGGGCCCAGGAGTATCCTTCCTGAAGGAGACCAGAGCGTAGCTTGATATGCCCATA
Source organism: uncultured Candidatus Bathyarchaeia archaeon (assembly GCA_964485755.1). Taxonomy (GTDB): domain Archaea; phylum Thermoproteota; class Bathyarchaeia; order TCS64; family TCS64; genus RBG-16-57-9. The sequence continues at coordinate 21,744 of CAZAKG010000026.1, read as the reverse complement.
GCCTCCCAGAAGATGAACAGCGTGAACAGGTCCCCCGCGAGGGCCACCCCTATGATTCCCACCACGAGGGCGTGGAGAAGCGTGTAGTACTCCGTCAACCTAGTGTCGTGGCTCATGTAACTGAAGCTGTACACGTTGGCGAAGAACCCTAGGAGGGCGGCGCTGAAGGCAACGTAGATACTTAACGCATCGATCTCCAGGCACGCAGCCAGGGGCGGGTTCCCGCCGAGGGTGATTAAGAGGATCTTACCAGGAGAGGACTGAAGCATATTGTATAGCTGATACACGGAGGCGACCCCCCAGACGCTAGCTAGGATGGAGAATACGCTCCTCAGCTTGGGGGAGCCCATTCTCTCCGCTAACACGCTCACGAGGGCGACCAGCAGAGGCGCGAACAGGTAGTAGAGGGCTGTGGGTATCACCACTTCAGCCTCCTTAGTTCGTGGGAGTCGGTTGTCTTGAACTGCTTGTACGCGTTAACTATGAGAGATAGGCCCATGGCCATCACTGCTCCTCCGGTTACTATCGACATGAAGACCACAGACTGGCCGATGGGGTCAACCACGCCCAGTCCGGGGTTACTTGACGCGAAGTATATGAACACAAGGTTGCCGGAGTTGAGGATTATCTCGATCCCCAGAAGTATGCGTATCATGTTTCGCTTGGACACACAGTACAGCCCCACAGCGAACAACACGAAAGCCGAGCCGAGTAAAACAACTGCGTTCATCTTACTTCCGTATCTCCTCTCTCAGCATTGCCAGACAGCAGATGGCTGTCGTGAACAGGATTAGTGTCTGGAATAACAGATCCATTCCCCTGAAGTCCCAGAGGAACCCGCTCATCGCGCCTCCGATCTGTGACCCTGGCTGTGTCGGGATCAACTCGCTGTGCACCAGCCTGGAGCTGGGGAACGGCTCATTGATCAGGACCAGCATGAGGGCTCCGAAGATGAGGACGACTATGACGATACCAGCGTAAAGGCTAGTCTTCTCTGCACTCATCCTTCACCACTCCTCACGAACATTATAACAGAGACGAAGAGGACAACCACAGCTCCGCCATAGATGAGCATCTGGAACAAGGCAACGTACGGCGCGTTAAGGGTCCAGAAGAGGCCCCCTAGGCAAATGGCCATCCCGCCCAGGCTTAGGGCGGCGTACAGTATGTCCTTGAGTCCAGCGGCCATGAAAGCGAAGACTAGGGCTGCGGCAATGAGTAAAACTTGAACTACTTCTGACGCCACGTACAACTCCCCTAATCTTGAATCGCTATCCTATGATCGCTATCACTATAAAAATTTCGCTGCTGATCAGCCAAAAAAAAGAGCATTCCTCTAAAAATATGGAGTTACGGTAAAGAATGAAAAATAACAAAATATAACACAAATGGGCCCCTGGATGTCCATGTATTCTTAAATCAGGGAATAATCTTATCCGCCGTAAATCTTTATATGCACCAATAAAACGCTATGTTGAGGGACCAAGGTTTGCTGGCAGGTCTTAGTAGTTTTACTCTAGTTGTGGGGCTTTCCTTGGTTGTCGGGTTGATCATTGTCGCTCTTGGTAACGAGTACGCTCCGAAGAGCCCCGACACCGAGGGGAAGCTGGCCCCATACGCATGTGGAGAACCTGTGCAACCAACGAAGGTTAGGGTGAACGCGGAGAACTTCTTCATCTACGCGGTGTACTTCATGATATTCGACGTATTGGGGTTCGTGCTCGCGACCACGATCGCCAACCCCGTCAACATCCTGCTGCCCCTATTCTATGCTGGTGCCAGCCTGATCTCCATAATCATTCTCAACGCCAAGTGGAGGCCATAAGATGAGCATACTGACATGGGCCAGGACACGTTCACCGTGGCTCATCCACTTCAACGCCGGGGCTTGTAACGCGTGTGACATCGAGGTCGTCGCCGTCCTTACACCAAGGTTCGACGTGGAGAGGTTCGGTGGGCTCATCAAGGGGACGCCCAGGCACTCCGACGTCATGGTGGTGTCGGGCTCGGTCCCGAGGAAGATCAGGGACAGGCTAAAGAGGATATACGACCAGATGCCTGAGCCGAAGTTCGTGGTGGCCGTGGGCAGCTGCGCCATCAGCGGAGGCGTCTTCCAGGACTGCTACAACGTCATGGAGGGCGTGGACAAGGTCATCCCTGTGAACGCATTCGTGCCGGGCTGCCCTCCCAAGCCGGAGGCCATCCTGGACGGCGTCGTGAAGCTCCTCGTGAGCGCGGGGTACTGAGGTGAAAAGTGAATGAGCATCGAAGAACAGATCAAGGTTGTGAAGGACCTCGTGAACGAGCTCGGCGAGGACAGCGTCTACGACACCAAGAACCCGCGGCTGTACAAGGCTTTCGCCACCGTCAAGCGGGAGAAGCTGAGGGACGCTGTGAAGTACCTGAAGGAGAGCCACGGCTTCGTCCACATCATCACCATCACGGGCGTGGACATGAAGGACCGCTACGAGTTGGTCTACCACCTACGCAGCGGGGGCTTCAACCTCAACCTCAAGGTGCCTGTCCCCAAGGACGACCCCAAGGTCCCCAGCATCACGGACATCCTCAACGGGGCGATCCTCTACGAGAGGGAGGTAAACGACCTTCTAGGCGTGTTCCCTGAGGGGCACCCCGACCCAAAGAGGCTCATATTGGCCTACGACTGGCCCGAGGGAGTCCACCCCCTGCGCAAGGAGTGGGACATCCAGACCCTCCGCGAGAAGGTGGACGGTAAGAGGTGGGGAAAAGATGAGTGACCGACAGTTCGTTATACCCATTGGGCCTCAGCACCCGGCCCTCAAGGAGCCCACCAGCTTCTACTTCACCGTGGACGGCGAGACAGTGGTGGACGTGGAGCCCAGGATCGGGTACAACCATCGGGGCATAGAGAAGGCCATGGAGGCCCGCAACTACGTCCAGAACCTCTACATCACCGAGCGAGTCTGCGGCATCTGCAGCAACGCCCACCAGACAGCCTACACGGGGGCCGTGGAGGAGGCGGGAGGCATACAGATACCTGAGCGCGCCAAGTACATCAGGGTCTTCTTCCACGAGCTGGAGCGCATCCATAGCCACCTCCTGTGGCTCGGCGTAGCCGCCCACGAGATAGGGTTCGACACCATGTTCTATTACGTGTGGCGCGACCGCGAGCTCGTCATGGACCTCCTGGAGGAGATAAGCGGCAACAGGGTCAACTACGCCATCCCGACGGTGGGAGGGGTCCGCAGGGACATCCAGAAAGACAAGTTCCCCAAGTGGCACAAGACGCTGGACGCCCTGGCCGAGCGCACCAACTACTACATCAAGGTGGCGTCCACTGAGCAGACCATCCTAGACCGCGCCATCGGCGTCGGATACCTCAGCAAGGAGGATATGATAAGACTCAGCGGCGTGGGTCCCAACGCGAGGAGCAGCGGAGTCCCCTGCGACACACGGAAGACGGCGCCGTACCTCCTCTACGACGAGATACCCTTCGAGCACATCCACGTGGACAACGGAGACGTCCTCGGGCAGGTACTCGTCAGGGTCCTGGAGACCCTGGAGTCGGTTAAAATATGCAAGTGGGTCCTGGACCACATCCCTGACGGGGAGATCACTACGAAGTTCAACCCTCTGAATAAGATCCAGGAAGGAGAGGCCGCGTACATTGTGGAGGCTCAGCGCGGCGAGCTGATCCACTACACAATAAGCGACGGCAGGAACATGCCCTACAGGCACAAGATCAGGGCCCCGACCCTGGCAAACATCCCGTCCGTCGTGGAGCGTCTCAAGGGCGGATACATAGCCGACATACCCATCGTCCTGGCGGGCATCGACCCCTGCTTCAGCTGCACAGACAGGATGGCCTTCTACGACGAGGGCAAGGACAAAAGCTGGGCGTGGGACGGGGAGCAGCTCCGCAGACACGGATTGGAGTGGTACAAGAAATGAGCAGCCTAGTCACTACACTGATATCGACCCTGGTGTTCCCGGGGCTCCTGTTCATACTGGTGTACAGCCTTTTCTCCCAGTGGGTGAGCAGGAAGGCGGCGGCCCGCCTCCAGAACAGACAGGGCCCACTTCACACAGGGTGGCAGGGCATACTTCAGCCCCTGGCCGACTTCATCAAGCTCCTAGTCAAGGAGGACATAACGCCTGCAGCCGCCAACAAACCCGTCTTCGACTTCACGCCCCTCTTCATATTCGCACTACCGTTAGCCGCGACGTTCCTGATACCAATCCAGAGCATCACGAACCTCTGGAGCTGGGAGCCGGTGGCGAGCTTCGAGGGAGACCTGATCATGGTTCTCTTCCTCATGAGCATAGTCGTCCTCGCCATCTTCCTAGCCGGGTGGAGCAGCGGCAACCTCTTCGGAGCCGTGGGCGCCACCAGGGTCGCCTTCATGATGCTAGCATACGAGATACCTTTGAGCCTCGTGGCGATAAGCCCAGCCATCCTAGCGCGGAGCCTCAGCATAAACAGCATAGTGAACTGGCAGGTGGCGAGCGTCACCGCTTTCCTAGCGGCCCCCAACATGTGGGGGCTGGTCACAGGAATGGTCCTGTTCATAGGGTTCGCCATCTACGTAATCTGCCTACTGGCCGAGCTCGAGATGAGGCCATTCGACATGAGCGAAGCCGAGACCGAGATCGTCCACGGGTGGCAGGTAGAGTACAGCGGCAAGAAGCTGGCACTACTGAACGCTGGCCACGACGTGAAGATGGTGCTCGCCGCGGCGCTCCTCACAAGCCTGTTCCTGGGAGGGCCGGCCGGCCCCGCCCTGCCTCCGTTCGTGTGGTTCATACTGAAGACCACGCTGTGCGTCCTCATACTCAGCAACATGAGCGTACTCTTCGCCAGGTTCAGGATCGACCAGCTGGTCTCAGGCGCGTGGAGGTACCTAGTGCCGCTGGCCGTGCTACAGGTCATGGCCGTGGTGGCCCTGTCGGGAGTAATCTAGTATGGCGATGGAAAGAGAGCTGCTTAAGAACGCGTTCAGGAAGCCTGCGACCCTCATATACCCATTCGAGAAGGTCGAGCCCCCGGAGGGACTCAGAGGAAAGCACGATTACGACGGGGACAAGTGCATAGGCTGCGGCCTCTGCGCCAGGGTCTGCCCCAGCTTCGCCATAACCCTGAAGGGTGGGCCCGGCCCCAAGTGCACGGGGCTCCTCATAGACCTGGGAAAGTGCCTCTTCTGCCAGCAGTGCGAGGAGGTGTGCCCCAGGGAAGCCCTGTGGCTGACGCCGGTCTACGAGCTGGCGGTCCTGAACAAGAAGGACTGCATCCTGGACTTCAACAGGACGCCTCCTCCGCCCCAGGCTCCCCAAAAGAAGGAGTAGGACCCCTTCATTTAACCCAGCATTTTAGCCAGTAAGGCAGCGACCTTTTCGGCTGTCTCGGCGACCTTAGGGCTCATCTCAGAGTAGAACTCGATGTTCCTGGGCTGGACGCCTAGAAGAAGCACCTTGACGTCAAGCGTATTCTCGATGTAGCTTATGAATATGGTCAGCGGCAGGGTGTGGGTAGATATGGTCTGGCCCCCAATCTTCGACGACTCTATGAGCTTCACGTCACCGGGCTCACCTCGGAAATTGGCGGCGTCTAGCAGTAGCATATGGGTGGGCTTATGCTCCACCACCTTCCCCGTGAAAGCCTCTGGCACTGGCCCTGTATTCAACAGCATGACGTTGTTCATAGGAACCTCTTCAAGGAGCTCAATGATCTTTATCCCAACGCCGTCGTCTCCTCTGAGGGTTTCTCCGACACCGACCAGCACCACTTTCTTCTCGCCTTCGCCGAAGAACTCCTTGAGCCCAGCCTCCAGGTCCATTTCAGCATCTGGTACGTGGAGCGTGCCTAAAAAACATCCTGAGTGGCCCAGGGCGTTGTTTCACTCATTTAGGCTATATTATCATGTGTGAAAACGTTCAAATGAAGAGGTTTTACCGTATCTTCTTGTACAGCTCGCGGAGGCAGTCCCTCTCCGTTATGATGAGCTTCGTCTGGGGCTTACCCGTTTCGGGTTCCTTGGCTTGGCTCTTCTCTTGCCGCTTCATTCCGGCTCAGATACGGGTTCGTGGAGCCCTTATTAGAGGAACGCGGAGGAACCAGCTGAAACCCGTGTTCCTGAACGATCCGTCGTCGCCTAGAGACACGAGTACTGGTTCATCCTGCGCCCCCTGACGAACCCGATGAGGGTGACGCCGGCCGCCTCTGCGATCCTTATCCCTGAGAGTAGGGGGGCTGAGACGCTGCAGATAATAGGGATGCCGGCCTTGGCTGCCTTTAGAACCATTTCTCCGGCGAGGCGGCCGCTGGAGACCAGGATGCACTCGTTGAGGGCCAACTTCCTCATTATCGCCGAACCTATCACCTTGTCCAATGCATTGTGCCTTCCCACGTCCTCCGAGAATGCTACGACTCCCTCCCCCTCCCTGTAGAGGAGAGCCGAGTGGGTGCCCCCAGTCTCTCTGAACACCGTGCTTCTCTCGTTGAGGGCCCCGATGATGTCGTGGATGAGAACAGGGTCAACTTTCCTTGCGCCTTTCAATTTTTTCAGCTTGACCTCTTCTCCCTGGATTCTTGAGGAGGAGCCGCAGGCCGTAGTGAGGAGCGTGCTCCTCCCCATGTTTATCACCTGGATGTCGACTAGCTTGTTCAAGGTGACGTCCACCCGGGTGGGCGAGACTGCCATTCCCTCGACCTCATCCGTAGAGCTGATCAGCCCCTCCGTGAATATGTGGCCCCAAGCCAACTCCTCCACCATACCCGGCGAGGCTATCAATGTTCTGTAAGGCTCCTCGTTCACGAATATGCAGACGGCTACATCCCGCGCGACTACGTCGTCCCGGGGCTCCGCGGAGCCGTCGAGGCTAAGCCTAACCACCCTGACGCCCTGAACAGACAAAGAGATCAAGTGGAACCCTGTCGGAGAGCGATAAAAGACCCGCGATCGGAGCGTGAAATATATTCACCGAGGCACATTATCATAGGTATGCCGCGTCCAGCTCCCAGTGGGTTCACCGAGGACGAGTTCGAGTACTACTCCAGACAGTTAGTTCTGAAGGAGATAGGCGTAGAGGGCCAGCGTAGGCTGAAGGGGTCCAGGGTGTGCGTCGTCGGCGCCGGCGGCCTGGGGAGCCCCATACTCACCCAGCTGGCCAGCATGGGAGTGGGCACCCTGAGGATCATTGACAGGGACGTAGTGGAGACTAGCAACCTGCAGAGGCAGCACCTCTACGGCGTCAACGTCTTAGGTGTCCCCAAGGTCGAGGCCGCTGAGGCCAGGCTGAGGCAGCTGAACCCCTTCATCGAGGTCGAGGCGGTGCCCCTGTCGGTGACGCCGGCGAACGCTGAGAGGCTGATCAGGGGCGTGGATGTCGTCGTGGACGCCCTGGACTCCATGAACGCCCGCTACGCCGTGAACAGGGCCTGCGTGAGGCTGGGCCTGCCCTTCGTCCACGGAGGAGTCATCATGCAGGTGGGCAACGCGTCAACCATACTGCCCGGGGAGACGGCGTGCCTCGAGTGCTTCCAGGGCAACGTGGACGACGCCGACCTCCCAAGCTGCGCCGTCCAAGGGGTACACCCATCGGTCATAGGCATCATCGCTAGCATCCAAGTGAGCGAGACGGTGAAGATACTCCTGGGCCAGCGGCCGGCGCTGGCCGATAAACTGCTGTTCGTGGACCTCAGCGACCTCTCCTTCGAGAAGATACAGGTGTCCAGGGTCGAGTCTTGCCCCGTGTGCGGCGATAAACCACGAAAGAAGCCGGCTCCCTTGAGGAGCAGCTTCGTGGAGGAGGTCTGCGGCAGGGAGGGTAGGAGAGTTTTCATTTTCTCCCCGGATGAGGACCAGTGCCTTGACCTCGGGAAGGTTAACCAGCGTCTACTGGATCAGGGATACGAGCCGGAGGTGAAGGCGAGGCTGGGCACAACCTTCACCGGCGGGGGTGTCAGAGGCAGCGTACTTGTCTCAGGCGTGACCATCATCGAGGGCCTCGAAGACGGCGAGAGCGCTGCCCGACTCAGGGACGCTCTCATCAAGTGAGCCTAAACAAGATAAAAAAATGACGCCCACATATCTGTATATACTTTCACTTGTCGGTGTGGCTTACGATAAGTTCAGCGGCCGCCAGCCTTTCCTCGGTGTCCGCGTCGAAGAACAGAAGCTCAGGGTCGACGCCGGCGCATGACGCGGGGACGTACGCGACGTCCCTGAGGTTCCTCAGCACCATTCTGATGCGAAGATCCTCAGCCCGGTAGAGACGCGTCGCCTCAGGCAGACAAGTGTCCACCCTGTAGACGGCCAGCAGCGGCTCTATCCAGCCGTTGGGCTTCAGGAAGACGGCGCCGTCTCGACCCACCGCCCTGCTGAAGAGGAGCTCCACGGGGCCCGGGCTGATGAAGGGCATGTCGCACCCTGTGACGAACGCGTAGTCTCCGCGGGCCTCTGTGAGGCCGGTGATGAGCCCGACGAGGGGTGAGCCGCCCGGGTACATGTCAACGCATACCTTCGCGGAGGAGGGAAGGATTGAAAGGTATGATCGGCGCTGAGCTTCTGAGCCCACCACCAGCATCACCTCGTCCACGAGCGGCCTCAATGTGTCAACGGCGTAGGATACCAGTGGTTTACCCGCCAGAGCCTTGAGCCCCTTATCGTATCCCAGGCGCTTTGAGGAGCCCCCAGCGAGGATTACCGCCGACCGCATGTGCTAGCCCGCGAGTGAGATGATATCCTCTACGACCCTTCTATTAGCGGCTTCCACGGGTGGCGTGCACTCCTCGCTGAATGTGGTGATGTCCCCGGCCTCGACGTCCTTGTACTTGATGTCCATGGCGACGGACCAGAACAGCACCTCGGCCACGTCCAGGACCGCGATCTCGCAGCCCCCGCAGCTTGCCGCCCAGTAGAACCCGAACTTAAGTTTGTTCATGGCTATCCCTCCAGCCTCCCGGCCACCTCCTTAGCCCCCACCTTGTTCTGGCTGAGCCCCACCTCGTCTGGGTTCAGGCCCAGGGCCAGGCCAAGAAGCTGGGGTATGTGCAACACGGGCAGATTGGGGTTGCTATCCTGCATGAGCTGGCACCTCTCGAAGGTGAGGTAGCAGAAGGGGCACGCCGTCACAAGGGCGTCCCCGTACTTTTTGACCTCTTTGACCTTGTCGAGGCCGACGCTCCATGTGACTGCCTCCCTGACGCCCATGACGGGGCCGGCGCAGCACTCCAGCTTGCTGGGGTACTCGACGGGGGTGGCCCCCGTGGCTGCCACCAGCTCGTCCAGGACCGTTGGGTTCTCAGGGTCGTCGCTCATCAGTATCTCCGCAGGCTTCAGCATGTGGCATCCGTAGTGGCTGGCCACCTTGAAGCCCTTGAAGCTGTGCTCCACCTTCTCCTTGATGGCGTCGAGGCCCACGTCCTCTTTGAGCATCCTGACGTAGTGCTTGACCTCAACGGTGCCCTTATACTCCTTCCCCGCCTCAGCCAGTATCTTGTTCACCTCGGCCCTGAGCTCAGGGTTCTCCTTGAGCTCCTTGTTGGCCTTTGTGAGCACCTCGGTGCAGCCATTGCACACGGTGACTATGTTTAGGCCCATCTCCTCGGCTATCGCTATGTTGCGGGCAGCGATGGCGAGCCCAGTCTTGTGGTCCAGGGTCTCCAGGTACGTGGTGCCGCAGCACCCTGAGCCGGGCATGTCCACCAACTCGACGCCTAGCCTCTCGGCCAGCTTCCGGGCCGACTTCTCGTAGCCGGGGAGCCTGCTGAGGACGGTGCAGCCGACGAACAGCGCGTACTTCATCGTGTGCTTGCCTCCACCTTCCCGAGGAAACCTGTAGCTTTCAGGATGGCCTCGATGCCGTCTGTGTCGGGCTCCGGGGCAGGGGGCAGGTCGTCGTCCCCCCGCATCTCGTTGGCGAACTCGTCTATCTCGTAGATGTAGCCCATCTTGGCGACGCCCTCCATGAGCGCCTTGAACCCGGGCAGCAGGTGGCCCTCGCTGAGGCTCATCTTCCTGAGAGCCGACACGATCTCGGACACGTGGACCTCCTGGGGGCAGTGCTCGTAGCAAGTGTAGCAACCCGCGCACAGGTACAGGAGGTCGCCCTCCATGAGTCTCTCCTTCTGGCCGTACATGACCAGCCGGGCTATGTTCCTGGGCCTGAACTCCTTCACTCGCTTGGCTATCGGGCAGTCGGCGGTGCATGTACCGCACTGGTAGCAGTGCATGATTTTATCCGCGCCGGGGGTCTCCAGGACCCGCTTCCTGAACTCCTTGGCTTCCTCTGTTACCTTGATCGTCATCTCAGTCTGCCTCCTGTAGTGCCGCTCGGACCTGGCTAAGTATCTCCAAATCCGTGAAGTGGCCGACGGTGATGGCGCCCGCCGGGCACGTTGCCGCGCATACGCCGCAGCCCTTGCACACCTCAGGTATGACGTGGCTGTGGACCCTGCCGCCCTCCTCCTCCACCATCTCGATGGCCTTGAACTCGCAGACGTTCTCGCACATCCTGCAGCCGCTGCACCTGTCCTCGTCCACCTTGGCGATGGCGCCCTCCACCTCGATGGTGGGCTGGCTGAGGATGGTTAACGCTCTGGCGGCTGCGCCCGACGCCTGGCTTATGCACTCGTCCAGGGTCTTGGGGCCGTGGGCCAGGCCCGCCAGGAAGATGCCGTCAGTGGCGAAGTCCAGGGGCCTCAGCTTCATGTGGGCCTCCAGGAAGAACTTGTCCTTGCTTAGGGGCACCTTGTAGAGCCCGGCCAGCTTGGCGTTGTCCTCCTGGGGTAGCACCGCCGCGGCCAGCACAACTGCGTCGGCAGGTAGCTCCACCTTCTCCTTGAGCACGGGGTCGGTGACCGTCACCTTGAGGCCGCCCTCGGCCTCGACCACGGGCTTGTCCTCGTCGGTGTACCTGATGAACACGACGCCCTTGTCCGCCGCCGCCCTGTAGTAGTCTTCCTTGAACCCGTAGGTCCTCATGTCCTTGTAGAGGACGTAGATGTCGGCGTCGGGGTTGGCCTCCTTGATCTTCAGGGCGTTGGTCACGGCGCCCGTGCAGCACACCCTTGAGCAGTAGGTGCGCTCCTCGCACCTTGAGCCCACGCACTGGATCATGACAACTGAGCCGGGCCTGTAGCCCTGGTGGAGCTTGGCCTCCAGCTCGAACTGTGTCATGACGCCGGGTGACCCGTACATGTACTCCTTGGGCTTGTACTCGACGCCGCCCGTGGCAATGATGGCGATCCCGTGGGTCACCACCGTCTCGGCCTCCGGGCTCACAAGGGTGGACTCGAAGTTGCCTATGTAGCCGTGGGCGTCTGCCACCTGTGTGTTCAAGTGAACCTTGATCTTCTTGTGTTTGCTTACCCGCTTGATCAGCGCCTTGAGTTCCTTCTCGGGGTCCTCCCCGGTGGGCACGAACTTGATGTTCCTGAGGTTGCCTCCCAGCTCACCCGTCTTCTCGACGAGGTGCACCTGGTACCCCTGGTCCGCGATCTCCAGGGCGCTTGTCATGCCGCTTAGGCCGCCGCCTATGACGAGGGCTATCGGCGTGGACTTTATCACAGGCTTCTCCAGGGGCTCCAGGAGCCTGGCCTTGGCCACAGCCATCCTGACCAGGTCCTTGGCCTTCTGCGTGGCGGCTTCATGCTCGTGCATGTGCACCCAGCTGCACTGGTCCCTGATGTTAGCCATCTCGAACAGGTACTCGTTCAGCCCGGCCTCCTTCAGAGTCGCCCTGAAGAGGGGCTCGTGGGTCCTGGGGGTGCATGAAGCCACTATAACCCGGTTGAGGTTGTGCTCCTTGATGGTCTCCCTGATCTTGTCCTGGGTGTCCTGGCTGCACGTGTACAGGTTCTGCTCCGCGTAGACCACGTTGGGCAGCGTCTTGGCGTACTCCACGACCTCGTTGACGGCCACGACGCCGCCTATGTTGATGCCGCAGTGGCACACGAAGACGCCAACTCGGGGCTCCTCCCCCGCCACCGGCTTTTCGGCGGGGTACTCCACCTTTGTGACGAGCTTACCCCGCTCCCGCGCGATGCCCCGCGCCGCCTTAGCGGCGGCTCCGCTCGCCTGGGCCACGCTGTCAGGGATGTCCTTGGGGCCGTGGAAGGCCCCGGCCACGTAGACGCCGGGCCTCGTCGTCTCCAGGGGCTTGAATAGGCTGGTCTTGGCGAACCCGTACTGGTTAAGCTCTATACCTGCCGCGTCGGCCAGGTCCCCCGAGTCCTCAGGCGGGTTCAACCCGACGCTGAGGACAACCATGTCGAACGCCTCCTCCTTTATCTCGCCGTCCAGCTCGTAGCTGAGGAGGATGTCGCGGCTTCCCGGCTGCTGCCGGGTGGACGCGACCCTGCTCCTGATGAACCTGACCTCATGCTCCTTCTCCGCCCTGATGTAGTAGTCGTCGAACTCCTTGCCGAAGGCGCGGATGTCCATGAAAAATATGGTTGCCTCCAGGCCCGGGTTGTGCTCCTGGGCTATGACGGCCTCCTTCATGGCGTACATGCAGCAGACTCCGCTGCAGTACGGGTTGCCGACGCGCTCGTCCCGCGACCCTATGCACTGGAGGAAGGCCACCCGCTTGGGGAGGTCGCCGTCGCTGGGCCTCATCACCACGCCCCTGTAGGGGCCTGTGGCGCTGAGGATGCGCTCGAACTCCATGCTGGTGACCACGTTGGGGTACCTACCGTACCCGTACTCGGTAAGGATGCTGGGGTCGAATGCCTGGAAGCCTGGGCTGAGGATAACTGAGCCGACATTGAGTTCGACGGTGACGTCGCTGTCGTCGTAGAATATGGCCCCGGGCTTACAGACCTCGCTGCAGATGCCGCACCCGATGCACTTGGACTTGTCTATGGTGGCGATGAGGGGCACCGCCTGCGGGTACTTGATGTAGGACGCGCTCCTCTTCGCCATCCCTTCGTTGTACTCGTCGATGGCCTTTGCGGGGCACTTCTTTGCGCAGTCCCCGCAGCCCGTGCACTTTTCGGGGTCGACCCTCCTGGCCTTCCTGCGCAGGACAGCCGTGAAGTCTCCCTCCTCCCCCTTCAGGTCAACGAGCTCAGTGTAGGTGAGGAGCTCGATGTTGGGGTGCCTGCCGGCCCCGACGAGTTTAGGCGCCAAGATGCACATGGCGCAGTCGTTGGTGGGGAACGTCTTGTCCAGCTGGGTCATGACGCCGCCGATGGTGGGCTCCCTGTCCATGAGGTAGACCTTGAACCCTGCGTCGGCCAGGTCCAGGCTCGCCTGTATGCCGGCTATGCCCCCGCCGACGACTATCACCGCCCCGACCTTCCTCATTCCGGTACCTCCATCGCCGCGTAGATAGGAGAGCTACCTCGTATCTCCTGGATGTCGACCCAGCCCAGCTGGCGCATCGCCACTATGTGCTCCAGGACCTTCCGGGGGTCGATGCTCAGCCTCTCAGAGAGCTCCTTGACTGAGGAGGGCTCCTGGAGCAGGGAGAGGCGTATCTTCTGGTGAACGTACTCGCTCTCCACGGCCTCGTCCATAACCTCGTCGAACTCCTCCTGGGCGACGGGCTCCCCGTAGATGTTCCCCTCCTTGACGAGCTTCTCCTCCTTCCCCACGAGGGCCCTGAGCCTGTAGTTCTCAGCAGCGGCCTTCGCCGCCCTGAGGTTGAGCAGCAGCCCGGGGTCCGGCGAGTCGCCTGAGACGGGCGACGGGCCCAGCTCTCTGACCTTTTCTATGAAAGCGTCCACCTGGTCCGCGAACTTCTGGCCCTCCGAAGCGAATATGTACTCGAGGGCAAGCCTCTCTGGCTCGAAGCCTGCCTTCTCCAGAAGCCTCCTCGTGAAGTGGTACTTCGTCTCGACCTGCTCGTGGTTCCTGATGTAGTTGCAGCCGCCGAGTGTACAGGTCGTGATCATGGCGCCGTCAATCCCCTCCGAGAAGACCCCTAGTAGCATGGAGGGGTCAATCCTCCTGCAGCACATTACCCGGAGGAAGCGGATATTGGGGGGATACTGGATTCTGCTGATCCCGGCTAGGTCGGCTACGGCGTAGCCGCAGCAGTTGCACAGGAAACCTATCAGGCGGGGCTCGTACTCGGTCATTTTCCGGACCTCCTACCGACAGCGGCAAGGATCTGTGCCTCAAGCTGGTCGTCGGTGAAGTGGTGTATCGTTATGGCCCTCTCGGGGCAGCTGGCTGCGCAGACCCCACAGCCGCCACAGAGTGAGCTATCGGCCCTCGAGATCCCGAGCTCATCCTTGCGGATTGCGTTGTAGGGGCAGAGCTCGATGCAGATCCCGCACCCGCTGCACTTCTTCTCGTCGATCTCGGCAAAAGCCGCCCCCCTGCCCCGTCTGCGGCTGAATCTGTTCTCCGCAGCCTTCGAACCGACGCCGAGCCCCTCTGATATGCTCTCCACGGCGTCTTTCGGCGCCCGGGCCGTTCCGCAGACGTAGACCCCCTCCGTCGCGAAGTCGAGGGGGCTCAACTGGTGGACCTCCCTGAAGAATCCGAAGTCATCCAAGGGGAGCCTGAGCATCTCGGAGATCTTCTGCGCCCCCTCCGCCGGCACCAGGGGCGTGGAAAGGACCACGAGGTCCGCGTCGAATTCCATCTCTTCGTTTATCGTGGGGCTGAACACCCTAACCGCGACGCCGTCCTCGCCCGGCGTCACCACAGGGGGCTTGTCATCCTGGTACCTGATCAGCTTCACCCCCTTCCTCTTCGTGTTCAGCTCCAGCGCCGAGGACTCGATGCCGTAGGTCTGGAGGTCCTTGTAGACGATGTAGACGTCTGTGTCCCTGCTCAGCTCCCTGAGGATCTGGGCGTTCTTGAGGGCCGTGTTACAGCAGATCCTCGAGCAGTATGGGCGCTCCTCGCAGCGGGAACCGGCGCATTGGATCATCACGACCGTTCCGACTCCGCCCACGCCACCATTCTTGAGCATCTCCTCAAGGTCAAACTGCGTTATTATCCTCTCGTCCCGACCATAGCCGTACAGGCCCTGGGGCCTGAGTATGTCAGACCCTATAGCCACGATCACCCTGCCAACGTTGAAGGCCTCTTTTCTGGCCCCCTCCGACTCGACCTCGACGTCGAAGCTGCCGATGGTTCCTGCAATGGATTTGACCGTCGAGGACCTGTGGACCTCAATATTAGGGTTGTTCTCCACCGACTTCTGCATGTGCTCCAGGACCTCAGAGCTGTCCCGCATCGTGGGGGACAACTTGTAGAGGTTTCTAAGCATCCCCCCGAGCTCCGCCTGCTTCTCGACAAGGTGCACATGGAACCCGATGTCGGCTAGGGAGAGCGAGGACGACATGCCCGAGATCCCGCCGCCTATCACGAGGACGTTGGGGTTCTGCTTCACCTCCGGGTCCTCCCAAGGGCTCAGGAGGCTGGCTTTAGCCACCGCCATCCTCGTGAGGTCCTTCGCCTTCTCTGTCGCCTCCTCGGGCTCTTCCCTGTGGACCCAGCTGCAATGCTCACGGATGTTCGCCATCTCGACGAGGTACTTGTTCAGGCCGGCTCTCTCCAGGGCCGACTGGAAGACGTTCTCGTGGGTCCTGGGCGTGCAGGCCGCGACGACGACCCTCTCAAGGTTGTTATTCTTAATGGCACCCTCGATCTTCTCGAGCCCAGTGGTCGAGCAGGCGAAGATGTCCTCCCCCGCATAGACCACACCCGGGATGCCTTTGGCGTACTCTACTAGGGCAGGTACATCGATCACGCCGCCGATGTCTTTACCGCATCGACACACAAACACGCCGACACGTGGACGTGAAATATTCCCTGACATTTTTAGCTTCCCGAACCTCCTGCCGCTAGTCGAATTTCACCGGCTGCCTTCAACGCCACTGCGCTCGCCTCGGTCACAGAGTCGGAGATGTCCCGAGGCCCGTGGCTGCAGCCGCAGACGTAGATTCCTTCCCTTGTCGTCTCGAGTGGGCTGAGGAAGGGGTCCTCGACCCTGAAGAAGCCGAATTCATCTAATTCGACGCCCAGGGCGCTGGCGAGCCTGACGTTCTCGAACCTAGGTAGCACCGCGGCTGAAAGGACCGCAAGATCGACCTCCTTCCTCCCTATCTCGCCGGTGTCGGTGTTCTCGTACCAGACGTACAGGTCCTTAGTGAGGGGGTTCTCCCTGATCTCTCCGGGCTTGCCCCTGATGTACTCCACGCCGAGCTCGTTCCGGGCTCTGTTGACAAGGTCCTGATAGTCCCTGCCGAAGGCCTTGACATCTATGTAGAAGACGTATATCTCCGACTCTGGGTGCTTCTCCTTCATCGTGACGGCCTCCTTGGCCGTGTACATGCAGCATATGCCCGAGCAGTAGGGGACGCCCACGCCGTCCCTGTGGCTCCTAGAGCCGACGCACTGGACGAAGGCGACACTTTTGGCGACCTTCCCATCCGACGGGCGCTCCAGTTCGCCGTCGGTGGGCCCGTACGGGGAGATGAGCCTCTCGAACTCGAGGGACGTGATCACGTTCTCGTACCTGTTGTACCCGTACTCCCCCATCTCCGTCGGGTCGTACTGCTGGAACCCGGTCGCGACGATTATCGATGAGGCGTTCAGGGTGCTCGCCCTCACGCCCTCCTCCAGCCTGATGGCGTCGACAGGGCAGGCCTCCTCGCAGGCCCTGCATCCGCCGCCCTTGAAGTGGAGGCAGGCCCCCTCGTTTATCGAGGGCGCGTAGGGCACCGCCTGTGGGAACGGGATGTATATGGCCTTATGGGACTCGAACCCCGTCTGGAAATCGTCAGAGACGGTAGCGGGGCATCTCTCGATGCAGGCCCCACACCTGGTGCACCTGGATGGGTCCACGTGTCTTGGCTTCTGGACGACCCTCACGGAGAAGCCCCCCTTCGAGCCGTCGACGTCGACGACCTCCGAGAGGGTGTGAACCTCTATGTTGGGGTGCCTGTAACACTCGATCATCTTGGGCTCCAGGATGCAGATGCAGCAGTTCAGGGTGGGAAAAGTCTTGTCCAGCTGCGCCATTACGCCCCCGATGTATGGGGCCTTCTCGACTAGGTGGACCTTGATCCCCTGGTTCGCGAGGTCGAGGGAGGACTGCATCCCGGCAACCCCTCCACCTACAACTAGAACTGGTTTCAATGTGATCTACTCCATTATCCTCTCCACGAGGCCATCAACCGGGCTCTGGTTCAGCTGCAGTCCAAGCCTCTCCGGCCTGAAGCCCAGAGCCAACCCGAGCAACTGGGTGTAGTAGAAGACGGGTACGTCCAGGCCGCTGTCCTTCAGAGCCCCCTTGATGGCCCTCTGCCTACCGTCATACATCTTGAAGCAGAAGGGACACGTTGTGACGAGCCCGTCGAAGCCGTATGACTTCACCGCTTGGAGCTTTTCGCCCGCGATCTTGAGGGTCGCCCTGCCCGACGCGACGGCTAGCTGCGAGCCGCAGCAGTCGATCTTCTCGGGGTAGTCGAAGGTCTCTGCCCCCAGTGCCTTGATGAGGCTGTCCAGCTTCTGGGGGTCCTCCGGGTCGTCCACCTTCTGTATGTCGCTGGGCCGTATGGCGTGGCACCCGGGGTGCGAGGCGAGCTTCAGCCCCTTAAGTGGCTTAACCAGCTCACCGCTGATCTTCTTTGCCCCAACCCGGTCGTGGAGAACCTCCAATAGGTGAACCACCTTGACTTTACCCTCGTACCGTAGGCCCTCCTTCTTCAGGTGGGCGTTGATGAGGTTTTTAAGCTCAGGGTCCGCTTCCATGTAGTGCATCGTCTCGACGAATGAGAGGTGGCAGCCGTTACAGAGGGGCAGCAAGTCGTTACCCATCTTCTCTGCTATGGACAGGTTCCTGGCGGAGAGGTAGTGCCACCCGACCTTGGAGATGCTGCTGAGGGCCGGGAAGCCGCAGCAGCTGGCGCCCTTCATGCCCTCCAGCTCTACACCCAGCCGGGGCAGTGTCTCCCGGACGGATGCCTCGAACCCAAACTGCTCTGACTGAACCGTGCATCCAAGGTACAGCGTGTACTTCAATTCATCTTACCTGCCTTCACTATACCGTCGACTATTCCTCTGAACAGCTCCATGTCTGTGGGCCCCGAGACTTCTGGGAGGCCCAGGTCGCTGCGGGTGACCCTGCCGCCGTCCCTCCCTCTGACGCTTTGGGGAGCCGATATGAAGCCGGTCTCCTTCACACCCTTCACGAAGTCGTCGTAGCCGCTGGGGTAGTTGTAGCCAGCCCTGTACGCGAGGTTCCTGAGTATGAGTATGACGTCGTAGGGGGATATCTCCTCCGGGCACCTCTCCCTGCACTTCAGGCAAGTAGTGCATGTCCAGATTGCCTCACCCTTTAACAGTTCTTCGCTCTTACCCAGGGCCACCTTCCCGATTATCTGTCGGGGGTTGAACCCCTCGATCTCCTTAGAAACGGGGCACGCCGATGAGCACTTCCCGCATTGGTCACACACCTCGGCGTTCATCCCGCCGACTGCTCTGCTGAGCATCAGCGATATGAACCTGACTTCCCTCTCATCAATGTCTACCATACGATACCCCTTGCCTTGGTCCCATATCCCCTATCCTTCGTGCATTGCCTTTTAAAATAAACGAAAAAAACATCTCAGAGTTTATCGAGCACAAAGCCCATAGTCCTCTCTGAACTCGTTGATGAACTCGTCCACGGGCATGCTTCGACCCGTCTCAACGATGCTCTTAATGATCCTGCGTGGATTAGAGGGGATGTTACCCTTCTCCGACGCGAAGCCTCTGGTCAAGAGAAATATCTCCGTCGGCTGTACGCCCTGGGGGCAACGCTCAGCGCATCTGGAGCACCACGAGCACAGCAACAGCTCCTCCCCGTCTGTAAGACCATCTAGGTCCATGTGTGCTTTCTGAAGCAGTAGACGCGGGTTATAGGTGTTAGGGATTACGCGGGCCATGGGGCAGCTGGACGTGTATGTTCCGCAGTTCTGGCAGTAACTCAGCTTTTCCTCTGTGAGCAGTTTACCGAGCTTTTTTGGGGGTCCCATTGAATACCCCAAAGCACCAGTAATATAAGAATAATGCCCAATAAAATTAACATAAAATCAATGAAAATTCTTAAAAAAGTATAAGCTCAGGTCGGTCGTGTATTATACCCCCCAAAAAACGAAGGCACCTCCATTCACCGACAAACCACTAATCCACAAGAGGAAATTAATCGCAACCAGATGAACGAAAGACGCTCTCACTCTTCCACAAACCGCCCAACCAAACTCATTAGAACCCTGAAGACCCCTGCCAGCGGGCCGAACGCATCCGAGACACTGCACATGTTACGGATATCCCTCTTCACAAGCACTCTGAGCACGACTATGCCTCCGATGTAGACGAGGAGAACAAGAAGTGTGCCTAGAATCAGCTCCAGCCATGGATTCAAGTCTAACACCGAGAACAGAGTAGACGAGACCAGGTAGGCGGCGAAGGCTGAAACGAACAGCTTCAGTGAGGAGCCGAAATCGAAAGTGAACCCGAACTTCTTCTTTATGACGTATATCCCGTAAAGCATCCCTAACCGGGGCCCGACAAGCTCGGAGACCAGCATACCAACTACCCCCCACCTAAGGATGAGCAGGTAGGTGAGGGGCAGCGTCACCACTGTCTGAAGCAGCATGACGTTGAACGTGTCCTTCGTCAGCTTCCTGCTGTTTAGAAGCCTGAGGTTACTGATGGAGCCTATTCCGACGAAGAAGTAAGCGGCAAGGTACAGGTTCATGTAGAGGGGCGCCTGCTGGTAATCTCCATCGTACAGCACCTGGATGATCTGGGTGGACAGGGCCATGATGACGGCTATGACGGGAAAAATGATCAGCGACGTGTATTTAATGGAGCCCTGGTAGACGAACTTGAGGTCCTCGATGTTGCTCTCCAGCTTCGAGAATAGGGGCAGTATGACCTGGGAGATGGGGGTGGCTACGAGCCCGACGAGGGCGGAGAACCGGGTGGCCACACTGTAGTTGCCGATCAGGTCAGCCGCTACGTACACGGACAGTAGGTACGAGTTAATGTGTAGACGGGGCCCCGTCACGATGTTCGCCAGGAAGAGGGGAAAACCATAGTCGAGCAACATCTTGACGCCCTCGACGTGGCTGAGGCTAGCCTTCGAGTGATGCTCGCTCTTCCAGATGAAGTAGATGAACACGAGCCCAAGAAGGCTTGAGAAGATCAGCGGCCCGGACTCGCCTACCACGGCACCTACCGGGCCATAGCCCAGGTAAACAAGCATAGGCCCAACCAGGCTCTTCAACAACGAGAACACGACGATGTTGAAGCTCTTCAGAGTCATCCTCTCGTACCCCAGGATGATGGCCCACACCGTGGTTATGATCGACTGCCCTATGACGCCCAGTGAAAGTATCTTGATCAGGGTCTCCAGCTCAGGCTGCCTGAAGACGCTGGAAGCAAGGTAGCCTGCCGAGAACCAGAGCAGAAGAGTGTAGAATAGGCCCACGACCAGACTGATGAACACCCCAGACTCTATGAGGAGCCTGATATTCTCCGTCTTGCCCTCATACTTATACTGGGCGATGTACTTGATCAGAGCCTGGTCTGTGCCCAGGTTCATCAGGATGTAGGCGAAGCCAATGGGGACCTGAGCGATGGAGACCACCCCGAAGCTCGTGGAGCCCAGGACGCGGGAGACGTAGATCATCCCGAGAGCGGAGATGACTGTCGAGATTACCTGACCTATTACAAGTATGAGGCTGCCCTTGGCGGACTGCTTCACTACATTAGTAAGGTCCCGGTTCAGCTGAGTCCCATCCCGTGAGGTCTTATCAGTTTTATCTATGATATTATGGGTTTCTACTAGCTTCTATCCAATTTTACTCTTGTATGTGGGAAACGTCGTGATGTATGTATTTAATTATGTCCTCCATGTTCTCATATGCTGAGGATAATCACAGGGGTGTTCCTTGATGTTCGGAGACCTATCATCTGAAGTGATCCACTGCCCTAACTGCAAGGAGGACGTCCCTAAAACACTGTACTGCTTGAACTGCGGGTACCCACTATACAAGATCGAGCAGAAGAAAACAGAGATGGTTGAGCCGGAGCCCGAGACCCTAGAGGTGGTGGCTCCCAAGGAGGAGGTGGACATGGAGGTCGAGATCGAGCGGCCGACCGAGCCACCGGTATTAGAGGAGGAGCCTGCACATGAGGCCGAGAGGGCTGAGGTGAAGGTAACTGTCATCGAGGCGGAGGAAGTATCCATAGAGGTGGAGGAGCCTGAGGAAGAGGCGATCGAGGAGCCTGAGCCCCTAGAGGTCCCCGTTGAGCCGGAGCCCGAGCCCGAAGCAGAATATAAGTTAGATGAGGAGCCGCAGACAGGCATAGTGGAGGAACGGGTGGAGCCAGAGGAGGAGGTCTTGGAGGAGCCGCCTGAGGAAGAGGCAATCGAGGAGCCTGAGCCGAAGGTCTATGAGGAACCGGCCCCTGAGCCTACACCTGAACCGATTATGATCAAGATGGAGCCAGAGGAGATGGAGGATATAAGAGTCGATTTCGCGCCTGACCCGCTAACTAAGGAGGTCATGGACAACCTAGCCAAGAACATCACCCTAAAGATCAGGCTAGTAAAGCTACTCAAGGACAACCAGGTAAAGGAGGAGACCTTCAAGAAGCTCTTCGACAGCTACGTGGAGCAGGGAAAGATCTGGGTGAGCCGCAGAGACGAGATCATTAAACGCTTCAATGCCGACATCGACCGCATGGAGAACGCCCTAGTCACGGCCCGGAAGGACCACGAGCTCCTGGAGATAAGGAAGAGCATCGG
>CAZAKG010000025.1:0-25370 GCA_964485755.1 uncultured Candidatus Bathyarchaeia archaeon | reverse complement strand
GGTGAGCTGGTGGTCTTCCTCTACTTCATGTTCAGCTTCCTGCTGCTCCCCTTCGGCTACAACTGCCTGCTCCTGGCCTACGGGGCGTCACGGTACAGGGCTCCCGAGGAGAAGCCGCTGAAACGCTACCCGGCGGTCACGGTGCAGCTCCCCGTCTACAACGAGGGGCCCATCGTGGAGGGACTCATCGACGCCGTCTGCGCGTTCAGGTGGCCCAGGGACAGGCTTGAGGTTCAGGTGCTGGACGACAGCACCGACGAGACCAGGGGCATAGTGGACTCGGCCGTGCAGTGGTACAGGGTCAAGGGCTTCAACATCAGAGCCGTTAGGAGGGCGGGCCGCCTAGGCTACAAGGCCGGGGCCCTGTGGAACGCGTTCAGACAGATCAGTGGAGAGTACGTGGCCGTCTTAGACGCCGACTTCCTGCCGGGGCCGGACTTCCTGGAGCGCACCGTGCCACACCTTGAAGCCGACAGCGCGGTGGGCTTCGTCCAGACGAGGTGGGGCCACCTGAACCGGGGGCTCAACAAGTTCACCCAGGCATTCGCTGTGGCCCTGGACGCCCACCACATGGTGGACCAGGCGGGCAGGTACACGCTTGGGTTCCTCATGAGCTTCAACGGCTCCGCCGGCGTGTTCAGGGCAAGCGCCATCAGGGCGGCGGGGGGCTGGAGCTGGGACACGATGAGCGAGGACATGGACCTCGCTGTAAGGGTGCAACTCGCCGGGTACAGGGGCGTCTACCTGAGGGACGTTGTGGTGCCTGGGCTGCTCCCCGCTGACCTGTCAGCGTTCAGGGTCCAGCAGGCCAGGTGGGCCAAGGGGAGCATCCAGTGCGCCAGGAAGCTCCTGGGCAGGGTCTACGGCTCGCCGCTGCTGAGCCCCTTCCAGAAGTTCCAGGCCACCATGCAGCTCACAAACTACAGCATAAGCCTCCTCATGTTCATGACCGTCCTGATGGGTGTAGTGCTCCTCTCCTACGACGCCGTGTTCCTCACGGGCCTGCTGCCCAGCACGCTTTTCGGGAAGATCATCGCGGACCCCAGGTTCGGCATCATGTTCACGGTCTGCACCCTAAGCGCGGGGGTTTACTACTACACGGCGCTCAGCAGGCAGGGCATAAGCTTCAGGTCCAAGCTCCCCTACATCGGGCTCC
The DNA here is from genome assembly GCA_964485755.1 of uncultured Candidatus Bathyarchaeia archaeon. GTDB lineage: Archaea > Thermoproteota > Bathyarchaeia > TCS64 > TCS64 > RBG-16-57-9. The sequence continues at coordinate 24,214 of CAZAKG010000025.1, read as the reverse complement.
TCGCCCTTGTGGGCCACGGCATATCCGCCGTGTGCGCCTTCAACATATTGGAGGGCGTGCTCCAGGAGGGCGGCGTCTTCGAGAAGGTGCCCAAGTACGACGTGAAGGGGCGGCTGGTGAGCCTGGGCCGACGCAGCTACGGGTCGCTGAAGAGGTTCAGCGGGATAGAGGCGGTCCTGGGCATACTGTGCGCCATGGGGCTGTTCTTCGCCGTGATGCACGACGGGCTACCGTACGCCGGGTTCCTGGCGGTGTACACGCTGGCCTACTTCTCGGTGAGCTACTGGCTGGGCGGCATATAGAGGCGGAGGATTCTCCGCAAGGACATCATCAAGAAGCTCAGGGATTACGGCTTCAAGCGCCTCAAGTTCTAGTGAGGAGCGCCAGGGACTCCACCGTCGCACCCAGGAACCCCTCCATGGTTCCAGAGTAGTGCTCTGGGCTGTGTGTGACCTCCAGGTTGAGGGGCTTCCCGTAGCCCGAGAGCCATTCTATCACGCTCGCCCAGTCAACGGTGCCCCAGCCGGGGGGCTGGTGGCTGTCAGCGTCGCCCCGGTTGTCGTGGAGATGGGTGACGACCAGCCTGTCTCTGAACCCCTTCAGCTGAGGCAGGTTTCGGTGGATGTTGGCGTGGCCAGAGTCGTAGCAGAAGCCGAGGACCTCCGGCGGGTACTCGTCGAGGAGGCGTTGAAGCACCATGTGGTCGTCCCTGTAGCAGTTCTCCAGGGCCAGCTTGACGCCGTTCTCCGCGCAAAGTTTCTCGGCCCGGCGCAGCGCCTCAGAGGCCCTGTTCAGCCGCGCCTCCAGCTCGGGCTCATGGTAGTGGGGAGGGTGTACCACCACTGCGTCGCCGCCTACCTTTGAGCAGAACTCCACCCTGTTCCGCAGGAGCTTCACGTACTGTCTGTGAGCATGATCGTCCGCCGAGTCGATTCTCGCCGTCTGGGTCGCGGTGCCGTGGACGTCGAGGCACGTGAGCCCAGCGTCCTTGATGAGCCTTGCGTAGTGCTTCATCTCTTCCCTGGTGTAGGCTACGTCGTCGTTCCAGTTGTCGCACCAGTGGAGGTACTCGAAGCCGTGCTCCCTGAAGAGACTCAGCTTCTCAGCCGTCCCCGGCTTGAAGCTGTAGTTGAACATGTCCGATGTGACGCTGAACCTCAAGGTGGCTCACATTGAAGGGTCGTCGAGGAAAAATAAGGCTGTGGGGCTACTCTATGAGCCTCAGTAGCTCTTCCCGTACGAACTTGAGGAACTCGTCCTCTGTGCTCTTGCTGAAGTTGGTTACCACAGCGTTACGGGTCACCCCCACTGTGTAGCCGCTCCTCTTCCCCGTGTACACCACGTACCAGATCATGCCGTGGCCCATGTAGTCCTTGTATAGGGTGGTGTCGGCCAGGCCCTCCCCTGAGAGGCACAGCTTGTTGACGCCGGGGATGTCCACCTGGTCGAACCAGATGAGGTTCGTCGCTCTGGGGTTAGCCTCGTGCAGCTTCTGCAGGGTCTCAGAGGTGATCCGGGACTCGCGCACGTCGGCGTTCAGTATCTGGCCCAGCCGCACGGCCACGTGGTTGCTCAGCATCTTCTTTACGCCCCTGGCCACGCTGGGCGCCATCACCACCAGGAACCGCTTCTGCCCGTGGGGCACGATCCAGAACCTGGCCTCCTCCGTCTCGGGGGCGCTCCTCACCTTCCGCCTGTAGCTGCGGTCCCTGATGAAGTCGCGGGCGAATACGCCTGTGACGGTGTCCTCCACAGTCTCCAGGTCCAGGACCTCGGTGACGAGCTGGAGCTCCTCGCCCTCCACCTGCTCCGTCTCCCTCCAGCCCATGAGCTTGTCCCGTGGGTCACCCGCAAGGCCGCGGACCTCGAAGACCTTCACTGGTAGAACCATGTTTATCACCTTCTTGGTGGGCTCGGGGCTTAAAACCTCAGCGCTAGACCCTGTCGGGGTAGTCTGATATGACGCCGTCCACGCCCAGCCCCTTCACCCAGTCTATGTCCGCTGCCTCATTCACGGTCCAGGGGTAGACGGCGAGGCCCAGCCTGTGGGCTTCCCTTACGTACCCCGCGTCCATGGACTCGTGGAAGGGGTTCACCGAGTACGCCCTGATCTCGGGGGCGAACCTGAGCGCCTTGAACGGCTCGCGGTGTATAAGGGGTCCGAGCCTGATCCTGTCCGAGAGGCCGCGCAGCTCCTCCAGCATGCCCCAGTCGAAGGACGTGACGAGTGTCTTGCTGAAAGCCCATTTGCGGCGTCTGACCAGCCCGTCCACCAGCTCGTAAACGGGCTCGGCGGTCCCCAGGCCCTTCAGCTCCACATCCACGGCGACCCTGCCCTGCATGGCCGCGAAGACCTCGTTGAGGGTGGGAACCTTCTCGCCCCCACCGGCGTCCAGTGTTCGGAGCTCGCCCAGGGTCATGTCTCCGACGCGGCCCGACCCGTCCGTGGTCCTGTCCACGGTGTCGTCGTGGATCACAGCAAGCTCCCCCGAGGCGCATAGGTGGACGTCCAGCTCCACCATGTCGGCGCCCAGCTGTACCGCCCTCTCGAACCCGCGGAGCGTGTTCTCCGGCTCGTAGCCCGCCGCGCCCCTGTGGCCGATCCTGAGAACCATGAGTGAAATGTGGGGGCCGGATATTAAACTGAGCCGGATAGATAAACGCCCGGTGAGTGGCTATTTCAGGTTGGCCACTATGAAGGCCAGCTCGTCGGTATACTCATCGATGACCTTCATGGTGGGCTTCCCCATCCCGTGGCCCGCCCTAGACTCGACCCTGATGAGCGTCGGCGAGAGCCCCGCCTGGGCGCACTGGAGTGCGGCGGCGAACTTGAAGCTGTGGGCCGGGTAGACCCTGTCGTCGTGGTCGGCCGTGGTCACCATCGTCGGCGGGTACCTTGTGCCCTTCTTCAGGTTGTGGTAGGGGCTGCACGCGAGGAGCGCCCTGAACTCGTCCGGATCCTCCACGGTGCCGTAGTCGCTGGTCCAACCCCACCCCACGGTGAACTTCTCGAACCTGAGCATGTCCAGGACGCCCACGACGGGCACCGTGACGCCGTACAGGTCGGGCCTCTGTACCAGGCACGCCGCGGTGAGGAGTCCCCCGTTGCTGCGGCCACTGATGGCTAGCTTGGGCGTGCTGGTGTAGCCTTCGCGGATGAGGTGCTCGGCCGCCGCTATGAAGTCGTCGAAGACGTTCTGCTTCCTCAGCTTGATGCCCTCCTCGTACCAATGTTTCCCGTACTCGGCTCCTCCCCTGAGGTTAGCGAGGCAGAATAGGCCGCCCATCTCCATCCAGACCAGGTTGCGGACGTTGAAGAGGGGTGTGAGGCTGTTGTTGAAGCCGCCGTACCCGTACAGGTAGGCCCTGTTGTTAGCCCTTGGGTTCACGTCCTTCCTGTAGCAGACGTACATGGGGACCCTGGTGCCGTCCCTGCTCCTGTAGAAGACCTGGTCAACCCTATAGTCGGCCGGGTCGAAGCCCAGCCTGGGCTCCTTGAACACCTCCACCGTATCCCTCTTCATGTCCATCCGGTAGATGGAGCCCGGGTACGTGAAGCTGGTGAAGTGGAAAAAAGCCTCGTCGCCGTCCCGTCTCCCTGTGAAGCCCCAAACTGTGCCCATGTCAGGAAGCCCCACGTCCCTCAGGTGCTCGCCATCGCGGCTGTAGACCTTGATGACGTTGTGGGCGTCATGCAAGTAGATAGCCAGGAACCTGCCTCCCACCATGGAGACGTTCTGGAGGGCGTCCGCCGCCTCAGGAATCAACTCCTTCACCTTCCCGGGTTCACTGATGTCCATGGAGACCAGCCTGCCCATGGGTGCGTCGTGGTCAGTCAGGAAGTAGAAGACGGGGCCGTCGTTGGACACGAATTGGTACTTGGCCGTGAAGCCGGTGATGAGCTCAACGATTTCGCCGTCCATCTTCAGGTCCTTGTACAGTATCTGGGTCTCAGGGTAGGTGCCCCTGGTCACTGTGATGACAAGGTACCGGCCGTCCTCGGTCACCTTGCCGTGGAAACGCCACTCCTTCTCGTCGTCCCGCTTAATTATCAGCGTATCATCGGACTGAGGGTTACCCAGCCTGTGATAGTAGAGCTTCTGGAAGTAGTTAGCCTCCTTCAGGACCTCCCCCACCGGCTCGTCGAACCTGCTGTAATAGAAGCCGGCGCCGTCCTTAGACCAGGAGGCGGCTGTGAACTTGATCCACCTGAGGAGGTCCCCTGTGTCCTCACAGGTGTCCACGTTCCTCACCCTCCACTCCTGCCAGTCGGAGCCCGCCGAGGAGATGCCATAGGCGAGTAACCCGCCGTCGTCGCTCACCTCCAGCCCCGTGAGGGCCACGGTGCCATCCTCGCTCAGCCCGTTAGGGTCCAGGAGCATCCTTGGCTCTCCTCGCAGCCCCTCCGTCCAGTAGAGCACGGCCTGGTTCCTAAGGCCATCGTTCAGCGTGTAGAAGTACCGGGTCCCCCGTCTAAACGGGATGCCGTACTTCTCAAAGTCCCAGATTTCAGTCATCCGTTTTCTGATCTGCTCTCGCCCCGGAACAGCCTCCAGATACCCGAAAGTAACCTTGTTCTGCTCCTCGATCCACCTGCGGGTCTCAGGGGAGTCTATGTCCTCCAGCCACCGGTAGGGGTCAGGGACCTTGACCCCGTGAATAACATCCACGTGGTTGACTCTGCGAGACTCAGGGTACCTCAATCTACGTGACATACATGTTTATCCGAGACTGATTAGTTAAAACCAGCGCAGATTTATAGAGAGGAACCCAACAGCCCATGAAAGCTACAACAATACATCACATCCCCAAAAAACGTCTTATTCCTTGTTACATGGAATAACTGAATTACATTATTGCTTTAGAAATTATTCTAACCAATTGCATTATGCATGCATGGATTTGCGCGCGCGCAACGTAGTAAAATGAGTTAAATCAACTCACGTTCTTGTATAACTCCTCTTTTTCCTGTACTCCAAACCGCTCAGCAGAGAATTTTGTGACTAGGCACCCAACTCCAACTGCAACCCAAAGTGAAAAGAAAAAAACCGCGTTCTGAGTATTACTCAATGCCACTTCACGGGGTATCTGGACAACGAAAAGAAACGCGTCGTGCAGGAAGTGGTATAGGATGCCGGGTATCAGGGACCGTGTCTTGTAGGCGGTATACGTGAATCCTAAGGTCAGAATGGATACCGAGAAGACATCCACCAGAGACCATGGATCAAACCCCTTTACATGAAAGAGGCTGAATATGATGACCTGGATGAGTGCAGCGCCTCTCACGGATTTTGTGTCGCGAATTAGTAGGACCATTAAGACGCCCCTGTAGAATAATTCTTCCCAGAGACCGGGATTTACACTGAAAACGATCTGGGAGACATCAATTGTACTTGGGTCGAACACATATAAACCAGACAGCATGGACCCCACGAGCATTCCGGACAAGGACAAAGCCGCTAGGATCACCCCCAGCAGGACGTGCCCCACTAGGTTTTCCGGTCGATATATCCCCAACCTATGCAGAAACTCACCTATTGCTACCTTACCGAATGGGACTCCTCGTTTTCTGGGTAAGATATAGAACGCGAAAAACGAGGTAACAACTAGGTTGAATAGAGCCTTGGTTAGACGGGAAAAATCAAGATCGAGGAAGACATCAATTACGTAGACGATGAAAAATCCCACAACGGGTGCCCCAACCGTCATTGCATAATCCCGAATACTCCACTTTTTTTCCGTGTTCAACTGTTTCACCGGGATATTCCTGAAACCAAGTCCCAGTAATTTTCATTTAATCCTTATTCATAACCGGATTAGAAATACCAACATCGATTATTCAAAATAATTGAAAAAACTACAAGGCATCAATTACATTGCCAAGCGCGCGCATCCCATGACTTTCCCAAACCGCCATGCGAAGCCACGCTGGAAGGAAGGGGATAAAATAATGGATAAAAAAGGGGTAAGTGTCAGGAGATATCTCCACCTGTGGTAGAGTTTGAACCCCACTCCTCTACATTTGGATTAGAATATATATTTAGATAAACTATTGTTATATTGAGAATTTCAATATCCTTGTCACATGGAACAACTGACTTCCAATATTCAACAAAGGACTTGCGTAAATCCTATAAGAGATAAGAGAATTTTAACTGAAGATAACAATGAGCAACCGTATGCCTACGAAGGACCAACTTCTAAAGGACTTTGAAAACATTTTCAAAAAGATGAAACCCTTCATAGCATATCGTTTCGGTGATGAAGCTTCTGAGATCATCGGCGAGACACGGAGAGAGTATGAAGCCCTCATACCCAGGATACCATACGTTGGGGGTCAGAAGCCTTTCACGAGGTACATCATAACCGCGGCTCAATACACCGCGCTTTACAGGGTGCTACAAAGCCACGGCATGAGTCTCGAAGAGGTAGGACAATACATATATGATCTGACCGATGCGTTCCTAAGTTCTTATCCCAGGCTCTTCCTGAGATTCCTAACAGGATCCATATTCTCAAAAGGATTCATCCAGAAGGCTAGAAAGAGGGCGGAGGAGTCCCAGACACGGGAGTACCCTGAGAATTATGTCTTCAATTTCATCGAGGGCGACGGCGCCGAGTTCGACTACGGCGTTGACTATACTGAGTGCGGTGTGTGCAAGTTTCTAGAGGCGGTAGGTGCGCTGGAGCTCGCGCCATACATATGCAACATAGATATCATCAACAGCGACAAGTACGGCTGGGGATTAAAACGGACGATGACGATCGCGGAGGGGTATCCCACATGCGATTTCCGTTTCAAGAAAGGCGGGAAAACGGATGTTACATCTAGTGTTCTCCATAAAACCTAGGATACCATGTTACTCCATATATAGACGAAAATTCCCTTTTTTAATTAATTATCTTTATTTTGAGAAGTTCAATATCTGTGTCACATGGAACAAAGAAGCGCGGGTCTGAGGGGGCCAATCACAGGGGTGTTCTAAAACCTAGTATTATATTGTCTGTACACTAGGTTTATTTTGAATTGATTAAAAAAGCTGTGGCGGCGGCCCTGATCCTCCTGGGCATACTGGTACCAGTTAGCCGGGGACTCATGATCAAGATACCATACGAGCAGCTGTGGGACGAAGCTGACACTGTTGCCTTCGGCAACGTAACGGGGATCACAACCCACCCAGGGGACAGAGGTCTGATCTACCGCGTGGTAGCCATCGACGTTGAACGGTACTATAAGAACCCGGTGAACGCAACCACCCTGTATGTCAGGGTGGAGGGCGGCACGATAGGCGACCGGGGTGTCTGGGTCGAGGACCAGCCCGAATTCACCGTAGGCGAGAGGTTGCTCGTCTTCCTAGCGTTAACAGATCAGACGCACCTGGAGCAGCCACTGTACAGAGTATACGGCCTTATCCAGGGCAAGTTCACCGTGAACGGGGACAGGGCCTACGCACCGGGTGGCTCCCACCTAAGGATAAGCGAGGACGAGATAACCCTGATGCCCGAAGGCAGTATAGAACTAGCTGAACTCGTCATCCCCGCTAACAGAACCATATACGAGATCATATACGGCAGAGTGGGCTTCACCAACCCCGGAGGCCAGGGGGCTTCAGGAAACGTCTCCATCACCTTCACAGGCGTCCAAGGCCCATACGAGGGCTACATGAACACCACCACCTTCTGGATAGGAGTAGGCCCCGGAGGATACACGGGCCGCGAGCTGAGACTCAACTTCACGCTTCCCGGCTTATACACTGCCACCGTGAACGGCCAACACGCCGCCAACTTCACCATACACGAGGCAGGCTACATGAGCGAAGGCTACAGTTTCAGCGGCCTAACCGTGGAGCCAGAGCAGCCCTCAGCTGGCCGGTTGATCAAGGTAACACTGACAGTATCCTCGACCCTGAAGGAGGAGACCCAGTGCTACTACTGGATGAAGATCAGGCAGACCGAGGCCCAGGGAGAGCCCATGAACCCCCTGAGCATATATATGATGTCAGAGACCTCCCCAGACGCCGACGCCACCAACTGGTACGAGTTCTACGCCGAGACGCCCGGCACTTACAAGGTAACCGTATGGCACCGGGGCATAAGAGCCCTGCAGGACACTATAACCGTCGCAGCAGTCCAGCAGAACCCAACGCCGGAAACCCAGCCAGAAGCTATCCCAGGCCACCCCGCAGCAGCCACGTTACTCGGAGCCATAGCCGCGTACATCGTTAAAATACGCGGACACCGGCCGCGGTAGTCGCCGCCACTAAAGAACCCGTAAAAAGCCTCTAAACCACAAGACAAGCCTAAAAACAGGGAATCACGGCGGTGGTGACTACACCCCCCTCCCTCCATGCACGCACACACAGACAACAAGCCACATACAAAAGCCCCCTGAACCCCAGAGAACCACCCCAAAAAACAGGAATACCCAACCACTAGGTACAAACCCCCGAAAAACAGGAACCCCCCCCCCCACCAAAACAAGGAAGATAGGCGGGTCTGAAGGGAATCGAACCCTTGGCCAACGGCTTAAGAGGCCGACGCTCTGCCTGACTGAGCTACAGACCCAACGCCTACAAGCATACACCGAACCTAATTAAAAACGTTTCACAGAAACACAGCCGAACCAATTAAATACAGACGAGCCCCCAGAACATACGATAACCATGGTGAAAATCGAAGGCCACGAGTTCCCCGAAGACCTCTACTACCACAAAGAGCACATGTGGGTCCGCCTCGAAGGCGGAAAAGCCCGCGTAGGCTACAACGCCTGGGCAGCCGCCGCCGCAGGCAAACTCGTCAGCATAAAGACACGGCCCGCAGGCAAAGACGTGGCTGCCGGCAAGACCCTGGGCAGCGTAGAGTCAGGCAAATGGGTGGGCAGCCTCAAGGTGCCCATCAGCGGCACCGTCCTGGAGATCAACCCAGCCCTGGAAGGCAGGCCCAGCGTCATCAACGACGCCCCCTACGGCGGCGGCTGGGTCGCGGTCATCAAGCCCAGCAACCTAGACGCGGAGCTCAAGAGCCTCATCAAAGGAACGGACAAGGCAGCCTTGGAGGCATGGCTCAAGGAGGAGAAAGCCAAGGCCGGAGTATAGCCGCACACCCATAACGCCCAGAAGACGTCGTCAGGGACCACTCGGCTCCCACCCATATCTGAAGGGCAACCCAGGCCATAATACGCCCATACGTTAAATGAAAAACCTCCACCAGGCCGAAGGCACAGGTGGGGTATCAAATAAGCTACTTCATGATCCTGATCCGGCTGGGCTCTACCCCCGCCACCAGGAGCTCGGTGATGCTCATGGCCTCGCCGCCTGCCGCCCTGATCTTCTCAAGGGCGCCCTCGCTGAAGCTGAAGGCAGCCACCCTCACGGACTTGCTCAGGCCGCCCGCAGCCAGCACCTTGCCGGGCACCGCGACAACGTCGCCCTCGCCCGCGAACCTGTCGATGCTGCTCAGGTTGACGGCCACCCTCCTCCGCTTGGATGTGTCAAGCTCCTCCGCCAGGGCCCCCCATAGGGCCGCTCCGCTCTCCTGTGAGGCCTTCTCCAGCGCCTGTATCGTGTCTATCAGTTGTCGGTTCTTCACTCCTCCACATCTCCCTTGAACTCTTCGTCTTCTCCTGGTCCGGCGCCCTCCTCTTCCTCCTCGTCGAGGTCGCCTGAGCCCACGCTGTACAGCTTGCCCTCATCGATTTCGGGTATCTCGAAGTCTCTGATCTCGTCGTGCATGTCATCTGCATCCATCTTTTTGGAGAGGTCGCCGAGCTTCCGCTTGAGTACCTTCACGGCCTCCTTGACGATGCGCTCCGGGGGCAGAGCCCCGTTGCTCTCCACGGTGAACAGGAACTCGTCGCCCTTCAGGTTGCTCATGATCTCGCTGTGGCTCACCAGCTCCCTGCACCGCTTGCAGCCCTCGAACCTCGGTATGTCTATGACCTTGAGTTTGTCGCCCTTGACGGCCGTGGATCCTCCTCCGCACGCGTCCACGCACTCCTGCATTGCAGCCTTGTCCTTCCCAGGTACGAGGGCCACGTTCTGGTACACGCACATGCTGACGGGGCTCCACTTGACGTGGTACTTGCCCTGGCCCAGCTGTGCGTATGCCTCAAACCTTATGGACTGGCCCGGGGCCAGCTTCGCTAACGGTATGCGGGTCGACGCGGGCGTGATCTTGGGGTCCTGCGAGACCAGGTCCCCGCTGTACACGGTGACCCTCCCCTCCTTAGCCTCGACGGCCATGGTGAGGACGGCCCTGCACTTGGGGCAGCCCAGCTCCGCGTTGCAGTCACAATCCTCAGGCAGCACGTACGAGTCCAGGTCCGTCTTGAGGGGCACGAGCCCTATCCTGTGGGCCAGCAGCTCGTCCGGGACCAGGCTGGAGTTGTCGAAGTAGAAGATGTCGTCTATGGTCATTATGGGGACCTCTGAGACCATGGTCCTCCGCAGAGCGTTGGCGAAGGCTACGTCAACGCCCTCTAACAGGAACCTGATGGTGTCCTCGGTCAGGCTAACGATAGTCGTCTTCAAGGCTCCCCACCGGTCTAAGGCCTTCTGCCTCTCCTGCCACCCGGCTTCCTGGTGCCGTCGTGGGGGATCGGCGTCGTCTCCTCTATCCTGCCGATCCTGAAGCCGCTTCTGGCCAGTATGCGTATGGCTGACTGGGCTCCAGGGCCGGGCGTCTTGCTTCCGGTTCCGCCGGGCGCCCTGACCTTGATGTGGATGGCGTTCACTCCCTTGTCCCTCGCCAGGTCGGCTATATGCTGCGCCGCCTTCATGGCCGCGTATGGGCTGGGCTTGAGCCTGTCCGCCTTGACGAACATGCCGCCGCTGGCTATGCCGAGGGTCTCGGCTCCTGTCAGGTCGGTCATGTGGATGATTGTGTTGTTGAAGCTGCTGAAGATGTGGACTATGGCCCACCTTTCTCCTTCGCTCATTTAGCCTTCTCCTCCGTCACAGCTTCTGCCACCTCAAGTCCTCGCCTCAGCGGGTGGTCGGGGCTCCTCATGGGGCTGGACTCGGAGAAGTTGAGGGTCTCCTCGTCCATGATCCTCACCTGGTAGCTGGGGGAGGTCACCTTCCTGCCCTCGATCTCTATGTGGCCGTGGGATATGAGCTGCCGTGCCTGGAACAGGCTCTGGGCCATGCCTCTCCTGAATATGTAAGTCTGGAGTCTCCGCTCAAGCAGGTCCTCAACGCTCAGGGTGAGGACGTCCTCGAGGCGGCTGTTCTCCTGCACCAGGCCCCTCTTGTGGAGCTTGGTGATCATGTCGGCCTCCCTGACCGTCCTCTCCTCGGCGCCCAGGCTCAGCAGTTCCCTGGCCCTGCGTCTGAGGGTGGACAGCTCTGTGTGTATCTTCCAGAGCTCCCTCTTGTTCCTCAGGCCGTAGGCGCCTATGGTGCGCAGGTCCTCCATGAGGGACTCGGTGTCCCAGGGCACCCTTGGGGTCGTGTACCGCTTATGCTTCTTCTTTGGGTCTCCCATCTGCCATCTACCTCTGCGCCTGCTGCGCCTGCTGCATCGCCTGCTGCTGCTGTTTCTTGCTGACGCCTACGCTGCGGCCTGTCCTGCCCGTGGTCTTGGTGTGCTGCCCGCGGACCTTCAGGCCTCTGGCGTGGCGTTCGCCCTTCCAGCTTCTTGTCTCCCTCATGAGGTCTATGTCGTCCTTGACCCTGAGGTCCAGGTCGGATGACAGCAGGTGCAGGTCGTTCCCTGTCATGGGGTCCTTGCGCCTGTTGAGCATCCAGCTTGGCAGCCCTACGCTCTTGGGGTCGTCGATGGCCTCCTCTAGGCGTCTGACGTCCGTGTCGCTTAGGCTGCCGAGTCTCTCGGTCGCGTCAAGCTCCAACTGCTTTACAATGCTGCGAGCGAGTCGTATGCCTACACCTTTGACCTCGGTGATGGCATAGGGCACCATCTTCGTACCATCTATGTTGGTGCCGTGGAGCCTGACAATGTAGTTGAACTCTCTTGACACGTTGAGATCTCCTTGTCAGTGTAACTAGGGGTAAGTCAAATCAGCTTATTAAAGCGTTATGTTTAATGAGGCTGAGACATTACCCCCGCGTACGGGATTAACCCCAGCATCCGTATGTCCGCCGGCGCCCAGAAACGCATAACTATGCTAAGAGGCGCTTACATGCCATGAGCGTCGAGCTCCCCGAGGCGCACATCCTCGCAGAACAGATGAACGCGGCTCTACCCGGTCGACGAGTGAAGTCTGTCAGCCTCAGCGACTGTGAGAAGCTTCAGAGGATAGGCTTCGTGAACAGGGACCTTAGCGAGTTCAACTGGCTGATGGGGAGAACCGTGGAGGCGGCCTCGTCCAGGGGGAACACCGTCAGGGTTAGCCTGGACGGGAGAGTCAACCTTCTGCTGGCCCCTGAGTACGGCGGCGTGGTTCTGCTTCACCCAGCCGGCGAGGAGGTGGCTGGAAAACGGCACCTACAGGTTGATTTTGTGGACGGGAGCACGCTGACCGCGAGACTAACCAGCATGGGCCTCATCCTGGCTGTCAAGGACCACGATCTCGAAGGGTCCTACATGTATAGGAGGGATTTCCTGGCTGGCGTGTCGCCGCTCGAGGACGGGTTCACCCTGGACGGGTTCACTGAACTCATCTCGGGTGTGAACCGGGGGCTGAAGCAGGTTCTGGTTGGAAAGGAGGCCGTCCTGGTGGGCTTGAGTAACAGCGGCTTCCAGGACGTCATCTACAGGGCGAGGCTTCACCCCAGCAGGAAGGCGTCGTCGCTCAGCCCAGAGGAGGCGGAGAGGCTGTTCGACGCCGTCAGGAGCCTTGTTGATGAGAGGCTGCAGCTGGGCGGCAAGGACGAGTGGGTGGACCTCTACGGTAGGCGGGGCGGCTACACTCCTCTGATGGGGCCAAACATGAAGGACCGTGTCTGCCCCTCCTGCGGGTCGAGGATAGAGAAGATCCAGCACGGAGGGGGCGCGGTGTACCTGTGCCCTGTCTGCCAGGTCTAGTTGATCTGCACGCTGCCTATGCTGGTCTCGGCCGTCAAGCTCACCTTTACGGCCTTGTCCTGGTAGCCTATGGTTGTGGCCACCTTTCGCCTGTCTTCGTTGGTCGTGTAGCTCATGTTGGGCAGGTCCACGTCCACTGACCCCAGGGTGGTTCTGAGGTCAACGTCGTAGCCTATCGTGGCGGTCTTGGGCGCGGTGACGGTTATGGCGCCGTTACTTGTGTCTAGAGTGTAGCTGCCGCTTATGGTGGCGGGTATGGTGATCTCTATGGAGCCATTGCTTGTGGAGAGCTCTGCAGTCGCGGCCTCCACTTCGCCTGTGATCCTGCCGTTGCTTGTGGCCGCTGTGAGCGTGCCGGCGTGTACGTTGTCCAGTGTGAGCCTGCCGTTGCTCGTGTGTAGCGTGATCTCTCCGCCCGTGATGTCTGTCAGCTTGATCTCGCCGTTGCTGGTGTCGAGGTTGAGTTCGAGGCCGGCTGACCCAGGCACCTTGGCCACGATGGACACCGCGTAGTCGCTCCAATCGTTGCTCGGCGCCTGGAAGCCGAGGACCAGCCTCAGGGTGTCCGCGGCCTCCTGGTCGCTGAACAGCACCTGTAGCTGGTTCAGGTTGTCTCTGGCTATGGCGTCCGTGGCTCCCTTCGCCCTCAACGTGAGGTCTATCCTGTACCCGGGCTGGTCCCAGGTCTCCAAGGTTATTTCGCCGTTCCTGTTGTCTATCTTCAGGTAGATGGATTCAAGGGTCACGTCGCCCGTCAGTGTCCTCGTCTCCTGAGCCCTGTAGCTGGAGTCGTTTATGTTGCCGAATCCCTCCCCGATGTTCTCTATGATGGTGAATCCCTGGGTGAGGAACAGGGCCAGGAAGAGTCCGCCCACCATGCCGCCGAAGAGGCCCTGTATGGGGCTCTTTCCGCGTCCCTGTGAAAGCAGGGCGTTGATTATGATGCCTGCTCCGATGAGGATGAGGATGTAGCTGACGATGTTAAGTGACACGTCCATGTACTGGAATACGTACCAGCCTCCTCCGAGCCCTAGGAAGAAGCCACCGAAGCCCATTCCAGAGTCGCCCATATTTATCACCTGTCAGTCTAGAGGTGTTGAATAAAACTGTATCCTTGTTTTGAGGGTGCCAGAGATTATTGTGAAGGGGGGTTCTTTATAACGCTCTGGCCCTCGCATTGAACCGGGCTCTTAAGGTATATTGTTTTACTGTCCCATGAAAATGAGGGTGGTTGGTTACTCGTTTATTATTGGTTCCCCGTAGGTGAGGAGCGTGATGGTGCTCTTGACGTGCTCCAGACGCCTGACCCTGTTGAACACGATCTCCTTGATCTTGTCCATGCTCTCGGCCTCCATCTCGATGATGAGGTCGTATATACCGTACAGGCTGTTGATCGCCCTGATCTCCTTGACGCCTTCAAGGGACTCGATTATCGACGCCTCCTGGCCCAGCTCTGTGTTCAGCAGTATGAACGCTTTCATGTGAGTCAATATGAAGAAAGAGCCCCTCAAATATCTATTTTTTGCATTTGGGGCCGCTCAAATTCGTTCAGACTTGACTGTAGAAGGATGTGGCCGAGGCCCGCATCATGGATGGCGCCATAGTGAACCTGACCCCAGACGGTGTCTGGGATGAACTAGATCTGAGCCTCATCCAAGGCTAAGTGCCAGGGTCTCCTCCAGTCCGAGCAGCTCTCTCAGAGAAAGCCTTGAGACTCTATTCGCCCAGACCTTGTCGGGGACCCGGAGGCGGGCTAGCCTCGACCTGGCTTCGCGTTTGGTTTCACATAGCTGTGCCCGGATCAGGGCCTCCCTGAGGGCGTTCTTAACAAGCCTGTCACCCTGTAGAAGGAGGCTACGCATCACCAGCCTGACTGGCTCCTCAGGCTCCGTGGGTTGAAGGGCTATGATCCACGTAGATGTGTCGGGCTCGGGGATGTATGCCTCAGGCGGAACCGTGTCCACGTGGCTGGTGGCGTAGAAGAGCTGTGAGAAGTAGCTTAGCTTGGTGTACCCTGCTGCAATCATGGGGGCTGTGACGCGCTCCCCGAAGCTCTCCGAGACGATGAGCGCCGCCTTCTTGAAGCTCAGCCTCGGGAGCCTGTGGAGCATAGCCTCGCTGATCATGTAGGGTAAGTTCGAGACGAACCTGTCGTGCGCAGGGTAGTCCACCTTGAGGGCGTCGCCGATGACTATCTCCAAGTTCGTTGCCCCGGGGAAACGGCCCAGCAGAACCGGCACGTACTCAGGGTTCTTCTCCACAGCCACCAACCTGCCGGAGACTCTCAGCAGCTGCTCCGTTATGTTGCCATGGCCGGGCCCAACCTCGACCACGACGTCGCCGGCCTCCACCCCAGACGAGGCTACAAGCCTTGCCACAGCCTCCTCGTCAACGAGCTGCTGCTCGTCGTGTGACGGGTTGGGCTCCAACCCGTATTTCATTAGAAGATTCAGGGTTCTTTCTCTGAGGCTCATGTCTCATAGGAGGTAGCGGGGCTCCCCCTTGATGGACTTTATTAGCTTCAGAGTCTCCTCGACTTCCTCATCTGCGCCCTCGACGAGCAGCCTGACGGACCCCTCGGCGCCGGCTACGCCGCCCGCGGAGTAGAGGTACGCGTCCACGCCCGTCAGGATGCCCAAGGCCTCGATCTCCGTGATTATGGTGCCAGTCAGCGGCCACAGTCTCGGGCCCTCGTAGTCCTCGTCCGAGGCCAGCATGTGGAGCTCGTTGATGTCCTCGTAGGTGAGCTTCTCCAGGCCGATGGGGATTATGAGGTTGATCTGTTTGCCGATTATGTGGCCTATGGTGTTGCCGACGGTTGAGCCGTCCATGCCCCCGATGAGGACCCCCACCATGTTGCCCAGGTAGTCCAGGACGTTGGCTCCCTTGATGTACACGTCGCCCTTCTTCATGTCCTTGACCGCGGTCACGCGGTCATACTTGGGCTCCACCTTGCCTTTCACGAAGACCACGTCTGGTATCTTCTCCCCCTGGGGTTGGGGGCTCTTCTCGGGCTCGTCCGGGGTTGTGGTGCCGCTCCTGTAGCAGCGTTTATCGATCTTCTTGCCCCACAGCTCCTCGAGCACGTATCCGTTGGTAGTGCCCGTCGCCACGACGACGGTCCTCTCCTTCATGGCCAGCTGCACCTCGGGTAGGGCGGCCACGGCCTTGGCTATCAGCCGCTTGGACTCGGCTACGGTGAGAACGAACTGCCTCTTCATGCCTTCAATTATGGAGACCCTGCTATTAAACTGAATCATAACCCCGATAAGCGGAGAGCCCACATTATCCACTGCTATGCTGGAGGAAGCCCTCAGGAGGATCGCCGACAACCTAGAGGCCATGCACAGGAGTCTCGACGACCCAGTCCGGGCCCAGGCGGAGCTCAAGGAGAGCCTCCTGAAGGATTACCTGTCCACGGAGTACGGCGAGGACTTCGAGTGGGGCAGCTTCCCGGCGGCCACATACAGCGACCTGGAGCCGTGGCTGACGCGGGTCAGGGAGGGCGACCACGGCGCAATTCTTACGGAGAAGCCCATCACGTGGGTCATGACCAGGGGGACCACGGGGAGATCAAAGGTCGTGCCTGTGACCCGCAGGCACATGGATCACCTCGTCCGAGGCGGCTCAAGGGCGGTCATCAACTTCGCTATGGCCAACGGGGGCCTTGAGGCCCTGGCTGGGGGCGTGCTGAACCTCCAGTTCCCCAGCAACACGAAGGTCATGGAGGACAGCGGCCGCGAGGTGGCGTATGGGTTCAGCTCGGGGACGTATGCCAAGCTGAACCCCATGATGGCGGGGCTCAGGCTTGTGCCCCGCCAAGAGGAGATAGACGCCCTGGAGACGGGGCTATCCGTCGGGGACTGGGAGAGGCGCTACGAGTTCATCTACCATAGGGCCAGGGAGGAGAAGATCGTCACCGTCATGGGAGTGGCCCCCGTCCAGACGGGGTTCGCCAGGTACGTCAAGAGGAGGCACGGAGCCCACCCCGGGGAGCTCTGGGGCTTGAACGTCATCTACACCACGAGCGTCGCCAAGATTCAGACGAGGTACGCCCCCGTCCTCAGGAATATGTACGGGGACGTGCCCGTCGTGGAGATGTACACGGCGACGGAGGGCGCGTTCGGGCAGCAGATAGACGGGCTCCCCTACTGGGTGCCCAACTACGACCTCTACGTGTTCGAGGTGAAGACGAGGAGTGGCCTCAAGCCGATGCATGAGCTGCGGCGCGGCGAGTGGGGCAGGCTTGTGGTGTCCACCCCAATGTTCCCAAGGTACATGATCGGTGACCTTGTTGAGGCCATGGGTAAGAACTACTTCAGGGTCTTCGGGAGGGACAGGCCGCTGGTGGAGCTGGAGCACAGGCTCTACAGGGCCGCGTTCGGGTGGGCTCTCTAGGGCGCCGGGTTGCTTCCCCTGACCATGAGTGCTCTCAGCACTATTATGAGGCCGAGGCCGATGACGAAGAAGGCCCACGTGTCCGTGATGTCGAACACTATGTTGGCGCCCAGGAACGCGACGAAGGCTCCGCCCACCAGGTAGCCGAACCCGTGGTCCAGGACGCCGCTCTTGCTGTACTGCCAGAGGCCCCTCAGGATGAGTATGACGCCTATGCCTAGGAGGAAGACGCCGCCCATGTCGGCCCATGGGTAGTAGCCCATGTTTCTGAGGGCGAAGCTCACCCCCAGCCACACGACGACGAGGCCGCCGGTGATGGCTCCGGCCTGGTTGTCCTCGTGTTTCTCGTCCTTCTCGTCTCTCTCGTCCTTCTCATCTTTCTCGTCTTTCTCTTCGCGTCTCCTCACGGGGCGGAGCCGGGGCTCCTTGAGTGGGGTTCGGCACTTGGAGCAGAACTCGTCGTCCTCGCTCACCTCTTTTCCGCAGACGGGGCAGTAGGGCATGGAATTCACCTATTCTAGGTGAAGTTAAAAACTGCGTTTAAAAACGTTCCCTACTTACCCGGCGCCCTGAGCTGGTATACTAGGGCTGAGGAGGCGAACAGTAGGACCGAGAGGGCCAGCCACCCGGCCGCGTACCCCGCGGTGACGTCCTTGACCAGGCCCAGGGCGAAGGGCAGCACGAGGGCGCCCATGGACGCGAAGGTGTTGTGGATGCCCGAGATGCTGCCAGCCGCCTCTGTGCCGAAGATGTCAGGGATTATCGTGAAGGCCGGGCTGCGGACGAAGTTTATGAACCAGCCCAGGGTGAAGACTGAGGCGTAGACGACCGGCCCCGCCAGGGTCTGAGTGAACACCAGGAGGTCCAGCGCCATGAGGGCGAGGCTGGCCAGGATCACGGTCTTCTTACCCACCCTGTCGGAGACCACCCCGCCCAGGGGGTTGGCGAACATGCCGGCGAGGTTGAAGAGGCTCAGTGCGCCGCTTGTGGCCACCACGCTGAGGCCGTACTCCTCCTTGAGCACGAGGGGCAGCCACGCGATGAAGGTGTAGTAGCTGCCCAGCCTGATGAACTGGGTGGACGCCAGGAACCAGAAGTCCCTGTTCCTGAGGGGCAGCGAGCCGAGGCTGATGCTCCCGTAGGTGCTCTGGTCCCTGTCCCTGAGGAGGACCCAGACCAGGGCCGCGCAGACCAGCCCCGAGGCGCCCATGGTCTCGGTCGTCAGCCTCCAGCCCAAGCCCAAGCTCAAGAGGGGCGTGGCCCACGAGGCTACTATGAGGCCGAGGCTGCCGCCTATGTTGAGTAAGCCCAGGGCCGTGCCGCGTTCATCGGATTTGTACCACGCAGAAACCAGGCGTACGCTGGGCACGAAGACCCCTGCGCCCAGGAGCCCGGTTATGAACCTCGTCGCCAGGGCCAAGGCTATCCCTCCGCTGAACCCGAAGAGGATCGTGGACGCGGAGACGCCAAGGACGCTCAAAGCTATGACGAGTCTGCTGCCTCGCCTGTCAGCTAGTACACCCCAAGGTATCTGGCCCAGCGCGTACCCTATGAAGTAGGCCGACATCAGTGCGCCTGCCTGGCTGTAGCTGAGGGCCATCTCCGCCTTTATGGTGTCCAGCACGTTGCTGTAGGCGCTGTTCATCACGCTGAGTGTCGCGAGGGCTATGAATCCGCCCAGGAGCACCCCGGGGTACCTCAGCACGTCTCTGAAGCCTATCTCTTTTCGCCTCCCTTCTTCTCTCTGATGAGCAGGATCGCGGGCAGGGCCGGAGCGTTGAGGCCGGCCATGAGCAGCATTATGGTGGACACCGGGAGGAACCCTGAGAGGAGCCCCGCCAGAAGACTGCCGGCGGCTGCACCCAGGTCCCAGAAGCCCTCCATGAAGCCCATGGCCAGGGTCTTATCCTCATGCCTCACCTGGCTTGTTAGTGCAGCCCACTCCAGGGTGGCGCGGCTTCCCCACGAGGCCCCGTAGAGGGCCAATGCGACGGCGATGGGGACGTAGCCGGTGAAGCGGGCCAATATCAGGAAGACGAAGACGATGACCGCGAATGTGGCGAGGAGGGCCTGCTTCCTCCCCACACGGTCCGAGAACGAGCCCACGGGTATCTTGACGGCTGTGTTGGCCACGCCCATAACGGAGAAGAGGGCCGCGACGTGGCTGGCCTGGAAGCCGAGCTGGTTCACGGCGTAGAGACTGAACAGCGTGTTAAATGTGTTGTTGCCTGTGGAGTAGAGGACCCTTATGAAGGCCAGGGTCGCGAAGTTCCTGTTCGATATGAGGCCGCGCAGCGACTCCGCCGTCGGCGTGTGCCGGGCAGGAACCTCCATTCCTCCCAGGCTCAGGTCCCTGGTGAAGAACCAGAACAGCACCAGCCCGGCCAGCGGAAAAACGAAGGACATGTAGAACATACGCCGGTAGCCGAGGTACGAGACGATGAGTCCGCAGAGCGCTGGCCCGAGGAAGCTGGGGACGGACATTATAGTCATGTGCCTTCCCAGCGCCTCACCCTGCCTGTCCTCTGGGGCTAGGTTGCTGTTGATGGCCGTGACCAGCTGGAAGAAGGTTCCAGTCGCCAGCACCTGGACGGCTGGTATGGCCCAGAAGAAGGCTGGGCTGGGGGCCAGACCGTACATCAGTAGGGCCGCTGACTCGGATAGGAAGGCCAGGGCGAGCATCCTCCTCTCACCCACCCTCCGCGCCATCAGTGTGAGCGGCAGGCGTAGCAGGACTAGGAGCGCCGCCTGTAGTGAGAGGATGCCTCCTATCTGGAACATCGTTGCCCCGACGTCCCTCATGTGGAGGGTCAGGATGGGGCTTACCACCGATGCGCCCATGTGGAAGAGGAACCCGCTGAAGGCTACAACGTAGAAACTCAGGGGCAGCCCCCCCAGCAACCTGTTGGGCGACAAGACGCACCCTGATAAATGCAGCTATAAAATAAAGTTGTCTAAAACGGGTTCGATATAAAAGGTAATAAAAGGGGGGTTTAGATGACTACCCTTTTCATCTCGTCTGACTTGAGAAGGTTCTGCCACTTGGACGTGGTGTCCTCCTGGACCTCGGCTATCTCGGTCTCAGTCATGTGGCGGAACCTTGCCTGGGACTTCAGGTACTCTGTGACCGGCTTGAGCTCCTTGGGCTTGTAGTTCAGCTTGAAGTCGTGGCCGTTCTGGATCTCGTAGAGCGGCCATATCCCCGACTGCACGCCTGCCCTTGCGACCTCGATGGTCTTCTCGGGCTCAAACCTCCAGCCGACGGGGCACGGGCTCTGGATGATGATCATCCTGAACCCCTTGATGGTCTTGGCGTAGTTCACCTTGGCTATCAGGTCCTCTGGGAATGCCACGCTGGCCGTGGCCACGTAGGGCACGTAGTGGGCGGCGAAGATGAAGGGTATGTTCTTCTTTTGCTGGCCCTTGCCCCTGCTCTTGGGACCCACGGGGTTGGTGCTCGTTATGGCGTACTTGGGTGTCGCCCCGCTGCGCTGGTTGCCCGTGTTCATGTAGGCTTCGTTGTCCTTTGTGATGACGAGTATGTTCTCGTTCCTCTCGGCGGCCGCGCTGAGGCCCTGGAACCCGATGTCGTAGGTACCGCCGTCCCCGAAGAACCCGACGGCTATGACATCTTCCCGGCCGATGGCCTTCAGGCCTCTGGATGTTCCTGTCAGGAAGGCTCCGCCTCCCTCGAAGACAGTGCCCACCTGGGGCGTCGCCGTGACCGTGTCAGGGCAGCACGGGACCCCGTGCCTGATGACGTTGGGGCCTAGGGCCTTGAAGGTCAGCCTGGCTGCGAGGGCAGCACCGCATCCCTGGCAGGCGCTGCCCGGGGTGATGCCCAACTCCTGCATCGGTATCTGGGCCCTTGTTATTCTTTCACTCATCTCTTTTTCACCTACTCCGCTCCTCTTAAACCCATGTCACTGGCTCCTCTATCTTCTTGCTCTTGACGGCCTTGAGGGTCTTGTCCCCGATCATCTCGAAGTCGTGGATGCGGACCTCCTTGCCGCCGAGCCCGGCGTGGAACTGAAGCGTCATGGGCCTATCCTTCTCCTTGAGGTCGTACAGTGTGTCCCTCATCCTCTGGTAGACGGGGCCGCCCTTGCCGGGGCAGATGCTCCTGTCCACGATGGCCAGGGCGTCCAGCTTCTTGCCCCATTCCTGAAAGTCCTTCACCGGGAAGGGTATGTAGCTCCTTAGCTTGATGAGGCCCACCTTCTTGCCTTCCTTCTGCATCTTCTCCACGGCCGCCTTGCATGTACCCGCGATGGTGCCCATGGCCACGATGGCGACGTCTGCGCCGTCCATCATGTAAGGCTCTATCATGGCGTTGCCGTAGCGCCTGCCGAAAGTCTTCTCGAAGCTGTCCATGACCTCCTTGTGGACCTCCTCGATCTTGAGGATGGCCTCGTGGTGGACCTTCCAAGGTAGCTGTGGGTCCCTCTCCTCGCCGAATCCCCTGCCGAAGGAGGCTGGGTTTACCTTGTCGGGCAGGATCTCGGGCATGGCTTTATTTTTCGGCAGCCACTCGTCCACCAGGGCCTGGTCCGGTATCTCTACCGGTTCAGCCGTGTAACTGAGGACATATCCGTCGTAGCCGACGGCGATGGGTATCCTGATCCTCGGGTCCTCGGCGACCTTGTAGGCCATGAGGATGGTGTCCAGGACCTCCTGGGCGTGCTCCACGTACCAGTGGCCCCAGCCCGTCCACTCCTGGCTCATGAGGTCGCTATGGTCCGGCTGCATCCCCTTGTAGCCCCTGTGGACTACGGCCATGACGACTGGGAGCCTGGCGCTGCCCGTTGTCTGCATCGGGTGGTGCATGTAAAGGAGCCCTGGGCCGCTGGTGCATGTGAAGACACGTGCACCGACCCTGGATGCTCCCTGGACCACGACCTGGCTGGATAGCTCGCCCTCGACGTTCACGAAGTCGAAGTCCCACTCGCCGTTGGCGTACATCTCGGAGAGGTACTCTGTGATTGTAGTCTGGGGCGTGATTGGGAACGCGCTGGCCACCTGGACGCGTGCAAGTTTGCACGCCGTGGCGGCGGCCTTGTTTCCGACCATTACTTCGTATGACATCTTTCTATGCCTCCACTCTCACCATTTCTATGGCCTTGACTGGGCACTCGTTGGCGCAGAGCCCGCAGCCCTTGCACTTCCTGTACTCGATGGAGGGCTTCTTCTTAGCCTCGTCCCATTGGATGGCCGTCTCGGGGCAGAAGATCCAGCAGGTCTTGCAGCCTACGCACTTGTCTACGTCTATCTCGGGTGTGAAGACGCGCCAGCTGGAGACGTCCTTCAGGACTCCGTAACCTCCAACTTCGAGGTCTAGTTTCTCCTTGGACGCGGTCTTTACGACGGCCTGTATGGGCCCCTTGACCGCCTCGTAGCTCCTGCGTACGGCGGCGATGTTCATGTCGCCCAGCCTTCCGGGGAAGTACTTCTTGATTGCCTTCTCGATGCTCTCCAGCTTCAGGGCGCCGGTGATCTTGACGAAGGCCCCGAGGATGGCCGTGTTGGTGATGGGCCTCCCCAGGGTCTCGAGGGCTATTGTGGTGGCGTCGACTGTGGCTACCTTGAAGTTTCCGCCCAGCTTGACCTCCTCCGGATTCATGGTTGTGTTCAGCAGAACTATTCCGCCGGGCTTGAGGCTGTCGACGACTGCCTGCTGCTTAGCAATAAGGGGGTCTAGGACGATGCTGATGTCAGGCTCGTGTACGAGCATGCGCTCCCGGACGCGCTGATTGTCTATTCTGACGAAGGCAGTGAGGGGCGCCCCACGACGCTCGGTGCCGTACATGGGTATGGCCTGGCTGTACTGGCCTTCCTCATACGCCGCAGTGGCGAGGATCCTTGAAGCGGTTACCGCTCCCTGGCCGCCCCTGCCGTGCAACCTTATTTCGATCAAATTGTTCCCTCTTTGAATCGTTATCCTACCCCTCTTGAGTTAATAAGAATAACGATTTCAAATCAAACGATCAATACAAGCATTTAAAGTATTCCTAATACGTCCTGTCTCGACGCGCCTCCACTAATTATTTGATTTCATCTACGTGAACTGGGATGAAACATGTTCCACGTTTAACCTTTTTATTGGGCAATGTGATAACATGTTGGACTAGCCATGATGGTGGAGAGGGAGCTGGGCTTCCGAAAGATGCTTGAGAAAAGCATCGTCGAGAACATCAAGATAGAGCACAAGGTAGTACTCAAAGAACAGTACCTGACTGCCTACGACATACTGCGCGACAGCCTGGACACAGGAATCACACCGTGCCTCATCGGGCCCCCGGGCGTAGGCAAGAGCCTTCTAGCCCGCAAGGTCGCGGAGGACACGGGCCGCACGTTCCACGAAGTGTTCTTCGACGAGAACGTGACCCCCAGCCGCCTCATAGGCAGCTTCGACCCCGCCCTCGTAGTCAGGAACGGCCGCAACGTCAGCAGCTTCGAGCCCGGCCCCCTCATCCGGTCCATGGTGGAGGGCGGCCTCTTCGTCGCCCAGGAGCTCAACAGGGCCACCGAGTTCTGCCAGAACAGCCTCATCAGCCCCCTGGAGGAGCGCCACTACCACCTTTTCCCCCTCGGAATGATCAGGGCCCACGAGAACTTCGCCTTCGTGGCCACCCAGAACCCCATAGAGACCTCAGGGACCTACAGGCTCAGCAAGGTGCTCGTGGACCGCATAGGGTGCTGGATCAGGCTCGGGTACCCCAACAGGGAGACGGAGATGGAGATCATCAAGGAGAACACCCCGTCCTTCAGCCTCCCCGTGAGCGCCCTGGACAAGATATACGACGTCGTGAACGAGACGCGTAACAACACGGCC
>CAZAKG010000024.1:0-25985 GCA_964485755.1 uncultured Candidatus Bathyarchaeia archaeon | reverse complement strand
TAGTCGCCCTCCATCTGGAGCTCCAGGACGGTGCCTCTCCAGCCCGAAGGGTTCTGCTTGACGTTGTGCTTCAGTATGTTTGCCTGGTTGTTCTGGATGTCTATCATCATCACGAACTCGTGGATCTCGCCGCCTGTGCTGCTGGTGACCACCATGGGCTTGTGGGTGGTGATCTGGCCGTAGAGCGCGGCCATGGTTCCGCCCAGGCCGAAGGTGCCGCGGCTCTGCTTGAGGGTGTACTTGCTTCCGTAGAAGACTGAGCCGAAGGCCCTGGGTATGTGCTCCTCGGGGACGCCTGTGCCGTTGTCCTCGATCCTGAGCTTGTAGATGGTGGTCTCGGCGCTCTGGCTGCCCCCCACCTCGCTTATCCTGATGTATATGTCGGGGGGCTCCTGCTGGGTCTCGCAGGCGTCCAGGCTGTTCTCCAGGAGCTCCCTGACGGCGGTGTAGGTGGCCCTGCTGGGGTTGCTGAAGCCTGCGAGCTCCCTGTTCCTGTAGAAGAAGTCTGAGGGGCTGATGGACTGGTACTCCACTTGCGTCATCTGGCCTGCGGTAGCCTCCCTTCTAATGCAGAATGATAACTACTCAGAATATTAAAGGACATAGGTACAGGGATCACGGCCGTTTGTAGAGAAAAGGTAAACCATGGAGATTGGATGTGATGGTTTTAACTGATTTACGGCAAAGAACGGCTTAGGGGTGTAACAAGCAGTCACGGCCTCGTCACCTCTTTAAACCTATGTGCATCCCTGTACATGGCTGCTCCGTGGAAGCTGAGGACCAGCACCTCGGAGCCGCTGAGCCTCAGCCTGGAGTCGATGAGCTTAAGCTCATCGTCGGTGAGCCTCGTGGGCCCGAATAGCCGCGAGTAGGTGACGCTGGAGCCCTCCACGGGCGGCTCCTTTCCCAGATCGACCACAGGCGTTATCCCTACGCTGAGCATCTCGGAGCGGACGCTCTGGAGCCTCCACCGGCTCAGGGGGGTCCGGGTCTCCCAGAGGACTTGGGCGTCCCCGAGTCCCGCGCCGCTCAGAAGGGCACCCACCTCCAGCACCCTGTCCTCGTCCAAGGGGAGGCTTGGAGGAGTCTGGAGAACCAGCATCCTGGACCTGAGAGCCCTCATTACTGCCCTCATCGTCTCCAGCACCTGAAAGGTCTCCTCCTCCGGCCTTAGACCCAGCTCGTGGGTGGCTCTCCTGTTGCACTTGACGGCGAATGTGAAGCCCGGCGGGACCCGCCTCCTCCAGGACCTGGCCGCAGACAGCCGGGGGACGTGGTAGAAGGTGGTGTTGACCTCCGTGAAGTCGAAGAGCCGCGAGTACTCTCTGAGCCTATCCCCCTCGTGGTTTAGGTAGTCCCAGCCCCCCGTCCCCACAAGGGGCTCGCCTGGGCCGTCACCGCCCCTCGGCCCTGTACCCCGGCCTGTACACAGAAGCGTATTCTCCACTGCCGCTCTCCAGCCTTACCCACCTTAGCCCGCGTCCGGCGAGAACCCGCTCGAAGGCATCCATGTGGCCATCCTTGAGGGGCTCAAGCCTCAGTCTCCACCTCCACCCGTTGTCCTCCGGGTCTCTCTCCCACACCCAGGGGATGTCCAGGAACGCGTTGCCGCCGAAGGACACTGGGACGCCTGCGTCCGTGAGCCCCCTGAGGAGGCTCATCGCTTCATCGTACTCCATGTCTGCCTCGGAGCGGCTCATGTCCGCGCCGCCTATATACTGGATGCACAGGGCTCGCGGTGAGAGGCAGGTGAAAAACCTAGGGCTCCCTCTTCCTCACTCTGCGGGGCTCGTACCAGAGCTCCCCGCGGTCCTTCTTCAGCTTCCGGCGCACCGCATAGAGGTGGTTCCACACGGTCTTGTGGAAGGCGCCGTTGAGCAGCATCTCCACGGCCTCCCTCGCGATGGGCAGCATCTCGTAGCTGCCGATCAGGGCGACTGTGGCACCGTAGACGCTCACCTGGCACTCCGTGAGCTCCTCGAGGAGGGACCTGCTCTTCCCCTCCTTGCCTATGACCCGTCCCTTTATGCGCTCTTGGTTGTTGTGGCTGTCCCCCACGTAGTCCGCCAGGTCCAGCACAAGGATGTCTGTGTCCTCGTTGAGGAGGATGAGGGCCCGCCCGGGGCTGAAGCCGCGGCCTATGGCCTGCACTATGTTGCGGACGGTGAAGACAACGGAGACGTCTCCCTGCGTCTCCTGGAGGGCTATCTCCACGTTCCCTGTGTCGCTGTCCACTGTTATATCCACCTGGAAGGTGGCTTCAAGCCGTCTCTTGGTCTTGCCGCTGGGCCCTATGAGTACGCCCACCCGGTCCTTAGGTATCCGTATTAAGGTCTTCTGCTCCACCGGTTATCCACTCCTTCAGCTCCTCAGGGTCCCTGGTCTCGGCGCCCACCCGCCTGAAGTAGCCGTTGATGTTCTCTATGTCCCTCTCTATGAGCATGGGGGCCATGCGGTGGATGGTGAGCATGGCCTGGCTCACGTCGAAGATTACGGGTTTATCGTCGTGGTTCATTATATTGTATTCGCTCAGGTCCCCGTGGGCAAGCCCGGCCCGCTGCCACAGCAGCCTCATCTCCTCCAGCACCGCGTCGTAGAACGCCTGGGGGTCGTCGGGCTCCAGCTCCCTCAGGAGGGGCGCAGGCACCCCGTCCTCCCCTATGAAGGTCATGACCAGGATGTTCCTGTAGAACTCTATCGGCCTCGGGCTGTTTACGCCCGCCTCCTCGCATAGCTGCAGGTTGCTGAACTCCTTCTGCGCCCACGCGTAGATGAGGCCACGGGGGCTCCTGTCTATCCTGCCGAACCTGGGGTCCCCCTGGATGTACTGCATCATGCCCTTCCTGAACTCGGCGGTGTGCGTGTAGTAGATCTTGACGGCCAACTCGGCTCCGTCAGGGGCAGTGGCGTAGTAGACCCTGGCCTCCTTGCCGGCCTTCACGACTCCGTAGAGGCGGCCCACGACGCCCCTCTTGAGGAGCCTGAACATCCCCTGGGTTGTGAGGCGGTCGAACACCTCCTCCATTACCTGGAAGTCCTCGCGGTTCTTGTCCTTGAAGAGGGCGTCCTCCTCGTACGCCCTCTCAAGGCGGTCATCAACCGCTTCGTAGTCTTTTTTACGGGGCACCCATCTGGCTCCTCGGACACTACTCCATGGTTAATACGCCTTTTCGGCGAAGATCATCTAACTGGTTAGCTGTGTACCTGTGAAAGATCTCACCCCGCTCCTCTCTCTGGAAGTCCCAGGGAGACACCAGCACAATGTCGCCCTCCCGTATCCAGACGCGTCGCTTCATCTTGCCCCTGATGCGGCAGATCCTCGTGAAGCCGTCCTGGCACTTGACCAGGACGCGGTCGAAGCCGAGGAGCTTCTGGACCACCCCGATGACGTCGTCCTCGCTGGGGTAGACCAGTACGCGGAGATCCTTCTCGCTCAGTACCTTCTTTTTCCCCATCCACCGACCTCTTAGCGTGAATACAGTTACAGGCTGCTTAAAAACTGTATCTAACCCACATAATTAAATAGCCTTTTATACGGGTTATCTCGGCGGAAGCCCCGTTTATCATCTTTCTCCGCTCGTACGGGCGCCTATTCCAGGCTGACCGGTATCCTCCTCGCTATCCGGACACCCTCCAGCGACACGTCGCACCTGTAGGCGTAAACTTGGACCCCCGCGGAGGCAGCGGCCACGAGGGCGTCGCGGAAGCCTGGGTCCATCTCCCGGTGGGGCCGGAAGAAGCGGGCGTCGGGCCTCTGGACGACGAACACCGCGGCGGCCTCCGAGTCCCTCAGCGCGTGGACCAGGGTCCGCATGTGCCTTGCGCCTCTCAGCGTGGGCGCGTCTGGGAACATGGCGACGCCGCCCTCCACCAGCGTGCAGGACTTGGCCTCGAGCATCAGCTCAGAGCGGCCGCTGGTTAGGAGCAGGTCGAAGCGGGAGTCCATGAAGGTCGGCTCGGTCCGGGCGACGCGGTACCCGGTGAACTCAGGTAGGGAGCCCGCCTCTATGGCCTCGGCCAGCAACCGGTTTGGGAGGCGGGAGTCTACGCTCACTAGAGTGCCCCAGTGGTCGGCGAGGACCATGTCGTACGCGGTCTTACGTCCCTCGCCGGGGCTCTCCACGAGGTAGACCTTCACGCCCGGGTAGAGGAGCTCACGCATCCTCCCCGGGTCGGGTATATGGCACAGTGTCCTGGCGCCCTCCAGGTCCACGACGCCCAGGAACCTGTTGGGTCGCTCCAGGAGGGTCGCGGCTACAGGATCGGATTTGAACCTCATCCCGTATCCATCAATGAGTTGATCTCGTCGAGAAGCCGCCGAGAGGCCGACGCCACCAGCTCCATGCGGGTGTCCCTGGTGAGAGGGTAGTCCTTGAAGAGCTCTCCGTTCACAGCGTAGACGCCGCCGGCCTCCCGGAGGATCAATAGCCCCGCGGAGACGTCCGTGGCCCTCAGGATACCCCTGACGTCTATGTGGGCGTCCAGTGTGCCTGAGGCGACGTGGCAGAGGCTCATGGAGGAGCAGCCCTCGCTGCGCAGGTGGAGGCTCTCCTCTATTAGGCGGCGTGTGCGCTCAAGGTGTGGCCCCTTGCTGATGTCTACGCTGATGAGGGCGTGGCTGTACCTCTCAGGGAGGGCCACCTGTATGGGTTCTCCGTTCAAGGTGGCTCCTCCTCCCCGCTCCGCGTAGTAGGTCTCCCCGGTGTAAAGGTCGGCGACGATGCCTGCCACAACCCCGCTCTGGCTGCCCGTCTCGCTCAAGGACAGGCTGGTGGCGGCGGGCCTGAGGCCCCTGCTGAGGTTGGTGGTGCCGTCCACGGGGTCAGCCACCAGAACGCGTGAGCCGTTGCCGAATACCACATCGCCTTCCTCGCTGACTAATTTAGCGCTCACCTCGTGCTCTTTAAGGGTCTCGACTATGGCGTTCTGTGCTTGCTTGTCTAGCAGATCTTTGAATTTAGTGTTGGGAAGATTTCCTCGTTGGGGTATGACTGTAAGTACTTTGCTCTGGATGTTGTCACTTAGTTCATGGAGTATATTGCGCCAGTCCGCTGTCATGAGGGCACCTCGGCTATGTAAGCCGGGGCTAGATGACTGATAACGGTTACTCCGGGGGATATCTCAGGGTCTGTCCGTAGAGAGTGTAGTAGATGGGTGTACGAGTGTCCGAGGCATAAGCATCTGTGTTTAGGAGGGTTTTTGTGGAGTAAGCTGGAATATCCCAGTAGGGTATACCCCAGAAAATTTGTACGCTATATTTCAACTCGCTTTCTAGTGAACCGTACTGTTTTTCCATTTCCGAGAAAACAGGTATTCTCACAGGATACGGGTTATCATTCCGAACCCTGATCAGTATTGTTGGATTATCGGGGTCCTCACTAGGTTCAAGGAGTAACGTGATACCCGTAGAGTTAACGGTGACCCATATTGGTTCATAATCAGTTATAGAGATGCCCAGATAGCTGGTTGATACTTTAGCTATACTCCGTAACTCTGCATTGACTATGACTTCTCCCTCATACTTCGGGACATATATCGCTGTTTTTACGACTTTTTCCCCGTAGGGTGCTATGAATCCATTCTCTATAATCGCGCCTGATGCTGCTCTAGCTGCTTCCGCGGCTGCCTCTGCGGTGGCTTCGCGGATGGTTAAATGGGCTCTCTGTACTTTTGAGCCGTCTATATAACGCATTTCGGTGACTATCGCGGAGTGTCCACGATAATAGATTGGTACTGGTAGTGGGTTTTTTACGGTACAGTTGATCTCCACTGCTTCACCCGCACCGTAACTAGATTGATCGGTTTTTATCTGAAATTCACAATAATGGTCAAGGTTCGCGTATCCTATCGCGACAACCAGCAACACTAACGCTACTTTTCCATATCTTTTCCAGAGCCTTGTCGGTCCTAGTCGGTGCCCGGTTCCAACGCATCGCTGAAAATATGCATTAAGACCAATGCCGAGTCCAATCAAAATAAACACGGTCAACATAATGAAAAGATTGTTCAAGCCATTGGCTGAAGAGAACAGGGCAGACGTCATCGTCTCCCGACCTCTATCTCCAGCGAGGAAGTGACCCCGTCAACGTAGTAGTAGAGGCTGAAGCCGGGGTATCTTACGAGGAAACTGTCTTTCCACACTGTTCTCTGGGACTCTGCCTCTACCTCAAAGTAGCTCCAGACCCAGTCAATATACATTGTACCGATAGGGCTGTTCGGGGTAAGACTGTAGGAGAACTTGTCGAATACCGGGACCTTCACCGGGTACGGGTTATCGTTTTTTATAACCAGGTTGAACTCAACATAATCCCTGTCTTTGAGGTCTATGCGAGACGGTTCGATAACTAGGCTTATCCCTGTGCTGTTCATGGTAACTTCTTTGTACCCGGTTATTGTCACGGTTTTCCTAACGCTGAGGCATGTGATGGTGAATGGCCCAGGGTACTCAGGGGTGAAGGTCTGCCGAAGGAACACGCCCCTATCGTGGGCACCTATCCTGATCTTGGTCCCTCCCGGGTAGTCGGCGTTGACCACGCAGCTCACCGGCTCAGGGCCGAATACACTGTTACCGCTGAAGGTGAACTGGCGGATGGGTTCGAGGAGGATGTCGCCGTCGCCCGGGTTGTATAGGTAGACCATGGCCGTGAAGCTCTCCCCTATCCTGATGGCATCTCTGTCGGTCTCAATCCTAACGTCGTAGACGTAGGATGACGGTTCATTACTCAGGCTGCCCCGTGAGGCGACCCCGAACACGATGACCGAGGCCAAGAGGAGGACAGTCGCGTAGAATATCTGCCCACCGAAACGGTTCATGCCAACCTTACCAACGATTTGAATGTTCTCTACGGATTAAAACCTAGGGATTTGAACACGCGTTCAAGACTCTATCTCCACATTTTATACGCTGTGCGGCTTAGATACCTCGATGACCCGGGCTCTGGGACACGACTTCTACGCGAGGGACCCAGCTGAGGTAGCCAGAGCGCTCCTGGGGAAGACCCTGGTCAGGAGGCTGAGCAGCGACAGGCTTGAGGGGGTCATCGTGGAAACAGAGGCCTACTATGGGGAGGGGGACCCGGCCAGCAGGGCCTTCAAGGGGCTCAAGGGCTACAACGAGGCGATGTGGGGTGAGCCCGGCCGCCTCTTCGTCTACAACGTCCACAGGTACTGGATGCTCAACTTCGTGGCCCATGAGCCTGGCGGCGTCGGCGGTGTCCTCATACGTGCCCTGGAGCCCACCCTCGGCGTCGATGCGATGCTGGCCCACCGCCCCGTGGAGAAGCTGACCGATCTGACCAGCGGCCCGGGGAAGCTCTCACTGTCCCTGGCCATCGACAAGAGCCTCAACGGGGTGGAGGCCACGAGTGAAGAATACCCCGTCTACGTGCTACACAGCGGCTCGGAACCGGAGACGGCATCGTCGCACAGGATAGGGGTCACCAGGGACCTTCCCGAGAGGCTCAGATTCTACGTGAAGGGCAGCAGGTTCGTGTCCAGGTGACTGCCCCGCTCCGACTGCGTACCCCACGCGCGCACAACCCACCTACACCCGACACCACGACACAGGCGGACAACGAGCACCCCGCGGATACCCGCCGCCGGTCGTCACCGCCTAATAACCCTGAAAAAGCCTCTGAACACGAAAACAATCCTAAAAACTTGGAATCGCGGCGGCGGCGAAGGCCCCC
Source organism: uncultured Candidatus Bathyarchaeia archaeon (assembly GCA_964485755.1). Classification (GTDB taxonomy): domain Archaea; phylum Thermoproteota; class Bathyarchaeia; order TCS64; family TCS64; genus RBG-16-57-9. The sequence goes on along the minus strand of CAZAKG010000024.1, from coordinate 18,297 downwards.
CCCCCTCCCCCTACCCCATGCACACGACGGAGGGACCCGGAAATAACAGACCCCCAAAGGGCTAGCCCTTCCACTGGGCTATGGCGCCTGCCTTCTCTAAGGCTAGTAGCTCGGCGTCGGTCTTACCCAGGAGCCCCTTCAGCACCTCCCTTGTGTGCATCCCTATGGCGGGCGAGGCGCTCTCCACCTCGCCGGGGGTCTCGCTGAACTTCACGGGGAAGTTGGGCACCGTGTACCTGCCCGCCACGGGGCTATCCACCTCCACCCACATGTCCCGGGCCTTCAGGTGCGGGTCCCACATGGCCTCGTGGGCCTCGTAGATGGGGGCGCAGGGGAAGCCCAGGCCAGCCAGCCACTGGAAAGCCTCCATCCTGGTCTTATCCCTGATGCGCTCATCGACCATCTCCTTGCTCACCTCGTCCACGCCCAGCTCCTGCTTCAGGTTCTCTATAGCCTTTCCGCGCTCGCCCGCGATCTGTATCCAGCCGTCCTTCACCTGGAAGACCCCCCATATCCTGTTGGGGTCCTGGGGCCGCTTCAGCCTCCTCGCTATAGGGCTCTCCTTGAACATGTCGTAGGCTACCGACGCCGTGCAGTTGAAGGCCACCATGGTGTCGATCTGGGCCACGTCGATCATCTGCCCGACGCCCGTCCTGTCCCTGTGCCTGAGGGCGGCGACGATGGCGAAGGCCGCGTAGATAGCTGGGCCGAGGTCGCCCAGGGCGCCCGCCATGGCCACTGGCGGGTGGTCGGGGCTTATCCCCTTGCCCGTGGCGTAGGTGTGGCCGCTTATGGCCTCGGCCACCACAGCGTAGCTGCCGTACCTGCTGTAGGGGCCCGTCTGGCCGAAGCCGCTGAGGGCCGCGTATATGATCCTCGGGTTAAGCTTCTTCAAGACGTCGTAGCCCAGGCCGAGGCGCTCCATGGCGCCCGGCGCGAAGTTCTGGACCACCACGTCGCTCTTCTTCACCAGCTCCTTGACGAGCCCCATGGCCTCAGGGTTCTTGAGGTCCATGGCCACGTTCTTCTTGTTCTGGTTCAGCGCCCAGAATGTGGTGGCGGTGCCCTTGAATAGCTCCCCGGGGCCCAGGCGGCCTATGTTGCCCCACGGGGGCTCCACCATTATCACCTCTGCGCCCAGCTCGCCCAGCATCATTGTGCAGTAGGGTCCGAACCAGACGTGTGTGAAGTCCAGTATCCTGACGTCCTCTAGTATCTTGTCCATGCCAAATCATATTGAGGCACGTAGGGTACTAAAAAAACTGTTCCCATCTGGACACTTGGCGAGGAGAGGCGGATGAATTTTGGGCGCCTCTCCTGCTCCACGTTACTCTTGGCCTGAGCTTGATTTTGCTGTTTCCGGTTTTTGCTCTGCCTGCGGGGCCTGGAGGCTCTGCATGAACTCCCTGAACTCCCTCTTCTTGGCCTGCAGGTACTGGAACTCGTCGTTGGTCATCACAAGCTGCTTGGCGAACTCCTCGATGATGGACTTCGTCTTCTCGTCCACGTCCTCCAGGCGGCTTACGGCGTCCCACAGCTCCGACATCTCGCAGCAGTAGTCCAGCTCCCTCTGTATCTCCAGGAGCCTATCCACGTCCTCATCCGTGTAGCTGACGCTGAACCCCAGCTTGTTAAGCGAGTTAAGGACCGTCCTCACCTGGTTCTCGAAGAACTCGTTTCCACCCGGGGTGTCCCCCACGCTGCAGTAGAAGGCCTCAGCCGTGGCCCTATAGTGGCTCTCTGTGAGGTGGCCCACCTGCTCCGTGTGTGAGACCTGGACGAGCCCCGCGTCCTCCAGCTTCTGTATGTGGTGGTACACGGTCTGCCTGGATATGTCCAGGTTGGCGGCTATCTGGGTGACAGTCATCTCCGCGGCCCGCAGGAGGAAGATGATCTTGCGGCGGGTCTCGTCTGCTAGCAGCTGGAAGCTCTCGGGGTCCGAGACCACCTTGACGGCCTTCATCTTGTTATGAGCCCGGTCTTAATAGTATTAAAACGTTTGCATATTTTGGTAGGTATCTTTATATTAGGGAGCCGTATGGCAATACATACAACCATTTGAATATAGTCAGAGGTGTATGGACGAGATGATGAGTGAAGTTCAGACCGAGTGCCACCAACCATGTGAGTGCACGATGGACAGCGGACCCAGCGGGGAGCAGATAGAGGCCATAAAGCTCAGCAAGGTCAAAGAGCAGGGCCTCAAGGGGCAGAACCTCAGTGACCTAGCCGCCCTCCAGGCCATAATAGCCGCGGAGGAAGGCGAGGCGCTGAGCACCCAGCAGGTCCTCAAGAGGGTCCTCGGCTTCTACAACAGATACGTGCCCTTCATGCAGTGAGTGGCGAAGGCACACCCGGACACGCGGCGCTTTAGCGTCGAACCCAGACCAGTTTCTAATTTACTCCACGAGGAGGCCATTCGTGCAGAGAGAGGCTAGTGCATGAGCCCATAGCCGTGGAAGACTCATTTCTCCTTCCCGGGCCGCAGGACCGTGCCCATTATGAGGCTCGAAGAGAGGTAGGCTAGGAGGATGTATGGCCACATGTAGCCTTCCCAGATGTTCCACCCCACGAGTATCTCCTCCACGGGCCTGCCGATGGCTAGGCTGCTGGCCCACTCGAAGACCAGCGTTAGAGCGAGCCACATTAGTCCCACTTGGACCAGGTCCGCGGTCTCATAGTCCTCGACATAGCGGAGCAGGTAGTAGGCGAAGGCGAAGATGACCAGTATCCTGGTGGTCATGCCTATCTGGTGGGCGGCCAGAGCCCCCAGCCTGGGCTCGTAGACCATGTTCATGAGGACGAAGAAGTTGAAGCCGGCGACCAGTATCTCCATGAGCCAGGCCCGGAAGCCGGTTCTAAGCAGCCTGGAGTTCACCATGATCCACCGGGATGATCACTTTGGCTGGATTATTTTAGTGGATTTATTTGACGCTTCCGAAGTTCACTCGTGGAGGAAGCGGTCGTGGTGGTGGGACCGAATCGTGAGAAGTATGCATCGGTGCTGAATTTCACGCAAGGCTCAGTAACTAGACATATTACGGTGGCCTCCGTCTTGGGGCTAGAGGAAGCCACGTGGAGTTGATTGCGCCGTGAACCCGCATGAGTACGTTTTATTCCCCCTGCTCATCTTCCTGGTGAATGGCGCAGTGGCCCTCTACATGGTGCGGAGGCTCAGAGGTGAGACCTCACATGAGGACGGTTGAGCTGACACTGAGCCAAGCCTAAAGGTTAAGAGGATTGATGAAACTAACGGGTCATAGAAACTGTGGGTGAGCCCACCATGAGTGAGAAGGGTACCATTAACCGGGGACGTGGAGCGCTGTTCCGCCTCCGCCACGAGTTCGGCTTCATCCAGGGCAACTTCCTCCTCCTCATGGTGAGCTGGCTCATCGTGGACTTCTTCGCAGAGCTCCCGGGCACCTACTTCCCCCTCTACGTGAAGGCCCTCGGTGGCACGGCCGCGAGCCTCGGCGTCATCGGGGCCGCCGAGATGGTGGCCAGGGGCTTGGTGCAGATACCCGGGGGCTACATCGCAGACAGGTATGGGCGGAAGTGGATCATCATGACTATGACGGGGCTCGCAGGGCTCAGCCGCATAGTCTACATATTCGCGCCCACCTGGGAGTGGATAGTGCTAGGGGCCGCCGCCATGGGGTTCACGGGCATCTACGGGCCCGCCCTGGAGGCGCTCATCGCGGATAGCCTGCCGCCTGAGAGGAGGGGCATGGGCTTCGGCATCGTCCGCCTCATAAGCAGCGTCAGCACGACGCCTTCGCCCCTCATAGCGGGGCTCCTGTACCTGCGCATCGGGCTGATGCCCACCATGAGGCTCAGCTACGGCCTGGCTGCCGTGGGCTTCTTCGCGGCGGCTGCGCTCCGGACGAGGCTAAGGGAGACCCTGGAGCGGCCTGAGAGGATCAACCTGGCCGAGATGGCCGCCAGCTACCCTGTGAGCTTCAGGGAGAGTGTTGGAATATGGCGTGTCGTGCCTCGGGAGGCGTTCACCCTCTTCGTGAGCCAGGTTCTCACCATGTTCACCATTGGCATGTTTCTGCCGGTGTTCACCCTCTTCATGGTGGACGACCTGGGCATCACCGAGTTTGAGCTCAGCCTCATCATGGCGTCGATGTTCGTCACCATGATAATGTTCGCGCTGCCCAGCGGCAAGCTCATAGATACAGTTGGAAAGAAGGGGCCCCTCCTGGCCAGCTACGTGTTTTGGGCCGCGGCGGTGCCTCTCTTCCTTTGGGGCGACTTCTGGAGGCTCATCCTGGCCATGACGCTTGTGGGGGTGCTTCAGGTGCTCATCAGCAGCGCGGGGGCGGCGTGGACCGCGGACCTTGTGGCGACGGAGAACAGGGGCCGGGTGAACGGGAGCAGCGGCTTCTTCACGATGATTGCTATGAGCCTGGGCCAGCTGCTGGGGGGCTGGCTCTACGACAACGTGAGCCACACGCTGCCCTTCACGCTGCAGATCGTGTTCATGGTGCCGCCTTTCCTGATTATTCTGCTGTGGACGCGGGAGAGGAGCAGGCCCGGCGAGGGCCTGAGGCTGTCTGGCGGCTGATAATCTATGTAGGACCCCGAGGTTGGGTTGTCTCTGGTTCCTTGTGCTGATGTGTGTTTCTCTGTGCGTGCACGTGGGGGGGAGGGGGGGTGTTATCACCACCATCACGATTCCACGTTTTCGGGCTTGTTTTGTGGTTCGGGGCCTTTTTCCGGGTTTATTGGTGGCGATGGCTCGGCGGTGGTTGTCCGCGGGGTGTCCATTGTTCGACGGGAAGCGACGGCGGCTAATCCACTCTTACCCCGAAGTGGAGCACCCCTAGGCCGAGGAACATGATGACGAAGCCCGCCGTGAAGATGGGTAGCAGCCCGAACATGTCCGCGATGTAGGCGGCCACGATGGGCGCCACCACCCCCACGATGCTCTGGGGGAGGAAGCTGATGGCGAATCCCATGCCCATCTGCCTAGGGGGGCTCAGCTTCGCCGTAAGCGACGCCGTGGCGGGCATCCCCAGTATCCCGAAGAAGCTGTAGACTAGGTAGAAGGCCATGAAGGGGAGCACGCCCTCGGTGAGGAACGCTGCTATGTAGAACAGGTAGCTGGTGCCCAGCGCCAGCACCGCCCACCGTTTGTCGCCCAGCCGGCTCGCCATGTATCCGCCGATGGGGGATGCTGCTAGGCCGAGGAAGCTGCTGGCCCCGAACATGATGCCGAGCTCCGTTACGCCCCAGCCGCGGGCGTCGGCCAGGTAGATGCTGAGGAAGGTGCCGATCATGGTCAGGGCGAACTGGCGGACGCCGGAGGCGGAGAGGAATATTATGAAGTCCCTGTTCAGGAGGGTCGTCACCTCGCCCTCAGCCGGCTCACCGTCCCCGTTCTCCCTGCCGGCGCCCTGCATGTCCTTGAGGAAGAACATGAGCACCAGGCCGAGGGTGATAGGCGCCACCCAGAAGAGGTAGACCTGCCTCCACTGGAAAGCGAGGTACCCCATGAGCACCGTTATGCTCAGCGGCCCCAGCGCGACGCCGAAGGTGCCGCCCGCGTTAAGGAACCCCATGGCCTTACTCCTGTCCTCGCCCTCAACGAGCCTCGCCGTGTAGCTGTGGCTGGGCGGGTGGTAGAATGTGCTGGTCAGCGTCATCAGCGTGAGGGCCACGATGTACATGGCGGGGTTCACCGTGAACCCGGCGACCAGTGCCCCCATCGCGGCCATGACGACACTCAGAGCCACCAGCCTCCTTGCCCCGTACCTGTCGCTCATCCAGCCCACGGGGACCGTGAAAAGGACCTGGGCCAGCGGCGGTATGGCGCCGATGACCCCTATCTCAATGTTACTCAAGACGAACTCCTCCCGTAGCTCCACGATCATTGTGCTGTTCATGTTACCGGCTGCGTGGATGAGCGCGTGCGTCGCCACCATGGCTAAAAGACCGAAGCTGAACAGGTCTCTCCTCTTCCCCAAAATAATCAAAGATAGTACTCACCATGTTTTTAATAAGACTTCACAGAGACAATGTCTCCCAGTAGCGAGATCGTTATGAGTAGCGTCTACCCCCGCTCATTCTCGCCTGACTGAAGGACGGACCTAGCATACAAGCTAAATCCAACCTAAAAAACATCATGGAAGATACTAAACGTATTACTTATGTTACCGGCCACCAATCCATCACCCATGGTAGAGGTAGTATCAGCCAATGTCGACGATGAGACCCGCCGCAGGATGAGGCGCCTCCCAGACATCAACTGGAGCGAGGTCATTCGCCAAGCCATAATCAAGAAGATAGAGGAAGAGGAGGCCCGGTTCTCCTTGGTTGATAGGGAGAGATTGGAGAAGGCTGCGAAGGAAACCGACGCCCTCAGGACACCCTCCGTGCCCGGTTGGAACAGCACCAAGGAAATAAGGAGACGACGCTGCTAGTTGAAACCTAGTGCAGCTAGTCTCACAATACACCAGCTTCGATTGCAGCAAAATAGCTATACGATAGGATGAAAAGGGGTGACCCCCTTCATCCTGTAAAGTTCCAAAAAATAGATCAGGTGACGGTGGAGCGGTCGTCCCTGAACTTCAGGTGCTCGCCGCCGTCTATTACCGCCTTCAGGTGCTCAGCCACCGTCCAGACGTCGTGGTAGCTCACGTAGAGCGGTATGGGCGCCAACCTGATGATGTTGGGGGGCCTGAAGTCGGGGATGACGCCCCGGGCTATGAGGGCCTGGTTGACCCTCCAGGCGTCCGCGTGGGTCACGCCCACGTGTCCGCCGCGCCTCTCAGGCTCCCTGGGCGTGGCTATCCCGTAGTTATAAGGTTCGCCGCTCAGCGTCTCGTCGATGATGTACATCAAGTACCCGGTTATCCTGAGGCTCTTCTCCCGGATGCTGCCGATGCCGGCCTCCCGGATCATACGTAGGCTGCCCTCGATGGGCGCCGCGCTCAGCATCGTCGTGGTCCCTATCTGCCAGGCGGAGGCCGTCCGTGCCGGGTCGAACTCGTTCCTCATCTCGAACATGGTGCTCCTGTCGTTGCCGAACCAGCCCGCCATCCCAGGCATCGAGCCGAAGTGGCGGCGGTTCACGTAGAGGCTGCCGGTGCTCCCCGGGCCGCCGTTCACGTACTTGTAGTTGCACCAGAACGCGAAGTCGGCTCCCCACTCGCTGAGCCTGTGGGGGACCACGCCGACGCTGTGGCTGCAGTCGAACCCGATGACGATGCCCCGCCTGTGGGCCTCCTCTGTGAGCCGCTTCATGTCGAGGAGCTGGCCGCTCCTGTAGTAGACGCTGGGCAGGAGCGCCAACTGGACCTCGTCCGTCATGGCCTCAACGATGTCGTCCTCTTCCACGATCAGCCCGTCCCTGCTCTTGACGAGGACAAGGTCTTTGTCGGGGTCGCCGCCCCTAAGCCTGACCTGGGCGCTCAGCGCGTACAGGTCGCTGGGGAAGTTCAGCTCATCCGCCAGTATCTTACGTCTCTTCCCTTTCGGCCTGTAGAAGGTGGAGACCAGGGCGTGGAGATTGACCGTGGTGCCGCCCGAAACCACCAACTCGTCGGGCTCTGCGCCCACCAGGGGCGCCTGGAGCTCGCCCAGGCGCTCGGCGTACCCTATCCAGGGCACCTCGGCGCCGCCCCAGCCCCTGATGCCCAAGGTCCTCCACTCGTCCATCACCCTGAGCAGGGTCCGCTCGGCGTCCACGCTCATGAGGCCCAGGCTGTTGCCGTCCATGTATATGCAGTCCTTAAGCCCGTAGAACCTGTCCTTGTACCCGGCCAGCGGGTCCTCCGCGTCCAGCTTCAACGCGTAGTCCTCGCCAAGCTCGTATCTTGATGGCATACAGGTGAAGGGACGCCCGGGAGGCTTTAAGCCCTGCTGGGTTCCTCAGGGCCGCGGAAGGAGGGTTACCTCCACGGGCTCCCCCTCCTCCAAGACGTGGTCCCCCTCAGGCACTATGATGTAGCCGTCGGCGTGGGCCATGCTGGTGATGTCGCCGCTCTGCTTGAACACCTTGTGGGCCCTGCCTCCGGCCAGCCGCACAGTGATGAAGCTCTCCCTGTCAGACCTGGACACCAGCCTGTGGCCCATGGGCACCGTCACAGTCCTCAACTCCAGTGGCAGGAGCCTGGCCATCTTCCTCAGCGCCGGGGCCAGGTACACGTAGCTGTTGTTCAGGCAGCTCGTCGGGTACCCAGGCATACCGAAGACGGGCTTGCCCCCCAACTCGCCGAAGAGGGTGGGTTTACCCGGCTTCACCTTCACCCCGTGGAAGTGGACCACGCCGAGCCTGCCAACGACCTCGCCGAACAGGTCCCTGGAGCCCACGCTACTGCCTCCGCTGAACACCCCCATGTCGTAGCCTGACGCGTCGCGCAGGGCGGCCTCGATGAGCCCCACGTCGTCGCCCACGATCCCCCTCTTCACGGGCACCCCGCCCATGGCCTCGACCACGGCCTGCAGTGTGAAGCTGTTCACGTCGTACACCTGGCCCGGCATCAGTGCCTGTCCCTGGGGCACTATCTCGGGCCCAGAGCTGTATATGGCGACCCTGGGCCTCGCGTAGACCTCCGCAGAGTCGTAGCCCAGCGCGGCGAGGGCGCCGACCATGCCGGGAGACAGCGCGGAGCCGGCCTCAAGCACCTTGTCTCCCCTCTTCATGTCCTCGCCCGCCGGGGAGATGTCCTTCCCAGCCGCGACCTGTATGTGGATCAGCACAGCTTCCCCCTCCCTGGACGTGTCCTCCACCTTCACCACGGCGTCGCAGTCCGGCGGCACGGGGCTCCCCGTGGCTATCTCGATGCACTCGCCCCTCCTCACGCGGCCCTTGTAGACTTCCCCCGTGTGCTGGACTGCCGCAAGCCTTAGCCTAGCAGGCTTGGCCTCCGTGGCCCCCGCGGTGTCCTCCGCCCTGACGGCGTACCCGTCCATGCTGGACCTGTCGAAGGGCGGCACGTCGAACCCGGCGACCACGTCGGAGGCGAGGACCCGGCCCGCCGCCTCCTGGAGGGGCACCCTCTCTGTGCGATCCAAGGGCCTTATGTTCGAGTCTATGAGTCTGAGGGCGTTCTCACGGGTGGTGAGCTCGCCGAAGGGCTTCATGGTCATCTCCGGTCCAGCTCCCACAGCATGTGGCCCAGACCGGGCAGGATGATCTTCTTGAGGGCCGTCCCCACTGCGTCCCTGGAGCCGGGCAGGCAGAATACCAGCTTGCCCCGGGCCACGCCGGCCGCGGCCCTACTCCAGATGCCGGGCAGCCCGACTTCGTCGAAGCTGAGGCGCCTGAAGTGCTCGCCGAACCCGGGCAGCGCCCTGTCGAACATGGGCTGAGCCACGTCCACGGTCCTGTCCCTGGCGCCTATGCCTGTGCCCCCACTGGTTACTATAACCCTGACCTCGGGGTGGCCCACAGCCTTCCTGAGCCACGCCTCTATCTTCTCCCCGTCGTTAGGCGCCATGTCATAGAGCTTAACCTGGTGCCCGGCCTCCTCTATGAGCCTGACGGCCAGCCTCCCCGTCTCGTCTTCGTCCTTGGTGCGGCTGTCGCTGGTGACGAGCAGCGCGAACACGGTCTTGGCGTCCTGGTTCCTAGGGTGCTCAGCGTTCACCGGCCCTTCCACTTCTCCGTGACCCTTATCTCTGTTATCGCCGCGTCGGGGTACTGCCCGCCCTCATCCTTCTCCAGATACTTGACCATGTCCCAGACGTTGAGCAGCGCCACGGCTACGCCTGTGAGCGCCTCCATCTCAACCCCGGTCCTGTAGGTGGCCGCCACAGTGCACTCGGCCTCGACGTGGTCGGCGCCCAGCTTGAACCGGGTCTCGACGGCGTCCACGGGCACCGGGTGGCAGAGGGGTATGAGTTCACTCGTCTTCTTCACAGCCTGGATGGAGGCCACCTCGGCCACCGTCAGGGGGTCCCCCTTCCGCACCTCGCCGCCCCTTATGGCGTCCACGGTGGACTTCTTGAGCTTCAGCGTGCCGACCGCCGTCGCCCTCCTGGGCACCGTCTCCTTCCCGGAGACGTCGATCATCCTAACCGGGTCCCTACTCACGCCTGTCCCCCTCCACCCAGACGACGCCGCCCGGGGTATACTCCTTCTTCCATATGGGCACCCTCCTCTTCAGCTCATCGATTATGTATCGGCACGCATCGAAGCCCTGGTCCCTGTGGCCCGCGGAGACACCTATGAAGACTATATTATCGCCTACCGCCAGGTCCCCGTACCTGTGGACGACCTCAACCCTGTCCACGCCGAACCTGTCCGCGGCCTCGCCCGCGATGGCCTCCAGCTGGGCTCGGGCCATGCCCTCGTAGACCTCGACGCTCATCCTGCTCACCGGCCTCCCTGCAGAGGTGTCCCTCACGGTGCCCACGAATGTGACTACACAGCCGGATGAGGGACCCTTGAGCGCCTCCAGGAGCGCCGCCACGTCGAAGTCCTCCCTCTGAATCCTGATCAACTCAACCACCGCTCACCGGGGGAAAGAACGCCACGTCGTCCCCCTCCAATATCACCCTGTCCAGGGCCGGGAACGCGCCGTTCACCGCCACCAACACCTGCTCCCTGCGCGCTATGCTCTCGTAGAGGCTTCTCACGTGCTCCCTGATCCCCTGCACCGTGGTGCCCTCCGGCACATCAAGCCACTCCTCCTGCTTGCCCGTCGCGTCCCTGAAGCCGGCGTAGTACCTCACCTTGACCCTCACGCTACTCCCTCCAGTAGGGCTCACGCCGCGCGACGGCCTCCCTGAACGCCTCCTCCAGCCGCTCACGTGACGCGCCTCCCCGGATCAGGTCCACGAGAGGTACGAGATTGTCGTCCCTCATAAGACATGCCTTGAGGCGGCCGTCGCTTGTCACCCTGAGCCTGCTACAGTAGGCGCAGAAGACGCTGTTGTGCATGGGCCTGACGACCTCCACCTGGGCGCCGCCCTTCAAGTAGTACACTCTCCTGTGGTGCATCTCCCTCTCAACGACCCTGACAGCCCTCCCCTCAAGCTCCTCCTCGAGGGGCGTTAGGTCATAGTGGAGTCTGCCGTAGTACTCGGCCCCGTGCTCCAGCTCCTGGAACTCTATGAGCTGGAGAACCGCGCCCACCTGCCTGCTGTATTCTATGAGGGCGGGCACCTCGCCGTCGTTGACGCCCCTCATGACCACCATGTTGAGCTTCACGGGGTTCAGGCCGCACCTGATAGCCTCCTCAACGCCCGCCCTAACCCAAGACTCCTGATCCACGCCCGTGATCTTCTTGAACGCCGCATCGTCCAGCGTGTGCAGGCTCACGTTGACCCTGTCAAGGCCCGCGTCCTTCAGCCTGCACGCCAACCCGAGGAGCAGGGACGCGTTTGTGGTCATGGAGACCTCCTCCAGGTGGGGCTTGATCCTCCCCACGACCTCGACTATGTCGTCCCTGAGCAGGGGCTCGCCTCCTGTGAGCTTGACCTTCCTGATGCCAAGGCCCGAGGCGACCCTGACTATGGTCTCGACCTCGCCTGCGGTCATCTCGCCTCCGGGGTCGTGCTCGCCCTCCTGGTGGCAGAAGAAGCAGCTGAAGTTGCATCTCTGGGTGAGGCTGATCCTGAGGCTCGTGACGGGTCTGCCGTAGGGGTCCCTTAGCTGGCTCAAGGTGTCCTCCGCTTGGTCCTCGAATCTGTTATGCATGGGTGGATATATCGGTGTCGAATCGACGGTAACAGCAAGCCGATATGATTAAATAAACAATTCGGCTTTATTTGAGCCATGTCAATCCTAGCGGGGTTCAAGCTAAATAGAAGTGTGATGATCGTTGCGGCGCTCCTCGTCCTAGTCACGGCGGGGGGCCTCATCTGGAACCTAACCAGGCCCGTGGAGAAGGAGAGCCTCATAGTCTCAACCACCACCAGCCTCTACGAGACCGGCGTCCTCGACGTCTTGAAGACCAGGTTCGAGGCCAACAACCCGAAGTACAACGTGAGCTTCATCAGCCAGGGCACAGGCCTCGCCATAGAGACAGCGAAGAAGGGCGACGCCGACATGATACTGGTCCACGCACCCTCCTCGGAGCTGGCCTTCATGGAGTCAGGCTACGGCGTCAACAGGAAGATATTCGCCTACAACTTCTTCATAATCGTGGGCCCCGCCGACGACCCCGCCGGAGTCGAAGGCCTGGGGCCCGTGGAGGCGATGCAGAAGATCAGGGATGAAGGCCTCGCGGGGAACGCCCTCTGGGTTTCCAGGGGCGACGGCTCGGGCACCCACATCAAGGAGAAGGCCCTGTGGAAGCTGACGGGCCTGAACCTCGACGAGATCAAGCTGGAGGCCGCGGGCGGCTCCGAGAGCACCTGGTACATAGAGGCTGGGGCGGGCATGACCGCGACGCTGCAGCTGACCAACGAGAAGGACGCCTACACGCTGGCGGACATGGCCACCTACCTGAAGAACTACAAGAACGGCAACATCCAGCTGGTGAAGGTGGTGGACTCGGGGGAGGAGACCCTGAACGTGTACAGCGCCATCGTCTGCACCCCCGATAAGAGCCCGAGGGGGATGTTCGAGGGCTCTATGAAGTTCGTCCAGTTCCTTGTTAGCGGCGAGACCCAGACCATGCTGGAGACCTACGGGGAGGAGGAGTTCGGCTCGACCCTGTTCAAGCCCTGGGTGCCCGAGCTGGATGACCCCGACAGCGACATAGTCACGTGGGTGGAGGAGCAGGCCTACTTCGACGGCTCAGAGTGCCCGACGCAGTACAGACACCAGGCGGGTAACCTCTACCGCTAAACCTTTTCAACCATCCTTTATCTGTGATAACTCATGAGCTGGACTCCCATCCTTGAGGGCGTATCCGAGGCAGTCAGGCTGATACTGTCGGCGGACAAGACGGTCATGGAGATCACGTTCAGGAGCCTCCAGACCGCTGGTCTCGCAACACTCTTGGCGTCCCTAGTCGGCGTCCCCCTCAGCGTACTCATAGCCATGTTGGAGTTCCGAGGGAAAGGGACGGTTAAGTTCCTGTTCAACGCCATGGTGGGGGTCCCCACCGTCACCCTGGGCCTCTTCCTCTACACCCTCTTCAGCCGGAGCGGGCCCCTGGGCTCGCTGGGGCTCCTATACACGGTTCAGGGCATGGCCCTGGGCCAGGCCGTGCTGATCCTGCCCATACTGGTGAGCTTCACGGTGAGCGCCATAGAGAGCAAGGGCCAGGAGCTCAGAGACCTGGCCAGAACCCTGGGCGCCTCCGAGTACCAGGCCAGCCTGGTCGTTGTGAGGGAGGCGTACAGCGGCGTCACCCTGGCCCTCGCCTCGAGCTTCAACAGGGCCTTCGCGGAGCTGGGCATAGTGACCATGCTGGGGGCCAACATACGGGGCGTCACCAGGGTGCTCACAACGGCGATAGCACTGGAGACGGCGAAGGGTGAGCTGGGCCTCAGCTTCGCCCTCAGCTTCATACTGCTGGCCGTGGTGCTCTCGCTCAACTTCCTCATCGCCATGCTCCAAGAAGGGAGGCTCGGGAAGCAGGGATGGTTAAGGTTCCTCATTGGTGAGCGTTGACATGGCGCCGATCATCAAGCTTGAATCCGTGGGCAGGAGCTATGGGGCGGTCAGGGCCCTCGACTCCGTGAGCTTGGACGTGGAGGAGGGTGAGTGCCTGGGCGTCATAGGCCAGAGCGGCGCCGGCAAGACGACGCTCCTCAAGATTCTCGCAGGCCTTGAGGCTCCCACCGCGGGCAGCGTTTCCTTTCGGGGTGAGCCCCTCACGGCGTCCAGGATGCCGGAGATGAGGAGGGAGGCGACCATGATCTTCCAGTCGCCCCTGTTCCTGAAGGGGGACGTGTACACGAACATGGCGTATGGGTTGAGGCTGAGGGGCACCCCCGAGGACGCCATCAAAGAGAAGGTGTATGAAGGGCTGGACCGGGTTCGGCTGCCCGGCTACGGGGGCCGCGACGCCCGTAAGCTCTCCGGCGGGGAGCAGCAGAGGGTCGCCCTAGCCCGGGCCCTGGTCCTCGACCCCAAGGTACTGCTCCTAGACGAGCCGACCAGCAACCTGGACCCTGCCAACGCCAAGGTGGTCTCAGCAATCATCGAGGAGGAGGCCAAGGGGAGGACCGTGGTGATATCCACCCACGACCTGGAACTCATTAGGAGGCTCACCACCCGTACCGTTCACCTGGACGGGGGCAGGGTCACCGAGATCGGCCACCCCACGGAGATCGTGTCCACTACAATGCTGACGGAGAACCTGTTCACGGGGATGAGCACCATGGTGGACGGCGTGGCCAACATAGATGTGGGGGGTACGGTCATCAGGGTCGCCGCCGAGAGGACGGGCAGGACGACCATCCACGTCAAGCCCGAGGACATCATCGTGTCCGAGGGGAGGGTCGTCACCAGCGCCAGGAACCAGTTCAGGGGAACCGTTGTGGGTGTGGAGGACCACGACGGCACCGTGGTCCTCAGGGTGGACGCGGGCAAGGTCTTCGCGGTCCACGTCACCAGGAACAGCTTCAGGGAGATGGGCCTCAACATCGGCAAGGAGGTCTACATCAGCTTCAAGGCCACCGCGGTGCTGGTGCTGTAGCCGGGGAACCTATAATAGCCGTGGCACGGCGACACGAGGCCCTGGGCTAGCCCTCTTCCTTCATCTTCTGCTCCAGGGTCTTCAGCTCGCCGTGCTCGCTGATCCTTATCCTAGTCTCTAGGCGGACTGGTATGCCGATCTGCCGGAAGAACCCCATCAGGCTGGCGCCGTCCAAGGTGTCCTTGACCTTTCCCTGGTTTATGGCGTCCACCAGGAGCTTCTCCACCTGGGGCATCACCTGGGGGTACTGGGCCTTGGCCGCGTTCCAGACCTCCCAGGCCCGGTCCCCGAAGTGTCTGCCCAGTATCTCGTCGTGTGTGGGCTCCTTGGCCGGCTCGGGTTTGGGCTCCTGGCCCTTGATCTGCTTCAGCAGCATCTGCCGCTGCATCTCCATCAGCCGCTTCTGTTTGATCCGCTCCAGTTCGTCGTCCATGATCTATGGCCTGCAAATGACATAGCCCTAGTCATGGGATTTATTCTTTCCTGATGCTAGGGCCTGACGCCGCTGATCCTTACGCTGTTGAGGATCACCAGCAGGGTGAGCCCCACGTCGCCGAGGATGACGGCCATCCACAGGGTTATGGCTCCCATGGCCGCCAGGGCGACGATAAGCAGCTTCACAAGGATGCTTGCGGCGATGTTCTGGTGTACAGTCGATACGGTCATGGATGCCAGCCGCTGAAGGTACATTATACGGCTTAGGTCGTCTTCCAGCAGTACGACGTCGGCCGTCTCAAGGGCTATGTCGCTGCCCAGGCCGCCCATGGCGACGCCGACGTCGGCGGCGGCCAAGGCGGGGGCGTCGTTCACGCCGTCACCGATCATGACGACCGGCCCATAAGTTTTCAGGCTCTCCACGACATTCACCTTCTCGTCGGGCAGCAGGTTCGCGTGGTACCCGTTGAAGCCCAGCTGCTCGGCTATGGCCCGGGCTGTGTTATCGTTGTCCCCCGTGAGCATCTCCACCTTCATGCCGCGGCTGCGCAGGAGCTGGACGGTCTCGCGGGCGCCGACGCGGCTCTCATCCATTAGGCTAATGAGCCCGATGGCCTGCGAGCCCATGGACACTATCACGGTGGTCTTGCCCATGCTCTCCAGCTCCTGAAGGGTGTCTCCAGGGTAGTCCACGTGGTTGTCTGAGAAGAGCCTCTGGCTCCCGATCCTGTAGAGCGTCCCCCCTATTGTCGCCTCAACGCCTTTCCCCGTCTGGCTCCTGAACTCGGTGGCCTTCAGGGGCTCAACGCCCTCCCTCGCGGCCCGCTCCCTTATGGCGTAGGCGATGGGATGCTTGCTGTTCTCCTCCAGGGCGGCGGCCACGCCGAGAAGCCTGTCCCTGGGCACACCCGCGGGGATGACGTCTGTCACCACGAGCCTACCCCTCGTCAGTGTGCCCGTCTTGTCGAATGCGAAGACCCTGGCCCTATTCACCTGCTCGATATATGTGCTGCCCTTCACCAGAACCCCGTTGCTGCTGGCGCTGGTTATGGCCGACACCATGGCCACCGGCGTCGCTATGGTGAGGGCGCAGGGGCAGCCTATGACGAGGAGCACCAGGGCGCCGTAGATGCTGGGTATGAGTGGCCGGCCCAGCAGGAAGTACGGGACCGCGGCGATGAGCGCCGCGAGCCCGATGATGAGGGGCGTGTAGTACATGGCGAACCTGTTGACGATGGTCTCCGTGGGGCTCCTCCTCTCCTCGGCCTCGTGGACCATGCGCAGGATGCTGGCAAGCATGGTCTCAGAGGCGGCCCTCCTGGTCTTCGCCGCCACCACGCCGTCCAGATTCATGGTTCCGGCGTAGACCTCGTCCATCATCCGCTTCTCCACGGGCACCGACTCGCCCGTGATGGTTGACTGGTCCACTGTGGTTTCGCCGTCCACCACGACGCCGTCCAGGGGTATCCTGTCCCCGGGGCGCACTATGAACACCTCACCTGGTACAACCTGCTCCACGGGGACCACCACCTCGTCGTCGCCCCTCTTGATCGTGGCCACCTCGGGCCGGAGCTCCATGAGGGCCTGGACGGCGTGCCTGGCCCTGTCGGTGGCCAGAACCTCAAGCCTTAGGGATATGCTGAATAGGAACACGACCAGGGCGCCCTCCTCGTACTGGCCTATGAGGGTAGCTCCTATCGCCGCTATCGTGACGAGGAGATTGATGCCTATGCTACCCTTCATGAGGCCCCTCAGGCCGCTATCGGCCAGCGGGTAGCCGGTGTACGCCATGGCGCCGATCAGCAGAAGCTGGGGAGCGGGAGGGTAAAGGCCAAGGTGGTTCAGGACTATGCCGACGGCGATGACGGCCCCAGATGCTGTGAGCCTGTTCCAGTTCCCGCTCTTCTGCTTGTGCTCGTGCCCGCAGGCTTCGCAGCTGTCACCCGGGGCCTCCTCGCAGACAGCGCAAGTTGGCTCCTGGCCTGCGTCGCAGGATTCACAGGCTGGGCTGGTTTGGTACCTGTGGCCGCGGTCGTCGTCTGCGTGGCGATGATCCTCATGTCCATCGTTGTCGCTGTCTTCGCTCATGTGGGCGGCACTCAGATTCCCCAAGTGCGAGCGTTTATTAAGGTAATGCTACAGGAGCGCAGAAAATTATTAGTAATTAATAAATTCTAGGACTAAAATTATTAAACCATGACTGTTATAAGCGTCAGCCTGACGCCTGAGCTCCTTGAGCGCCTGGACGAGTTCGTGACCAGGAGCGGGTACAGCAGCCGCTCAGAGGCGCTGAGGCTGGCCATCAGGGACAGCCTGACCCAGTACAGCCTCCAGGGAATGCAGAGGGGAGCCGTGCTAGCTACGGTCACCATCATAAGCGAGTCGGAGCAGATGGAGAGCCACATGGGTATAGTGGCTCTGAGAAACGGGTTCGAGGACCTCATCTTCGGTAACATGCACCTCCACATAGAGGAGGGCCTCTGTATTGAACTGTTCCTGGTGAAGGGGGAGCCCGAGAAGGTGATGGACTTCGTCTCCAAGGCCAAGGTCGTGCGGGGGGTTAGGGAGGCCAACTACACCCTAACCCCCATGGAAAAGTGACGAAGACGCCAAGTGCACCCCCTCTGCACCCTCGAGGCCACGCATGATGCTTCAATTAAAGGAATTTAGCCTCAGGTTTTCAGCGGCTAAATAATAGTTAATATACTGTTTTTAATCTACTATCACTCTGAGGAAGAGGAATGTCCAGCAACCAACAGTACAGCATACTAGGAAAAGACACTCAGCGAAAAGACGGCTTAGCCAAGGTCACGGGAGCCGAGAAATTCGCGTCTGACCTCAGCCTACCGGGAATGCTCCACGTGAGGATACTGAAGTCAGAGCGCCCCCACGCCGCCGTGAAGAGGATCGACGCGTCCGAGGCGGAGAAGATGGGGGCGATCATGCTCACGCCCGACGAGGTCCCTGATGTCCGCTTCTGCCCGCGCCTCGTGAGCACGCCTGACGCCACGTACAAGGACTGGCGGGTCCTCACCAGGAAGCCGGTGTACGTGGGCGAGGCCATCGCAGCAGTAGCGGCCGAGACCGAGGAGCTGGCTCAGATAGCCCTGGAGTCCATCAGGGTGGAGTACGAGCCCCTCCAAGCCTACTTCACGGTCGAGGACGCCTACAGGAACGGCTCCACGCAGATCCATGAAGACATCCTGTTGAAGGACTCGACCCTCAAGGTGCAGAACAACGTAGCCTGCACGCTGGACCTGACGGAGGGCGACGTCGATGCAGCGTTCAAGGAGAGCGACGTCGTCCTTGAGAG
>CAZAKG010000023.1:10387-26009 GCA_964485755.1 uncultured Candidatus Bathyarchaeia archaeon | reverse complement strand
CGTCGCCACGGTTCCCAGTTTTTGGGCTTTTTTTATGGTTCGGGGGCTTTTTATGGGGTGTTTGGCGGCGACTGCTGGGTGCGGGTGTCCGCGGGTTGTCATTTATTCGGCGTTGTCTGACGCGGCTTTGTGGAGGAGTGTGGGTTTCTCCGGGTGTATTTAGCTGAATAGTCGATCGAGGGATCGTGGCCTTCTCTGGTGATTTCCAGTGATTTGTTACATGGAATTATTACATTTGATCACTGGTCTTGAATCATCTTAAATTGGCCACATCCTCATCGAGGTGTTCAAGGTACGTTCATCCTGTGACTCGCCTTATCTCTGGCAGCTGGTCGAAATGCTTATCGAAGCTGTATATATCCTCGACGCCCGCTTCCTTCATTATGGCGTAGGCTAGGGCGTCGTTTACTCCCACGCTAAGAACCTTTGAGGCTTGGATGGCTGACCTATAGTCGTCCCCCGATACGCCAGTAATGGAGAGGCCCCTCATGGAGGCGAGGGCCGAGAGTATCCTCCACGAGTCATCACGGGTCATCCTCGACTCTAGGATGTTCGCCACCTCGGAGACGTGGACCACCGTCGTCATGGCCTCCTCACCCTCCTCAATTCGCGCAAGCATGTTCTTAGCTCCCGCTTTAATCTCAACTTCATGCCTTTTCAGCTCTCTCCCGGGCTTCAGGAGAGCGTGAACGAACACGTTGGAGTCGATGAATCTCATCTCTTGGCGTCCTCGCCTCTAAGCAGTTCCTCCTTCACCCGGTGCCAGTCGGAGAGGTCGCTTGTCAACTCGACGTCCACTGAGTCAAAGAACTCAGAGAACTTCTGGCTTTTTTTCGCTCTTATAATAAGTTCCTCGCCCATGTTTACTATCACGATGTCTCCTTTATGGTCGAGGTTGTCTTTCCTCCAATCCGCTGGGAGTGAAACCCTGCCCTGAGAGTCTACCCTCCTCTCCTCCACCTTCAACTAAATTCCCCATTATACTTACTATTCCCCACAATTAACCTTTTCTGACACATAATAAAAAGAAACAAAATCGTGAGCCATACGCCTAGATGACATGTCTGTTCCTTGAAGGGTGTCCACCCACGAAGGATTGTTCTACACCATCTTATTCGAACAGCTGGTAGGTCGTGGACATCGCTATGGCTGCCAGGGTGGGCAGAATCGCGACCGTGTACGTCATGTCGAGGCCCATGTAGACCGCCGCGATAATGGCAATCAGCCACAGGAGGCCCGTGCCCATGGTGGCGTTCCTCTTATTCCTCCAGAACAGCGCCAGGCGGCTGTAGCTCGAAGTCTTAAGCAGCAGGCTGTAGGCGTCCCGTCCCATCACCGTCAACCCATACTTGCCCTCCTTCTGCTCCACGAAGGGGCCCAGGGTCTTGAGGTGGTACGAGAGGGTCGGGCTGTCGGGCACCTTGACGCTGTTCATTATCTCCGTGAAGCTCACGGACTTGGCTTCGCCCACGTAGCGTAGAATGTCTCTGCGCATCTGGTGGTCGAGGGCCTTGAAGACCTCCTCCTCCAGGTTCACGGTCTCGGTTTTCTCTTTTTCCATCATTTTTTACCGAGTATAAGCCCCTTTGGCGCGAATATAAAGGGGTCAGTGGGCAGTTTTTTAGTAAAAAACCCTTTACTACGTTATTTTCACCGAAATTCTCTTCAGGGGCTTAATATCATGAAATGATGGAACGTTATTTTAGTATCCTTTTCTCCCACCTTCTGAAATACTCTGGAGCCGTCTTGTAGTTCCTCAGCAGCGAGTACAGGATCACACCGCATATTAGGGCTATTGCCGTCCCCCAGGTCATCTTGTTCGTCGCCCCATACAGGTACCCGTTCCCCAGCAACCATAAGCCCCCCAGCACCCCAAACGAGCAGACTAGAATCATGGCGTTCATGAAACCCCTGACCAGAGGGTGAAGAAGGCTGCTCTGCGCGGTCAACACGGTGTCGATGTACGGCGTGTCCCCGTTGTCGATGTCCTCGCTGATAGTGGCCAGCAGCCGTAGCGCCTTCAAACCGAGGGGCGTGAGACGGTACAGGCGGGCCTCGTCCCGCTCAACCAGGCCCTCAAGTCCCCGCAGATGGTAGTTCAGATGCCCCGTGTTCAGCCCCGTCTCCCCGAGTATCTCGGTGTATGTGACCCCATCGGGCGCCGCCCCTATGATCTTGATTATGTTGCGGCGCTCATAGTGCCCCACTGCCTGGATCACCGCGTCTTCAATCACGTCTTCTCTGGTTTTAGCCATTTTATAGTCGTCTGAACAAGGTTTTAGTCGTTAATAACTGTATTTAAGAAGAAATATATGAGAAGATTTCTTCTCATGGTGAGGGCTGGCACCGGTGGCAGATGTAGCTGCTGGTTGACCCCGTCTTAATCTTCTCCACGATTGCTCCGCAGACCGGGCAAGGCTCCCCCTCCCTGTAGGCGACCCTATAGCTGCCCTTACCGTAGCCGCCCACCTCCCCGTAGAAGTTCCTCTCGTAGGCCAGGCCCCCCGCCCCGAGGCTCTCATTCAGAATCAGCCTGATGGAGCCGTACAGCTTCTCCGTCTCTGTATCTGTCAGGGTGACGGCCTTCCTGAGCGGGTGGACGCCGGCCAGGAACAAGGGGTCGTGGATGTACACGTTGCCGATCCCCGCCACGACCCTCTGGTCTGTTAGGAGGCCCTTGACGGCCTTCCGTTTTCCGTCCAGCAGCTCCCTGAAGTGGCTGAGGGTGAACGCGGGGTCCAGGGGGCTCGGCCCCATGCCCGCTGTCAGCCTGTGCTCGCCCAGCCGGTCCCTGTGCACCAGGTGGAGGTAGCTAAACCAGTAGACCCTGACGGTGAACCCCGAGCCGTCGCTGAACGTGACCTTCTGGTGGTACTTCTCCGGCGTCTCAGCCTCGCTCCTGAAGTAGAGGGTGTCGGCGCCCATCCCCGTGTTGTAGAGCAGCGTCAAGCCTCCATCCAGGCTGATGAACACCCACTTGCCCCGGGGCTCCACAGCTTTGACGGTCCTCCCGACGAGGGCCGACTTGAACTCGTCCAGAGACATGTTCAGGCACTTAGGATTAGCCACCTCAAGCCGGGCAACGGTCTTACCCCTCAGGGCCTCGTCCATCTGCCGGCTCAGGATGACGATCTCCGGGAGCTCCATGAGCCAATGATCCTCCGAGCCCACTAAAAGGTTAACCCGGCGCCAGGCGGGGGCTCACGATCACCGGTACGTCAAGGAGCAGGGGCCCTACCTTCACCGGGAAGGGCCAGGGCAGCGGCCCCTTGTGCAGGCAGACGCCTTCGCCCTTCTCGAAGAGCTCCAGCTGGGTGGCCACGATGGTGGCGTTGGCCGCCACGTAGAGGGCTACGCTGCCCAGGAGGCTCAGGTACTCGTTGAGCCTCAGCCCGAGGCCCCCCGCGACGGCGGCGAAGGCCGCCTCCCCCGCCACGTCCACGAGCTCGCGCCCCACCCTGGCCACATCAACGCGGCCCTCCCGGACGATCTCCGGGCTCAGGGGCGACAAGTCCCACAGGGACCTCTTGAGCCTGACGGCGCACTCGTGGCTGAGGCACACATGGACGGCTATGGGGACCTCGTTGATGACCTTGGACCACTCCCCGGACAGGGGCACGTCCCTCACCCTGGTGAACCCCCACTCCCCGGCGAGCAGGCAGTCCACGGGCCCCAGCAGGGCCTCCACTACGCTGTGGTTAGGCTTCTCTTCCATCAGGTGACCCTTGGGAGCCAAGGGATAAAAACCGATGTCCCGCCGGACGCTAACGATCCTCACCCGTTGACACGGGTTTGATGTCCACTATCGGCGAGTCCACCAGGGCGTCAAGGCCCCGCACCGTCAACGTGCAGCCCTCCACACTGAGGAGCTCCACCTCCGTCAAGCCTATGGGGTTGGGCCTCGAAGGGCTGTGGGACGCGAAGACGCCCCTGAGCTCGGTCTCCCCGTGGCGGCGGGGAACCACCTGCAGGGTGCCCCTGTGATCCTCGTCATCCCTCTCGTGGAACCAGTACAGGACCGCTATGTGTTTGTGTTCGCCCAGCCGGTACAGGCCGTCACAGTACTCGGGCAGCACCTCTATGGTGGACAGGTCCTCCCCCACCCTGGTCACCCTCCCTATGAAACGCACCTCGCCCCGCATCGTGCACCGTTGAAGTATGTGCGTTCCCGTCCCCTTATTATATACCTAATGCAAACTACCTAAACAGCATGGTTCAGGTATCCATAGTAAAGAACCCGAGAAAACCCACCGACAAGGACGTCCACAACATGGTAAAGAAAGCCGTGGACCTGGTGGGCGGAATCAAGAGCATAGTAAAACCCGAGCAGACCGTGGCACTGAAGCCCAACGTGGTCACAGGCCGAGTCACAGGGCCGGGCGTCGTCACAGACAAGCGCGTCGTAGAGGTCATGATCAGGCTCTGCAAGGAGGCGGAAGCCAGCAAGGTCCTTGTCGTGGAGGGCGCCGGCTACTTCACCGAGACGGACAAGGCCCTGGAGTTGAGCGGCGTCAAGGCGATGGCCGAGAAGGCCGGCGCCGAGGTGGTGGACGTGGACAAGGACAGGCTCGTGGAGCTCAAGGTGCCGAACCCATTGATCGTGGACAAGATCAAGGTCTCAAAGAGCTTTATGGACGCCGACGTCAGGATCAACCTCCCCGTCATGAAGACCCATGACCAGCTCCTTGTCACCCTGGGCGTCAAGAACTTGAAGGGCGTCATTCCGAAACCCATGAAGCGTGAGTTCCACAGGGTCGGCGTCGTCAAGGGCATCATAGACCTCAGCAAGGTGGTGCCCCTGGACCTGACGGTGCTGGACGCCATAGTCGCCATGGAGGGCCTAGGCCCCAGCTTCGGCCCCAAAGTGCAGCTCGACACCGTTATGGCCAGCAAGGACGTGTGGGCCCTCGACAGGGTCGCGTCCAGGATGATGGGCTTCCAGATGGAGGAGCTGGACTACTTTGTACAAGCGGCGGAGCACGGCCTATTCGACCCCACCGTGGAACCGAAGGTCGTCGGCGAACCCCTATCCAGCTACACGCACAGGTTCGAGAGGCCGCCCACGGACATGAATTTCGCGGAAGGCATAACCGTCATCAGCGAGGGAGCCTGCAGCGCCTGCAGGGGCACCATCCACAGCGTCGTCTACGACCTGGAGCAGATGAAGAAGATGGGCGAGATCAGGGACCTCTTCATAGTCGTAGGAAGCAACGCCAAGGTACCTAAAGACCTCCCCAACACGCCCCTCATCATGGGCACATGCCTCAAGAAGTACGCCGGCCAGGGCTGCTACGTGGAGGGCTGCCCACCCAACAACGACAAGATGCTCGCAGCCATAAGGCAGGTCTGCGACATAACCTAGCCCCCTATTTCTTCGGGGCACCTGTTTTAAGCTCACATCCACCCCATTGAACCGTGGAACCAGAAAAAGTCATCAGTCTACTCAAGGAGGCCGGTAAGCTGAAGCGCCTGCCCAGGACCGGCTGGGTTGAGGCCGGCGTCCGTGACCCCGAGTCCGTGGCAGACCACAGCTACAGGGTGGCCCTTCTCTCCATGCTCCTCTCGGACCAAGCCGGAGCGGACACCCTCAAGGCCCTGAGGATGGCCCTCCTCCACGACCTGGCAGAGGCAGTCACAGGCGACCTGACGCCGAGGCAGAAGACAGGCGACCATGAGGCCGAGGAGTCCCGAGCCTTCAGAAGCCTGGTCGAGGGCCTCCCCCTTGAACAGAGGCGGCTCTACGTTGACGCCATGGACGAGTACGCGGCCGGTGAGACGGAGGAAGCCGCCCTCGTCCACGCGGCCGACAAGCTGGAGATGGTTCTACAGGCCCTGGAGTACATGGAGGCCGGGGCCCGCGGCCTGGACCAGTTCTTGGTGGTCGAGGTCCCCGCGGAGTACAGGGGCCTCTACGAGAAGATGCTTGAGGCCGCTAGTCGTCCTGCATGATGGGCGCCTGCAGGAACAGGGCCTCCAGCCCGCGTAGCCTGTTCCTGAGGGTGACCTCGGTCGTGCCCGCTGCCTCGGCCACCTCCTTCTGCACCCTCTTGTCCTTGGTCTCGATGCATGCCTTGTAGAGGGCGGCCGCAGCCATGCCCCTCGGGTCCTTACCCGAGAGCCCCTGCAGCCTCTTCGCCTTCCTGAGTATCTGGACGGCCTTGAACTCGGTCTCGCCTTTAACCCTCAGCTTGTTGGCGATGTTGGGTATGAACTTCAGCGGGTCATCTATGGGCATCCTGATCCCCATCTCCCGCACAAGCAGCCTGTAGGTTCTGGCGATCTCGTCGTGGTCCCTGCTGGAGGCCCTGCCTATCTCCTTCAGGGGCCTCGGCAGGTTGAGCTGCCTGCACGCCACGTATATTGACGCGGCCACGAAGGCGTCGATGCTCCTGCCCCTGATCATGTCCTGCTTCAGCGCCTTCCTGTACGTGAGTGCGGCCTGCTCCTTCACGTTCTGGGGCAGGTGGAGCTTCGCGCTCAGGGTGTCCAGCTCGGCCATGGCTATGCTGAGGTTGCGCCTCCAGGTGTCGTCCATCTTGGTCCTGTTGTCGTACCTGCGCAGCCTATCCATCTTCATCATGGTGTCGGTGTCCAGCCTCTTCCCCTTGGCGTCGCGGTACCCCGAGAAGACGGTTGAGAGCCCCTTGTCGTAGAGGGTCAGGGACGCGCCTAGGCCCACCCGGCTCCTCTCGTTCTTCTCGGCGGGTGTGAAGGCCCTCCACTCCGGGCCGCTGTCCATGATCTCATCTGAGATCACCAGGCCGCAGTTGCTGCATACTTCCTCGCCCATCTCGGGGTCATGGATTATCCTTGTGCTCCCGCACCTTGTGCACTGCTTCACATGGGTCTGCTCGCTCATGTTCTCACCTCCCGTTCACTGGGCCCTCGTGTACTCCACGCTGGGTCTCCACTCCTCGGGTTGCTGGTCCTCGCCCTCCACCGGCCTGGTGGTTATGAACACGGAGCCCCCCCTGTCTATGTGTAGGAGGAGCTCGTCGAAGTCTATCCCCCTGGTCTCCCTGACTTCCACGTCATTGGGGTCGTCCCCCATGTAGTAGACGACCAGTTGGGTTCCCTGCCAGATGACTGTGGGCCACATCTTGTCCCGGGCTTTTATGAAGTACTTTGTCATGGGGTTGTCGTGTCATGCTGCGCCCCCCAGTGGATAACGATGGGTGTGTAACGTTTGTTCGTGCATATTATTTGTAACAAACGTTAGAACAACTTATAATATCCTCCACGCACATCCCTACAGGTGAACCATGAGCCTACCCAGCCTCCACAGCAGACTCACCGAGTACGGGTTCAGCAAGGAAGAGGCCGAGGTCTACGTCTTCCTCACAGCCATGGGCCCGACACCGGCGCGCGTCATAGCGCGCCGCTTCACCGTAAACAGGATGAAGGCGTACAGGGTCCTCAAGGGGCTGGAGGAGCGGGGCCTCATTCAGCGGATAATGGGGAGACCCGTAAAGTATGTGGCTGCCCCGGCGGCCGATGTGCTAAGTCGCAGCGTCGA
Organism: uncultured Candidatus Bathyarchaeia archaeon; assembly: GCA_964485755.1. Classification (GTDB taxonomy): domain Archaea; phylum Thermoproteota; class Bathyarchaeia; order TCS64; family TCS64; genus RBG-16-57-9. Next base: position 18,493 of record CAZAKG010000023.1, on the reverse strand, counting down.
GGAGGCCAAGCAGAGGCTCTCGGCGCTGGAGGCCGACGAGAATCTGGTCCTAGAGGACCTAGCGAAGATAAAGACCCGTGAGCCCGAGGCGGCCGAGGAGCCCAGATTCAGGATTTATCAGGGCAGGCAGCAGGTCTACGAACTCCTGAGCCAGATGGGTGGCAGGGTCAAGCGGGAAGTCAACCTCGTCACAACGTCCCTGGACCTTCTCCGCCTCTCCTTCTGGGGCCTAGACGACATGCTGATCAGGCTCGGCAAGGAAGGTAAGCAGGTGAGGATGCTCGTCCAGGTGGACGAGTCCAGCGTCGAGGAGGTGGAGCGCATCATGGGGGACATCGAGGTCAGGCACATATCGGTGCCGAGCCCCGTAAGGTTCGCAATAGTGGACGGCGGCGAGATCCTGACGTCTGTGGCCATGGACGACTCCATGAGCATGACCACAGACGACGACACCGGCCTCTGGACCAACGCGCCCAGCTTCATATCGGCCATCAAGATATTCTACGAGTCCCTGTGGAGCCTCGCACCCGAGGCCGGCGCGTTCATAAAGGCGATGAGGACCGGCGAGAAGCCGCGGGAGTTCAGGGCACTGAGGAACAGGGAGGAGTACGTCTCAACGCTGTCCTCCATGATCAGGGGCAGCGAGAGGTCCATCGACGTGATGGTTCACAGGGTCCAGGACCTCCCTGTCGGCTTCGACGAGCTGGCGGACCTGATCAAGGGGAAGAGGGTCAGGGTGTTGACCAAGGTCGAGCACAGCAGAAGCGGCGAGCTGAGCGACCTGGTGCGGTTAACCAACCTGAGGCACAACGCGGAGGAAACCAACCTGACCCTGGTGATAGTGGACGGCAGGGAGAGCCTCCTAGCCACCCGCGAGTGGGAGGCCGTGAGGCAGGCTGCTTGGTCCAACCTTGACTCCTACGTCGCCGCCATGTCCCTTGTCTTCGAGGACTACTGGGGCAAGGGTAAACCAGCGCAGCAGAGGTTCATGGAGCTGTCCACGCAGCAGAACCTCGTCGAGATAACTGAGACGCTGAGAAGGGCTTTGGAGGACGACGGGTGGGAAGTCAGCCTCCCAGGGGAGCTGGCAGGCTCTTCGGGTGCCCCGTACGCGTTCATGTTGACGGCGTCCCACAGATTCTCCTCCCGTAGGCTGGGGCTGAACCTGTCCCTGGGCGACGACGCCTTCAACAGGGTCATAGAGATGAGCGCCAGGAAGCTGGACGTAGGCGAGGCTCACCTGGTGCTGGCGTCGATAAAGCCCTTCGACGACGAGATACAGAAGCTGGCCGGCCTCTACGGGATATCGCTGGTCCAGGCGTACGATCTGGGGGAGTTGGCGAAGAAGGTTGTGGAAAACCTGAAGGCCCCCATTTAATGTCAGCCAAAAACAGTAATGTTAAAACGTGCTAAAACATTGGATATGGTATGGGTTCAGGCAGCGACGTAACAAGCTTCATACAGAGCATAGAGACGTACAACCACATCATACTGTTCTACGACTCCTACGAGACCAGGAACCGGATAGTCTACAACTACCTGTCAGACGGGCTGCGGCAAGGCAAAGGGATCGTGTACATAAGCTCCGAGGAGACTCCCGACCAGGTCGAGAAGAACCTCAAGTCCCACGGCGTCGACGTCGAGCCCAACATCAGGTCAGGCAATATAGTGCTCCACACCTGCGACAAGTGGTACATAGAGAACGGCAAGGTTGAGCCACTAAGGATAATCAGCCACTGGAACAATGAGCTGAACCGGCTCAGCTCCATGGGCCTAGGGATGCGCGCTTACGGTGACGTTGCCTGCTTCTTCACCCACGACAAGGTGCGTGAGCTCCTCCGCTACGAGTACAGCCTCCACAAGGTGCTCACGATGCCCATGGACGTGGTCTGCGGGTACAACCTGAAGACCATAGTGGACAAGGGCTACACGGACATGATAATGCCCCTGGTGCGGGCCCACGGCAAGGCCATATTCACGGCCGAGGGCGGCAGCATGGTCCTTGAACCCCAGGACGTGGAGGAATCGGACTTGGAGAAGCTCCTCGACCTGGAGATATAGAAAAAGGGTGGCTCCTCCTCTTTATTCATCTTGTATCGGCTGCACCTGCAGGATGACCCTGCCGTTGGGGTCCGGGCACTCGATCTCCCACGTCCTCGGCATCCAGTCCCCGGGGTCATCAGCCAGCTCCCTCTGCTTCGCAGGGATCATGGGCAGTATGCTGTTCAGCGCCCAGTAGCAGAAGTAGGGGCTCTCTGGGATGCTCAGCTTGCTGCCGCTGACCACGAAGTAGTCCCCCTCCCGCATGATGTCGCAGTAGCCGTGTATCTCCTTGACGATTATCTTCAGGTCCTTCAATCTTTCACCTCCTCAGCCGGCAATACTCCGAGCCTCTCCAGGTCGTCGGCGACCCATTCAAGGCCGTGGCGCTGGAGCGCCTCGCGGGTGGGGTTTCCCGTCGACGGGTCCCACCTCCTCTCCGCATAGTAGTCGTTCAGGTTACCTTGGAGGTCGAAGACGGTGCCGCTGCTGGGGCCCTCCCGCAGCCGCTCGCCGAGGAACCTTGGGGGCAGCGTGTCGTCCTCTCTGGCGAGTCCCTCCCGGGCGTTGAAGGCTCTCTCCACCGTTACGATCCTTGAGCCTACGAGTCTCACCTCTTGGGCGCTCAGCTTTATGCCTGTGGCCGCCTCGATGACCTCAGAGGCCCTCTCGAAGGTGAGTATCTCCATGTTCTGCATGATGTTCTTACAGGGCTCAAGGGCGTCTATGACGGCGTTCCAGTCCTCAAAGTAGGAGACGAGCCTACCCTTCCCCTTGTCGGCCAGCCTGAGGGTGGCCTCTGGGACCCCGAACATCCTCTCGCCTATAGAGGGGTCGTCGCTGAGCTCCAGGAATGGCTCGCTTCTCAGGTGGTCTCCTCCCCTGCTGGCCACGGCGTAGCCGAGGCCGAATCCCTTCAGGCCACGGGGGTCCGCCATGATGATGTCCAGGCCCTTCACCTGCATGGCGTACTCGTGGCCTCTGCCCAGCTTCTCAGCGGCCGCCTTGGAGCCGTCAGCCAGGACGTCGCCGAAACCCTTCCTGTAGGCGATGTTCTCTATGAGCGTGAGAACCGCGTCTGGGGAGCCCCAGGAGAGGTCCAACCCGTCAGCCTCATCGCTGCCCAGGAGCCCCCTCTCGTGGAGCTCCATGGCGAAGGCGATGCAGCTGGACGTGGACAACGCGTCCAACCCGAGCCTGTTGCACATGTCGTTGGCCTTCAAGGCGAGGCCCAGGTCGCTGTTCCCTATCCTGGACGTGAATGAGCCCAGGGCCTCGTACTCCGGGCCCTCCCCACAGAGGCCCGCGAACCCGCCCTCCTTGACCACGTAGAAGCGGCTGCACGGTATGGTGCACGCGTAGCATCCGCGGGTCTTCACGTTGTACTCTTCGGCCAGCCGTTCTCCGCTCACCTTCTCGGCGTCCTCGAAGACGCCTGCCTGATAGTTGCGGGTGGGCAGGAAACCGGCTCTGTTAGCCATCATGAGAATCCTCGTGGTACCCATCAGCCTCCTTGGCCCGTACTGGGGGTGGCCATAGATCTGGCTCTCGATCTCATCCACGATCCTCATGAAGCGACCGTAGTGGGCCACCTCCACGGCGCCTGTGCCCCTGAATGCTACGGCCTTGACTCCCTTAGAGGCCAGCACCGTCCCCAAGCCGGTCCGGGCCGCCGCCCTCATGAGGTTGGCGTGGACCCCGGCGTACTTGACGCCATTCTCCGCGGCCGGCCCAACCACCAGGATCTGAACCCACTCGTCTCCCAGATCCTCCTTCACGAGTCTGTCCGTCTCGTAGGTATCCTTTCCCGTTAGGCGCGACGCGTCCCTCAGGGAGACATCTCCGTCGTCGACGAAGACGTAGACCGGCTTAGGGCTTCGCCCCTCTAAGATTACCTGGTCGTAGCCGGCGTACTTCATCTCGGCCGCCAGGTGGCCCCCGGCGTTGCTGTCGCCCAGTATCCCTGTCTGGGGAGACTTGGCTGAGATGTTGAACCTTGAGGCCGTAGGGAACATGGTGCCCACCAGGGGCCCAGTGGACAGGTAGACAGTGTTCCTGGGGCCCAGGGGGTCTATGCCCGGGGGCAACTCCCTGTACATGTTGCATGAATTGAAGCCCCTTCCCCCGAGGAACTGCCGGGCTGTGGAGGGGTCCAACGGGATCGTTTTGAAGCTCCCGGAGGTGAGATTGACCCTGAGCGTCTTCCCGGCGTAGGCGTACAGCTTAACCAATTATCCCCAGCCTCCTCTGAAGCCTGTTCAGCTCATCCTCTACCGAGCCGTAGCCGCCGCTGTACTCCCCGTAGCTTAACGCCCCTGTGGGGCACCGCGCAACACACTCCGGTGCGCCTCTGCAGAGGTCACACGCTATGGGTCGGCCGTCGACGAGCTTGACTGCCTCGAACCTGCACTCCTTGACGCACAGGCCGCAGCCGACGCAGCCCTCCTCGACGACGATGCAGCCACCGACTCTCTTTATCGCCCCCGTCGGGCAGCTATCCTCGGGGGGACATTTCTCGCACTGGTGGCAGAGCACAGGGTAGTCCAGTCCACGGTGGTCGTCCTTTACAACTGTGACTCTGGAGAGGGTTGGGCTGAACAATTGGTAGCGGTGGCTGCTGCAGGCGAGCTCACAGTACCTGCATCCCGCGCACTTCCCGGCGTCCACCGTGATGCGTTTCACGGTGATGATCCTCCCATGAAGCTTGTTTCGGGGAGAGAAGACGCTTTGAGGCGCGGGATATCAGGTTCTATATCAGGTATATCCTCGTGAATGAGGACATGTTCCAGTCCAAGTGATACACGCTTCTACCTCCTAGTGAAACTAGGTGCCCCAATAGAAGCCGTGGACACTTTAAAGACTTGTTAACCGTAAATGGGTTAGCCCAGGAACTCGGCCATCTCGTCCACGGTCTTCCGCTTGAAGCTGAGGCCCTCCGCGTCCGGGAATCCCAGTGATACTGCTCCGCTCAGCTTCCAGTCCTTGCCGAAGTAGCGTCTGATGGCGTCGTAGGCGTAGTAGACGTCCCCGATCCATAGGCTGCCAAGGCCAAGGTCATAGGCCCTGAGGAGCATGTTCTGTATGGCCGCCGCGACGCTGTGCTCCTCCGTGAGCCACCCGTGCGTCCCACTGTTCCACACGATGATGAGGATCGGCGCCTTCCCCATGATCCTGCACGAGTTCTTGGATGAGCCCGCCTCCTCTACGCCATGCTTCTCTATGAACCTGTCCAGCTCGGCGTCGAACATCCTCAGGAACGCGTCCTTGGCCCCGCCCGTAAGCACCGTGAACCTCCACTGCTCGCCCCTCTTGGCCGACGGCGCGTAGTTGGCTGCGTCCAGCACGTCCCTGACCCACTCCTCGGGCAAAGGGTCAGCCTTGAACTTTCTTATGCTCTTCCTCCCCTTTATCGCGTCTATCAGCCTCACATCGTACACCATATAGGATGGGTGAACACCATTACATAAGTCTGGGTGAAAATCTTGAGGCTGCTGTCCATCGGGGACAACTGCGTGGACCATTACGTGGAGCTGGGGAGACGGTTCCCAGGCGGCAACGCGCTGAACGTGGCCGTCTTCGCGTCCCGGGTGCCGGGCGTCCACGCCGACTACGTGGGCGTCGTGGGCACGGACCTTAACGGCGGGTTCCTTCTCGACCAGATCAGAGCCCAGGGCCTGGACGCGGGCAAAGTACTCCAGTGGCAGGGGGAGACAGCCGTCACAACCATACTCATCAGAAACGGGGAGCGGGTGTTCGCCCACTACCTTGAGGGTGTCCAGAAGGACGCCGCGCTGCCCCTGCAGGCGCTGCCTGACCCCGGCGGCTACGACCTCATCTACTTCAGTATATGGGGCTTCGGCAGGGAGCATATCCAGCGCATCAGAGAGACGTCAGGAGCTCTGCTGAGCTGCGACTTCAGCAACCAGCTGGACGACCCAAGAACCAGTGTCATGCCCCACCTGGACTACAGCTTCTTCTCAGGCAGGCACCTCATGGAGAAGGGTTTGGACCCCGAGGCTAAGGTAAGGGAGCTGAAGGAGCAGACGCCTGGGCTGGTGGCGATGACCCTGGGGGAGCACGGGTCCCTGGTCTACGACGGGGAGAAGATGTACAGGGGAAAAGCCATCCCAGTGGAGGTTGTGGATACCCTTGGGGCCGGGGACAGCTGGATAGCTGCGTTCCTCTGCGGCAGGCTCAAGGGAGAAAGCATCGAGCGATCAATAAAGGAAGGCCACCGCGCCTCCGCCGAGACCTGCAGGCGGCTGGGGGCGTGGGGCGGCGAAGCCTAGAACTTGACCTTGTCGTAGAACCGCCACGCGCCCATCCGCCTGTTCCGGGCCAGGCTCAGGTAGTAGCTGAGCCACTCCAGCTCTATGAACAGGGTGAAGGGCGTCATCAGGTTGTCCACTTCCAGGCCCTGGCTGTCATACTCTACGCACTTGACGCCGTTGCCCCTGGCGAACTCTATCACCTGGTCCTCAAGCTCGCGCTCGCCTCCCCTGCCCCTGAGGAACACCGCGGCAGCCCCGGCGGTGAACAGCTCCAGGGCGCCGTGCCTGAACTCGCTGTAGTCTATGGCGGTGCCGTGGACCCAGCACATCTCCATCAGCGTGCAGAGGCCGAACTGGTAGGTGAGGCCCCAGTTGATGCCTCCGCCCACCATGAACACCTCGTCGTGGTCCTTGAGCATCAGGCCCTGCCTCCGTGCATCCTCTCTAGCCTTGGGTATCATCCCGGGTAAAACCCCCGGTAACTTGGTGGCCGTCTCAACCATCCTGGCGCCTACCTCGTACCCCTTCTCGCCGAGTATGGTCCCGAAGAGTACGTAGAGGCACCCCAGCTTTCCCAGGGTGACGCCCCTGCCCTCCCAGCCCACGCCCCGCGAGGCGAGGCCGTTGATCACGGACTCCGTCCTCTGGGTGAGCCCCACAGTGACGGCGCCCCGCTCCTTACACCACTCCAGGGCCCTGACGATCTCCTTGGTCCTGCCGCTCTGGCTGATGAATATGCACACGGCTTCACTGTCCACGGCCTCAGGCTGCTGTTCAATGAACTCCCAGCCGCTGTAGGCGTGCACTGGCACCTTCGTGTACTTCTCCGCCAGGTACTCCAGAGGCAGCTGGACGCCGTAGCTTCCTCCACTGCCTACCATGTAGAACCGCTTATACTTCGCCAGCTCCCTGCCCAGCTTCACCAGCGCGGGCTTCTGCTTCACCACGGCCTCAAGGGTCTGCTCCGTCACACCGTCCCTGAGCCACTCGGGGCGGTAGGTCTCCTCAGAAAGGTAGTCAACGGGTTCACTCATGCGTGACACCAGGTGGGCTGACTAAAGGAACGTGGGGTTAAAAACGTTTCAAAAGGAGTTGGGGCTTACAGGTCCAGCTTGAGGGCCTCTTTCAGGCCCTTGTACCTGTTCCTGATGGTGACCTCTGTGACGCCTGCCGCGTCCGCGATCATCTTCTGGGTCCTCTTCTCGTCGTTCATGACGCAGGCGATGTAGAGGGCCGCCGCCGCGAGGCCCATGGGGTCCTTGCCTGCGGTGGTCTTCATGTCCTCGGCCTTCCTGAGGATGTCCACGGCCGTCTGCTGGGTGTTCTCGCTGATGTTCACCTTGGCAGCGATCTTAGGCACCCTGAACTGGGCCTTGGGGATGGGCATGCTGAGGGTCAGCTCCCTGAGGAGCAGCCTGTAGCAGCGGGCCAGGTCCTTCTTGTCGATGGTGCTCACCTTGCCCAGCTCCCTGAGGGTCCTGGGGGTGCCCGTGACCCTGCACGCGGCGTAGAGGCTGGCCGCCGCGATGGCGCTTATGCTGCGTCCGCGGACGAGTCCCTTCTCCAGCGCCTTCCTGTAGATGACCGCCGCCCGCTCCTTCACCTGCTTGGGGATGTGGAGCTTGTCGCTGAGCCTGCTGAGCTCGGTCATGGCGTGGCTCAGGTTCCTGTCGATGCTGCTCTGGTAGCTGCTCCTTATGTGCCACTTCTTGAGCCTGAGCATCTGGAACATGGTCTTGGTGGGTATGGTTCTGCCGAAGGCGTCCTTGCCCACCTGCCCGATCATGGTGCTGAG
>CAZAKG010000023.1:0-10377 GCA_964485755.1 uncultured Candidatus Bathyarchaeia archaeon | reverse complement strand
TGAGACCCTTGTCGTGCACGCTGAAGCTGAGGGGCATCCCGACTCGGCTGCGCGAGTCTCTCTCGTCCTGGCTGAAGGCCCTCCACTCTGGGCCCTCGTTGAGCATGTTGTCCGCCATGACGAGGCCGCAGCCGCCGCATATCCGCTCACCGGAGCCGCCGTCGATGATAATGTGCTTGCTCCCACACTCGGGGCATACGTCTTCGTTGCTGATCTTGTTGGCCGTCTTTAACATCATCTTTTCTTCACCTTTGAGCTTGATCGCTATGAATACCCCGAGCCGCAACGGAATACTAGGTAGCGAACAGAGTAGGGTTACAGCAACATTCCCCTATATATATTTTTCCCCTATACGTACCATAGATTCCAGAGTCTTTGACGTATATTCTAGTATATAATTGGGTAGCAGGGTTCATTCACTGCATTTACATTGACCTGCACCCAATTATCACAGGCGTGCCGCTCTGGCGGCAATGGTTTTAACCCGTGAGCCCAACAATTCCACACATGGCCGACATCCCGCAGGTAAAGATCGCCGTCCTCGGCGGCTCCACCACCATCGACGCCAATTTCCCCCGCGACTACAGTGGCGTCAAGATCATCGGCGACGACATGGTCTTCGAGACCCCCTTCGGACCCACGGCGCCCTTCACCCACGCAAGGTACAAGGGGAAGGAGTTCCTCTACGTGGACTTCCACGGCATCACCCGGGAGATCAGGAACACCCAGCCAGACAGCAGCGGCGAACGCGTCTTCTACGTCCTCTGGAGAGCCGGCGTCAAGAAGATCATAGGCACAGCCCTCTGCGGCAGCACCAACAGGCTTCTGGACCCCGGGGACGCCGTGATCCCAGACGACTTCGTGGACTTCACCACCAAGCGGGCCCAGATGCTCATGGTGAGCCTCCAGGACAAGGGACTGGACGTTCAGAGGTACAACTACAGGCTCCACCAGCCCCTGTGCCCGACGCTCAGCAGGCACCTCGTCGAGGCGTGCACGGCATCCGGGTTCCCCAGGGTCTTCAAACGCGGCATCGTGGGCGTCTCAGAGGGGCCGCGGCTGGAGAGCCCCGCCGAGATCAGGCTCAGGTGGCAGAACCTGGGCATCGACATAGTCACCATGAACCTGGTGCCCGAGGTCTTCTTCGCCCGCGAGATCGGGGCCTGCTACGCGGCCCTGGAGCTGGTGAGCAACTACGGGGAGGGCCTGGTGGACCCCAGGTGGGAGGGCAGCGTCGCGTTCAGCGAGTTCCAGAAGAGGTGGAGCCGCCCCTCGTCCGAGGTTCTCCTGCGGGTCATCGAGGCGATGGATCCCGACGACGAGAGCTGCGGGTGCTCGACCCACAGGTGGGAGAGCATCCTCCTCTAGCCGCCCAACGGTTAAGTATTATTATATACGATGAGCCCACTCAAGTTTGAGGCATAAGGAATGGTCAAAACGACCGTATCTCTCATCAAGGCGGATGTCGGCAGCATCCCTGGCCACGTCACGGTGGCCAAGCCGGTGATGAACATCGCCGAGAAGAAGATGGCCGAGGCCCAGAAGGCTGGAATCATCAACAGCTACTACGTGTTCAACGCCGGCGACGACACCGAGCTGCTGATGACCCACAACAAGGGCGAGAACAGCCCCGAGATCCACAAGCTGGCGTGGGACACCTTCATGGCCTGCGCCCAGAAAGCCAAGAAGCTGAAGCTCTACGGGGCCGGCCAGGACCTGCTCAGTGACGCCTTCAGCGGCAACGTGAAGGGCCTGGGGCCCGGCGTGGCGGAGCTGGAGTTCAAGGAGAGGGGCAGCGACCCCGTCATAGTGTACGCGGCCGACAAGACGGAGCCCGCCGCCTTCAACTACCTACTCTACAAGATATTCGCGGACCCCGGCAACACCAGCGGCCTGGTCATCGACCCCAGGATGACGTGCGGGTTCAGCTTCGACGTGCTGGACGGCAAGGAGAACAAGAGCGTCGTCCTGCGCAGCCCCGAGGAGCTGTACAGCCTCCTGGCCCTCATAGGCGCCACGGAGACGTACATGATCAAGAATATTACTAGGAACGACGACGGGGAGATCGCGGCAGCCTGCAGCACCACCAAGATCAACTACATCGCTGGCAAGTACGTGGGCAAGGATGACCCGGTCTGCCTGGTGCGCGCCCAGAGCGGGCTGCCCAGCGTCGGCGAGATCACCAGCCCCTTCCTGCACCCCTACCTGGTGGCTGGGTGGATGAGGGGAAGCCACTGGGGCCCATTCATGCCCGTGGGGCTGAAGAACAGCAAGTGCACCCTCTTCGACGGCCCCCCCAGGATCGTAGGCCTGGGAGTCCAGATCTCGGACGGCATGCTGGCATCGGACGACGACGGGAAGCCTATGGTTGTGGACCTCTTCGACGACCCGGCCTTCGACCTGGCCAGGCAGGAGGCCATGCAGATGGCGAGCTTCATGAGGATGCACGGCGTGTTCCAGCCGGGCCGCCTGGGGCCCGGAGCAATGGAGTACACCACGCTGCCGCAGTGCCTCGCCAGCCTCGAGGGCAGGTTCAAGAAGGAGAAGTAGCTCCCTCCCATTTTCTTTTCCGACTATTTACAGTTATAAGCAGGCTCACCTTACTCGCCATGAGGCTGCGGCCCATCAGGTGGAGCCATGAACTACACCGAGGCACTCGACTGGCTTTTCAACGTCAGGAGGTTCGGCCCAGAACGCACACTGGAGCCGACCAGGCACGCGCTGAGGCTGCTGGGCGACCCCCAGCTCGGCTTCAAGTCCATCCACGTGGGAGGCACCAACGGCAAGGGCTCCACGTCGGCCATGATCGCCTCAATGCTGGGGGCTGCCGGCTACAGGGTGGGCCTCTTCACTTCGCCCCACCTGGAGAGGTTCACCGAGAGGATCAAGGTGGACGGCGAGGCGATACCCGAGGAGGACGTGACAAGGCTCCTGGGGCTCATCAGGCCCGTCTTCGAGGAGATGCTGGGGCAGGGCATGCCCCTCAGGTTCTTCGACATAGTCACGGCCCTATGCTTCATGTACTTCCAGGAGCGGCGAGTGGACTTCGCCGTCCTGGAGGTGGGGCTGGGCGGCCGCCTGGACGCCACCAACGTCGTGGACCCGCTGGTGAGCGTCATCACCAACATCGGCCTAGAGCACACCGAGATACTGGGCGACACCCTGGAGCTCATCGCGGGGGAGAAGGCCGGCATCATCAAGCCGGGCAGGACCCTGGTCACCGCGGCCAGGGACGAGTCCGTGTATAGGGTCTTCAAGACGAAGGCCGACGATCTGGGCTGCAGGGTGGTCCGCGTCGGCTTCGACACGGGATACGAGAAGCTGGGGATGGACCTGGGAGGCCAGAGGTTCAGCCTTCGCAGCACCCGCGGCGAGTACAGGGGCCTCGCCACGCCGCTGCTGGGTGACTACCAGATAGTGAACGCGGCCACGGCGGTGGCCGCCGTCGAGTCCTTGGCCGAGTACGGCTTCGCAGTCCCGGAGGACGCCATCAGGCGGGGGCTGAGGGACGTGTACTGGCCGGGGAGGCTGGAGGTCATGTCGACCGGTCCCCTCGTGGTCGTCGACGGCGCCAAGGACGCGGATGCCACCGAGGCTGTGCGCCGCACCGTGGAGCGCGACATCCCCCACGGCCGGCTGGTGGCCGTGGTGAGCATCAGCTCAGACAAGAAGATACCGGCCATGATGAGGAACATATCCGCCATGGCCGACCTGGTCATAGCCACGACCCACGGCGTCATGGAGAGGGCCGCGGACCCGAGGCTCCTGGCCCGGCTGGCGGAGGAGAACGGCAGGCCCAGCGAGGTGCACCCCGCGGCTGGTGAAGCCTTCGCCCGCGCCCTGGAGCTGGCGGGCCCCGGCGACATGGTCCTCGTCATAGGCTCGGTGTTTCTGGCTGGCGCGGCCCGCGCGTTCTTCAGGGGCCGCCTAGGAGCCCGCTGACGCGCACAGCCTCCCCCATGATCCTACGCTTCATGGCCTCCACGGAGTCCTTGAGCCGCTCCCTCACCTGGTCCCGCTCATCCAGCGCCCTGTGGGCGGCGTCCGTCAGCGCGCCCAGCCCATCCTCTGGCCTGCAGACGTATTCCTGGGCTCCGGCCATCTCCATGAAGCCGCGCACCTTGGGATCGTAGTCCACGGTGGCCGTGGGGGCGCCGGCGTCGGTGGCCAGGACCAGTGAGTGGAGCCTGAGGCCGATGACCAGGTCCGCCGAGCCCAGAATGGTGTGGGCCTCTCCGGGGCTCGGCGGCCTGTCCAAGACCTCGGCTTCCCTGCTCCTCATCAGGTTCATGATCCTTTCGATCTCCAGCCTGTCGTCGTCGGGTCTCACGGTGTGGAAGGGTGTGAAGTAGACGTTGAGTCCCTCCTCCGTCAATGCATCGGCCGCGCGGGCCACCATGTGCCTGGTCTTGTTGATGTCCACCTGGCTCAGCTCAGCGTGGTAGTGGGCCCTGTAATCGGCGCTCAGCAGCCTGGGCGCTATGACGGCCGCTGGCCTGGTCAGCCTGACCGCTGTGGCCTCCGGTTCGACGAAGAGGCCGCTGTCCCCGGTGACCGTCACGGGCTGGGACGCAACCTGGGCGAGCACCCGCCTCGAGTAATGGTCCCTGGCCGATATGGCTGAGGCGCCCCTGAGCAGGAGCCTCGTGATCCCGCGGCCCTGGGCTGACCTGAGGGGCTTGGCGCCTACGCCGAACAGGATCATTGGTTTGCCCTGGGCGGCTGGTAGCCCCATGTGGATGGCTCTGCTGACGTGGCCGTAGTCGTATATTGGTGTGCCGCCGGTGACGACGACGGCGTCCGCCTCCCTGAACGCGGCCAGGTAGGACTCTCGGCTCCTGATGAGGTCTCTGGGGCTCTGCAGCTTGACAGCGTCCACGCCGCACGCCTGCCTCGTGTACTCGGGGTCCGTGGAGAGTGCGGTTATCTCGGCGCCGGGGATCGCCTTGCCCATGATCTCCCTCAGGCCCACCAGTATGGCGTCGTCCCCCAGGTTCCTTGAGCCGAACCAGCCTCCGAAGACCAGCAGCCTCAAGGCTGTCCCTCTAGGTGCCGCCTGTAGACCTTGAGGTGCAGGTCCGCCACCCTGTCGGCCTCGTAGACCTCCCTGACCAGCCTCCTGCCTTCTCTCCCTTTCCTCCCGCGGCCCTGGTCCTCCAGCATGGCCCTCAACGCGGACGCGTAGTCGTCTCCCGCCACGTGGTACCCGTAGCGTCTGGTCAGGCCGTCGGGGTTCTCGCCGCTCACTATGGGCGTCTCGTGGGCTAGGGCCTCGAGGAAGCTGACGGGTAGAGCCTCCCTGACGCTTGTGTTCACCAGGGCCCAGCTCATAGCCAGCACCCTACTCTTCAGCTCCTCCGAGACGAAGCCGGTCATCGTCAGGTTGGGTGTGCCGCGGTACGCCTCCCTGAGCCTTGTGTCCGTCTGCGGGTCGTGCCCCCGCCCCATGGCGATGAACCTCACCTCCGGGAACCTGCGCGCCAGTCTGAGGAAAAGCTCCACGCGTTTCTGCGGGTCCCACCTGGCTAGGAAGCACACTGTGGGCTGGTCGCTCTTCGCTGCCACCTTATCGGGCACCGGAACCGGGTTGGGCAGGAACGCGGGGGGCTCCCTCAGCCTGAACAGCCTCATGGCTCTGCCCGCCAGGAAACGCGCCTGTGTGTAGAGGCCGTCGGCTCGCCTGCACGCCTCAGTGAGGATGCACCTCTCAGCCGCGATCCGCGCCCACTGTATGGGCGACATCCTGTAGCGTGGCTCAACCTCGGCGATTCTCCTCCACTCATCCAGGTCGTAGGGGTCCTGGAAGGTGATGAGGTGCAGCCTCCCTGGAGCCGCCGATTCGGCTGCCAGCGTGTTGAAGCTCACGGCCTGGCTGTGGTAGATGTCGGCGTCGGCCTCCCGGTACGCGTCCCTGGACCTCACCCGTGAGGCCAGGGCCCGCGCAGGGTATGGGCACCCCGCGTAGGCGTCGTACCCCACCACCTTCACCCCGTCCACCTCCTCCACTGGGCGCTGCCCTTTTCTCCTTGGTGTGACCACGCAGACTTCCACGCCCCGATCGACCAGTTTTCTGCTCAGCGTCCAGGTGACGTACCCGAAGCCGCCGTGGACGCCCCAGTGGAAGAACTCGGGTGACACGTAGCACACCCTCAACACAGGAACCTTCATGCCCCAGTAAATCTAAAATAGTATCCTTCATCACTGGTTAAATGTTATCTGCGGAGGGGGGCTCAATGGGGCTGGAGGCAAGCATAGTGGTCCCTGTGCACAACGAGGCGGCGCTCTTAGAGGGTAACACCCGCGTCCTCGTCGAGTACCTGGACCGCGTCCTCGACGGCTACGAGGTCATACTCGTGGAGAACGGGAGCCTCGACGACACATCCAGCAGAGCCAGGGGCCTGGCAGGCGCCTTCAACAACATCAGGGTCCTCCAGGTGCCTGAGCCGTCACTGGGGGAGGCGCTGAGGCTCGGGGTGAGCGAGGCCCGCTACAACAAGGTTGTCTACTTCCCCATCGACCTCTCCGCAGACCTCGGGTTCATACCGGAGAGCGTGGCCCTCCTGGACGAGTTCGACGTCGTCGTGGGCTCCAAGAGAATGAAGCCTAGCCTGGACATGCGGCCACTGCACCGTAGGCTGCTGAGCAGAGGCTACCACGGGCTCGTGAGGAGCCTCTTCGCGACGGGGTTCACGGACACCACGTGCGTGAAGGCGTACCGCCGCAGCGGCGTCCTCCCCCTCTTCGCGGAGGTGCCGTCATCAAGCCAGGTCTTCGAGACCGAGCTCATGCTGGCCGCCCAGAGGATGGGGCTCAGCATCAGGGAGGTACCCGTCGTGGTCCGGGGGGACAGGCCAAGCAGGCAGCCCCTCGGAGTCAAGGTCAGGACCAAGCTGAGGGACCTCCTTTCGCTTCGCGTGGACGCACTGGCCTTCGGCTTCGGCGGCCTCAGCATCGTCACTGGGCTGGCCCTCCTCGTGTATCTGAGCCTGGAGAAGGTGCGGTCAGGGGGGCAGGGGTTCCTCAACCCCTACTCTTTCCTCATATCCATACTCCTCGTCGTGTCAGGGTTCCAAGTGGTCGCCCTCGGGCTCCTGGCCAACCTGCTGCTTCAGATACGCAGGACAGTTGAGGTGAACTCGGCCAACAGGCGCACTGAGGGACGCGGGGAAGGGTAACTCATTTATCTGTGGTACCCATGCTGCAAACCATGTACGAGGAAGCCATCGCGTGGTTCCAGGTCAATGCCTGGAACTTCGTCTACTCGGTCGTCGTCCTTGGCGTCGTGTACGGCGCTTACAGGCTCATCGGCGGCTTCATGAAGAGCAGGTCGGATAAGGCTCAGCTTGAGCCCCACGTCAGCAACATCATGATGCTCATACTCAGGCTGGTGTTCGTTACCGTAGCCTTCACTTCAGTGCTTCAGATATTCAACCTGCCCACGAGTATCTTCCTAGGTGGCTCGGCCCTCATCGGCGCCGCCATAGGCTTCGGGTCCAGCCAGACCATCAACAACATTGTGGCCGGGTTCTACGTGCTCTTAAGCCAGCCATTCAAGGTAAAGGACTACGTGAGGATCGGTGACCTGGAGGGCCAGGTCGAGGAGATCAGCATCAACTACACCAACCTATACACGCCAACGTTCAACATAATGAAGGTGCCCAACACCCAGGTCATGAGCAGCAAGATACTGAACATGACCCACGAGGGCTACATCAAGTACACCTTCAGGGTCAACTTCGACCACACCTACACGGAGGAGAAGGTGTTCAAGGAGATACTGGAGCCCGCAATACAGGAGTTCCACAGGTCCTTCGGCGACGGCGAGATGAGGTGCCCCGAGGCGTACCTGGAGTCCGCGGACAGGCTCGGTAAGGTCTACCTGATAAGGCTGTTCATACACAAGGGGGAGGCCAAGATGCTGTACACCATGCAGCCTGAGCTGAACAAGTTCATCATGAAGCACTTCGACAGGGTGCGAACCCCGGCCAAGTGAGCCTCGAAACTTTCTTATTCCCACCAAACATCCTTCACCGAGTACAAGGTATTCTGGTGAACTCTGTGGCGAAACCCATATGGATAGCCCGGGACCCGTCGGCCTGCTCTGGGTGCAGGCGCTGCGAGCTGGCCTGCAGCATGCACCACGAGGGCTGGATGTGGCCCGAGGCTTCGAGAGTCCGCGTCTTCATGCCGTTCCCCGGCCTGGAGGTGCCCCACCTGTGCGCCCAGTGCCAGGACTACCCCTGCGTCAAATCCTGCCCGGTGCAGGCCCTGTCCACGGACGCCAACGGCGCCGTCGCTGTGGACCGGGAGAAGTGCATCGGCTGCGGCGCATGCATCAAGGCGTGCCCCGGCACCGTACCCTACCTGCACCCTGGCGACGGCAAGGCCACCATCTGTGACCTATGCGGAGGCGAGCCCAAGTGCGTGGAGGTGTGCGCGGAGGCAGGGTACAACGCCCTGATCCTTGTGAACGAGGGCCCCAACATCCACAAGAAGCTGTACAGCAGGGACCCCGTGGAGGTGGCCAGGGACCTGGCCGTCAAGTTCTTCGGCGAGAAAGGCGAGGAGGTCATAGAGTGACCCCGGGCGGATACGCCGGCAAGTGGCTGGACGTTGACCTGACGCGGGAGAAGATGACAGACACAACCTTCCCCGCAGAGACCCTGGAGCAGTACTTCGGCGGCCGAGGCATGGCCGCCAAGATACTCTGGGACAGGGTCGGCAGGAAGTGGAGCAAGCTGGACGCCCTGTCGCCCGAGAACCCGCTGATCTTCGCCACGGGCCCCATGACGGGCATCTATCCAGGCGCGAGGATTTGCGTCAGCGGCAAGAGCCCCGAGAACAACGGCGTCATAGGCAGCACCGCGGCCACGGAGCTTGCCGTGGAGCTCAGGGGGGCAGGGTACGACGGCGTCATACTCACAGGGAGGGCGGATAAGCCGGTCTACCTACAGGTCACCGACTACGGCGCCGAGCTGAAGGACGCTGGCCACCTGTGGGGCCTGGACGGAGAGAAGACGCTAATAAAGCTGAACAGGGAGGTCAGGGCCGACCTGCAGAAGAAGAAGCCCAACCTTGGGCTGTGGAAGGAGCCCGGCTCCATGTACATAGGCCCCGCCGGCGAGAACATGGTCAGGCACGCCGCGGTGATGGCCAAGATATGCCACGCGGCCGGGTACGGCGGATACGGTGCCGTCATGGGCAGCAAGAACCTGAAGGCCGTCGTAGCCAAGAGCAGAGGCGTCTTCCCCAGGGTGGACGCACCGGAGACGGTGAAGCTCCTCTGGAGGAAGGCGCACCAGGACCTCATGGCGGTCACCCAGTTCAGGCGCTGGGGCACAGGCCACTTCGTGTACAACTGCGGCGCCGCGACGAGCAGCGAGCCTGTCCGCAACTGGCAGGAGGAGTGGCAGGACCAGGTGAGCACCGGCGTCAACAGGTACATGGACAGGTACTGGGTCAAAGTCAGGTGGGCCGACTTCAACTGCACCACCAACTGCATGAAGGTCAGCTGCATCAAGACCGGAAAGTGGAAGGGCGACATCACCGACGTCCCCGACTACGAGCTCCAAGCCTACTGCGGCACGAACCTGGGCATCTTCGACGCCGGCGACAACATCCACATAAGCACCCTCATGGATAAGCTGGGCCACAGCGGCATCAACTGCCCCAACACGATGGGGTACGCGGCGGAGCTGTACCAGCGCGGAATCCTCACAGAGGAGGACATAGGGTTCAAGCTGCAGTGGGGAGACACGGAGGCCTTCGACAGGCTCGCCCACATGATGGCATGCCGGGAAGGCATAGGCGACATCCTCGCCGAGGGCACCTACAGGGCCGCGTTCAAGATCGCGGAGATGAAGGGCCTTGAGCCCGAGGAGCTGCTCAGGTACGCTGTCCACGTGAAGGGCATCGAGGTGGGCGCCCACGGCACCCGCAGCGACAAGGACTACACCCATGACATGTGCTACTCGGCCAGCGTCCAGGGCGGGGACCACTCAAGCACAGTCACGGACGGGTACAGCGACATGAGCGGAGCCCTCTTCTTCGACTGCGCAGTCTACTGCACATTCACCAGCCGCGGCCCCAGCCAGCAACTGCAGTTCGACTTCGCCAAGGCCGTCACAGGGTTCCCCATCACCCTCCACGGGTGGCGCAGCGTCAACGGCCCAAGGATCATAACCCTGCAGAAGGCGCTGCTCCTGATGGGCGGCCCGGACCTGACCTGGGAGCCCGTGAAGGACGACGTCAACCCGCCCAGGTTCTACGAGCCCCTGCCAAGCGGCCCCTACAAGGGCAAGACCACAGACAGGGAGAGGGTTAACATCAGGACCCAGGCCTACTTCCAGACGCTGGGCTGGGACGAGCGGGGTATCC
>CAZAKG010000022.1:0-26196 GCA_964485755.1 uncultured Candidatus Bathyarchaeia archaeon | reverse complement strand
GGGCCCGTAGCTCAGTTTGGCTAGAGCACCCGGCTCATAACCGGGTGGTCATGGGTTCAATTCCCTTCGGGCCCACCACGTCAAGTAATTCATATGCGTACCACTTGAGTAATTTAATTCAGCTTCCGGGTTTGGGTCTGTTTATCGCGGTTTCATCCTATTAGGTGCAGGGTAGTTTTCCACAATGAACCTAGTTGAACTCCCGTGAGATGTCTGTGCGAGAGTGAGAATCTAGTTTAACTCAGGATGAAGGTCAGCATGAGGGGGGATAGCCCAAGTAGAATGGGTGCCGGCAGCCCCGCTATGAAGCCCCTCTTCTCCAGAACCCAAAGGTTCAGCAGGACGCCGACGCCCGTCATGGCGACAGTGACCAGCAGCATCTCCAGCCCGTAGTACGCCTCCACGTGGGCCGGGACGAAGCTGTAGAATATGAGCTCCCCCACCCCCATCTCCATGGCGTCCGTGACGTAGCTCATCCTGGCCCTGGGCCGACCGGACTGTGCCAGCACCTTGATGAGGTCGGCGAACCAGCCCGAGTTGAGCATCACAAGGTCGTAGACGGACACCGCGACCAGCATTACGACGAGGGACGCCGTAGGCATCAGCAGGCTTATGAAGCCGCCCAGGAGGGCACCGTAGAGTATGAAGACGAAGTTCCTGACGCGTGTGCCGAAGGCGTTGCTCAGTATGAATATGACGCTGAAGACGGCCACGTAGAGGGATAGGAGCACCACGATGGAGGCCATTAGGGTGGACACGGCCTTGGCCACCACAAGAAGCACGGTCTGGGACACAATGATCACGAGGATGGCCGAGGTGGGAGCCACCACCAGGGCCAGGATGACGCGTAGCTCGAAGTCTCTCCCCCTGGTGATGAGCCAGTAGAGGATAGTCACACCGACGAGGCCCAGGAGGGTGAGGCTCAGGGTCCACACCGCCTGGCCGTAGACATCGCCGCCCAGTGTGGGCGGGGTGGGCCTGATGAGGCCACTGCTCACGATGAGCCTCACGAAGCCGAGGGACACGGCCATGCTGGACACTATGGGTGTGAGGTACCCTAAGACGACCCTGGGCTCTCTCATCTCCTCGACCTCACGCCCCGCTCCACAACTAGCCTGCCCTTGCCGCCGTCAAGTGTGACCCTGTACTGCTCCAGCTTTACCCTGTTCGCCTCCTCCCAGCGCCTGACATAGAGGATGAACCCGATCTGGGAGACGGAGAACCCTGTGGTCACGCCGAGGACGACGCTGAACCAGGTGTCCGGTGGGAGAAAAGCTGACAGCGCGAATGGGCCGACGACCACGGATAACAGGAAGAGCGCCTCTAACCAGACCCGGGGCACTCCTCCGCCGCTGGCCTTCTTAACGTACGCTCTGCCTTCCCCGATGGCCCGCCCCACCTCCGTGAATTCCCGTAGCTGCGGCGCACACAGGAAGATGAGGGTGAAGGCGAAGGAGACCAGGAGAGCGGCCGCCCCCTGAAGCGTGCTTCCCCGGATGAAGACCCTGACAAGGAGGATGAGGGACACCAGCAGCACCACGCTTGAGACGGCTAGCTGGAGCCTCGGCGCCGGGTACTCCGCCACCTCCATTATTCCTTGATCGGGGCCCTCGCCTGACCTCAAAAAGCATCCAAGGAATAGGGATCGCAGTGTTATTTATAGAAATTGATAAATACATTACAATTCCAGCCTAATCTGAGGAAAATGAATAACCATAGATTAATCCTCAGAGCAAAGCTACTACTGATCGCATCGACACTGCTGCTATCATTCCTGGTGCAGCCGATGGCGACAGCCTCGGTTCCTTCATCCATAGGACCCCTCGAGGGCCCCTACTTCAAGGAGATAAGGTTCAAGATCTACGCCTCCTCGGAGGCCGAGGTCGCGGGCCTCCTCTCCGGCGACGTGGACGTAATGGACTTCTTCGAGGCCGAGCAGATCCCCGACATACAGCCGGGGCTCACCGCAGGCACCATCGAGACGGCCCAGTCCGCGGAGCAGGGCATGTGGGGGTACTCGTTCCAGTGTGAGAGGTACCCTCTGACCTTGACCAAGTTCAGGCAGGCGATAGCCCACCTGGTGGACAAGGACAAGTACGTGAGGGAGGGCCTGCAGGGGCTCGGGTATGTGATCGAGACCTTCATAGAGTCTCCCGGCTACGGGCCGTGGGCAGCCACCGAGTACGTCACCTACGACTTCAACCCCACTGTTGCGGGGGAGATCCTTGACAGCATAGGCTTCGTGAAGGGGCCTGACGGCAAACGCATCGACCCCGAGACGGGGGAGACCATGAGGCCCCTGGTGATAATCGCCAGGACCGAGCACCCTCACAGGATCTACTCAGCGAGGGAGCTGGCGGCCCAGATGGACATCGTGGGCATACCCTACGACCTCCAGGAGGTCCCCAGGTCCGTCGCTTCGCCTCTGGTCTTCCTTGAGCAGAACTACGACATCTACACGTCAGGTTGGGGCGGCGGCCCGGACGTCGACTGGCTGTGGGATATATTCCACTCTACTTCGCCTCCGAGCCAGAACTACCAGATGTTCAAGAACGCCACCGTTGACGCGGCCCTTAACAAGCTCAAGTTCGGCTCAACGTACGAGGAGTGCCTGGAGGGGTCACATGAGGCCCAGTACCTGCTGTCAGAGCAGGTGCCCTTCATACCCCTCTACGCCAAGGCTTACCTGTCGCCCTACAACGCGAGACTCAAGGACGTGGTGGACCTGCCCTGGTGGAGCGGCGTAACCAACGCCTTCACCATGACCTTCGCCACGGACAAGACCCAGAAGTACGGCTCCGTACTCAACGTGGGCTGGACATCTGATCCACAGCAGCCGAGCCCCATGTACGAGATCAACTGGTGGTGGGACACCATGCTCAACAACGTCATATACGACTCGCTGATACAGCTGGACCCGACGACATTCGAGGAGCTGCCCTGGCTGGCTGAGAGCTGGACCTCGGAGCCCTGGACTACACCTGAAGGAGGTTCGGGCCTAAAGCTGTCCTTCAACCTGCGCGACGACGTGACGTGGCACGACGGAAAGCCCTTCACGGCGGAAGACGTGGTCTTCACATGGACCTACGCCAAGGAGCAGGTGAACCCCGTCTACATCAGCTACTTGAAGGGGCTGCAGAAGGCGGAGACGGCCGGAACATACACGGCGGTCGCCTACCTGAACACGACGAGCTTCTGGGCTCTCCACTGGGTGGGGTCCAACATACCCATGATACCCAAGCACATCTGGGAGAACATAGAGGATTCGGTTACATACCAGCCAATCGCCGACGGCAACCTCATTGGTACCGGACCATACAAGTTCAAGGAGTACAGGCCGGGTGAGTACGTGCTGGTGGAGGCGAACCCCAAGTGGTTCCTGAAGCCGGCCGACAGCACCCTCGGCTACACGACGTACACGTTGACGCAGGGAGACACCAAGGCTTTCACCAAGACGGTGACCGTGGGCACAGAGGTCATCACCAATGGCACGTACACCGCGACGGTCCTAAGCAGCGTGGGGGCCACAGTGAAGGCATTCACAGGCACCGCGGCCGCTGGCGGTACCTACACGGTGACCGTTGACACGGCCACCATCAACCCAGGCACCTACACTGTGACGGTGGAGTTCACCGCACCCGTGACGGCTGTGGGCATCGGCTCACGCGAAGACTACAACCTGGTGGTCGTGGCTAAGCCCCCGGACTACACCATGTACTACGCCGGCCTAGTGGTCGTCGTGGTGCTTGTGGCCGTGGGCTACGTTGTGATGCGGAGAAGAGCACCCGGGGCATAGCCCCATCCACCCTTTTTATAAAGAAAATTGAAATACTCTCAGTCTCAGGGCATATTGATAGTATGGGTCTGCTGTCCTACGCCGCCAAGAGAGTCGCCTTCGCAATCGTAACCATCCTGATCATAATGACCATGAACTTCGTCATCTTCAGGATGATGCCTGGGAACCCCGTCGCAATGATCGCCGATATGGTTCGGCTCCGTCCAGAGCAGGTGACGCGCCTCTACGAGCTGTTCGGCCTAGACAGGCCCCTCTGGGACCAGTACATCCAGTACATGGTGCAGAGCCTCCGCGGCTTCTACGGGTACAGCTTCTACAGCCAGAGGCCCATAGCCGAGGACATAATGGTGAGGCTCCCCAACACGCTGCTGCTTGTGGGCACGGCCACGGTGCTCTCCATAGTCATAGGGATGGTGATAGGCATACTGGCAGCGGCGCGCCGCGGGAGCCTCGTGGACATCACGGCCATAAGCTTCGGGTTCCTAGGCAACTCGGTGCCCATATTCTGGCTGGGCCTCATACTGCTGCTCGTGTTCGGCGTGGACCTCAAATGGTTCCCAATACGGGGCACAACCAGCGTCCCGGCGCCCACTGACCCCCTCGCCTTAGTCCTGGACATAATGTGGCACATGACGCTGCCCACCTTCGCTCTCGTAATAATCCTGTTCGGCGGCTACGCCCTCATCATGAGGGCCGCCATGATCGACATCCTGACCGAGGACTACATCCAGCTGGCCAGGGCCAAGGGCTTGGACGAGAGGACGGTCCAGTACAAGCACGCGCTCAGGAACGCTATGCTGCCCATGGTGACTGTGATAGCCCTGGCCTTCGGGTTCCTCCTGTCGGGGGCGCTCCTCACCGAGACGGTGTTCAGCTGGTACGGGCTGGGAAGGTACATCTGGGACGCCATACTGAAGCAGGACTACCCGGCCCTCCAGGGCATCTTCTTCATAATCTCGGTGATGGTGGTAGCGGCCAACCTCATCGCGGACCTAATCTACGGGTTCCTTGACCCGAGGATAAAGCAGGAGTGACGATGATGGACAGAGAACAGCTGGCGAAGAGCGTGGCCGAGTTCAGCCGCATGTATCTGCGTAACAGGATGGGCCAGGCCGGCCTCGCGCTGCTGCTCATCTTCATAGGCATGGCGGCGTTGGCCCCCTACCTGACGCCCTACGACCCCATGTACACGATGCAGCTGGCCAACTTCAGGGCCAAGCCGCAGTGGCTGGACCCGTCCCTCCCCCCCAACCTGTACCTGATCACAGATCCGGCCCTCTCATCTGAGGCCGCGATGGGCGAGTGGAGCGCAGAGGCGGCTGGGGCCGCCGCGGTCTCATGGACGGGCTTGGAGGGCTACCCCGGGATACCCCTTGTCGAGGAGGGCAGCGGCCCCGGCGCCATAGAGGTGAGGAGCACATCGGACACTGAGGGCATCGCCGCCATCGAGAGGACCTTCCAGTACACTTACAGGCCTCCGCGCAGGTTCTCGGTCCACGTTGCCTACATGGCGCAGGTCACCGGCGAGGCGTCGTGGAGCATACAGGTGCTCCTGAGGCAGACGGACGGGAACCTGCTTGAGCTGTGGAGCTCGGGGCCCCAGCGCAGGTCCCAGGACTGGACTATACCGAGGCCCTTCATAGACACCAACGACGCCATACTGAGGCTCAGGCTCTTCAACGACATCCTGGGGGACGCTTCGAGGATGTTCCCCGCCGCGGGGGCCTACGATCTGGTTTTGAGGGTTCAGACCGTCGGTGAGGGCGGCTCCGTGAAGGTGTACCTGGACGATGTGAGCTCCCGCATATGGGGCGAGTCCTTCGGGTACCTAGGCACCGACAACTACGGCCGCGACATATTCACGCAGCTGATGCACGGGAGCAGGATATCCATAATGGTGGGCATCTTCTCGGCCGTCATAGCCGTGGCCCTGGGTGTACTCGTGGGGCTAACGTCGGGCTACATAGGCGGCTGGTTGGACGAGCTCCTGATGAGGGCCAACGACATCCTCCTCACTATCCCGGGCCTACCCTTTCTGATTGTGCTCACGGCCGTACTCGGGCCCACCGTCCTTAGCGTCATCATACTCATAGGGTTCCTGGGCTGGATGGGTATAGCCCGCCTCATCAGGTCCCAGGTGCTCACATTGAAGACCAAGGCGTTCGTGGAGGCCAGCAGGGCCAGCGGCGGGGGCACGTGGCACATCATCAGGGTCCACCTTATACCCAACGTCATGACCATGGCGTACACCCAGCTGGCCCTGACGGTGCCGGGGGCCATCGTCACCGAGGCGGCCCTCAGCTTCCTGGGCCTGGGCGACCCCTTCCTACAGACGTGGGGCAAGATGCTTCACGACGTCCAGTACTACGGGGCAGTGGCCGAGTGGTGGTGGGCGATCCCACCCGGACTATGCATAGCGTTGCTGAGCATGAGCTTCGTGTTCATCGGCTACGCCCTGGACGACATATTCAACCCGAAGCTGAGGGGGCGGTGAAGATGACGACGCTGCTTGAGGTCAGGGACCTGAAGATGTACTACGGTACAATGAAGGGCGACGTGAAGGCCGTGGACGACGTCAGCTTCAGCCTCGAGGCGGGGGAGAGCCTGGGCATCGCCGGGGAGTCTGGGTGCGGCAAGACCAGCGTGGCCTTGGCGCTTATGAAGCTCCAGCCCAGCAACGCCAAGATTCTGAGCGGCACGATCAAGCTGGAGGACATGGATATCCTGAACATGGACGACGACGAGATCAGGCGGGAGGTGCGGTGGAAGCGAATATCCATGGTGCCCCAGGCCGCCATGAACGCCCTCAACCCCGTGTTCACAATAAAGGACCAGATCATTGAAGCCATCCTGACCCACGAGGACGTCCCGGAGAAGGAGGCCGAGGAGCGCACAGTGAAGCTCCTCAGGATGGTGGGCATCGACCCATCAAGGGCCGGGAACTACCCCCACGAGTTCAGCGGAGGCATGAAGCAGCGCGCCATGATAGCCATGGCTCTGGCCTGCAACCCGGAGATAGTGATCGCGGACGAGCCCACCACGGCCCTGGACGTCATAGTCCAGGCGCAGGTGCTGAAGGTCATCAAGACTCTGCAGAGGGAGCTGGGGCTCTCCATGATACTCATATCGCACGACCTCTCCGTGGTGGCGGAGACCTGCGACAGAACCATCATCATGTACGCGGGGAACATCGTGGAGAACACGTCCACCCTAGAGATATTCAGGCACCCCCTTCACCCTTACAGCATCGGCCTGATAGGGGCGTTCCCCAAGCTGACGGGTGAGAAGAAGAGGCTGGAGTCCATCACGGGTAACCCGCCCAACCTTCTGGACCCGCCGCCCGGCTGCAGGTTCCACCCCAGGTGCCCCCACGCCAAGGACATCTGCAGCCGACTCGCCCCGCCGCTGCTGGAGGTCCATGAGAACCACCTGTTGGCCTGCCACATGGTGAACAGGCACCCGGAGTACAGGTGACGGACATGAGCGAGACACTGTTTAATGTCAAGGACCTCGTGAAGCACTTCCCGGTCCACCAGAGCCTACTGGACAGCCTCCTACGCAGGGAGGTGCTCATGGTCAAGGCCGTGGACGGAGTCAGCTTCACAATCAAGAGGGGCGAGATATTCGGCCTTGTGGGCGAGAGCGGGTGCGGAAAGACCACCACGGGCAGGGTCGCCCTAAGACTCATAGAGCCCACCTCGGGCCACGTCCTGTTCGACGGGGTCGACGTGGACGAGCTGCCCAGGGGCGAGGTCAATGCGTACCGCAGGGAGATGCAGATAATCTTCCAGGACCCCTTCGAGTCGCTGAACCCCAAGATGACCATCTACGAGCTTGTGGCCGAGCCCCTGGAGATACACGGCATAGGCGCGGGGGACGAGGAGAGGCGTGCACTGGTCTCTGAGGCGCTCGAGGAGGTGCAGCTCATGCCCCCCGAGGAGTTCCTGTTCAGGTACCCCCACGAGCTGAGCGGCGGCCAGAGGCAGCGCGTAGCCATAGCCAGGGCCCTTATTCTGAAGCCCAAGTTTGTGGTGGCAGACGAGCCCGTCTCCATGCTGGACGTGTCCATACGCACGGAGGTGCTGAACCTGATGCTGGACCTGAAGGAGAAGCTGGGCCTCACCATCATGTTCATCACCCATGACCTGGCCATAGCCAGGTACATGTCAGACGACATAGGCGTCATGTACCTGGGGAAGCTCATAGAGTACGGCGGTACCCACGACGTGCTGGACGACCCGGACCACCCGTACACCCAGGCGCTTATGGCGGCAGTGCCTGTGCCCGACGCGGAGAGGAAGCGCGGCGACCTCCCCATCAGGGGGGAGACACCGCAGCCCATCAACGTGCCGCCGGGCTGCAGGTTCCACCCCAGGTGCCCCTACGCCTTCGACAGGTGCAGGGTGGAGGAGCCACAGCTCATGGAGGTGGAGCCGGGCCACGCAGCCGCGTGCTTCCTCCACGAGGAGTTCCACGCGGGCCGCCTGAAGAGGGGCAGGCTACCCGCGGACCAGGCCCAGCCCTGAGGCTAGCTCTCTTCACGGGGCTTCCTGAAGGACTTGAATATTATTGCCAGGAGGGCCACTAACCCCAGTGGGATCATGTACTCCCTGAACGGGGCCACGATTCCCTGGTAGGAGAGTGCGACCAGCCCTATCCCGACTATGATGGCCGAGCCCAGCAGGCCGAGCAACAGCCTCTGTCCCGACCTGTCCAGGGCCCTCTCGATCCTCGTCACCTCGGGCACGTTTACCTCCATCTTGGAGCGCCCCGATATGAGGGCGTCCGCGAACCTCTTCACGGCCCTGGGCAGCCCCATGATCTCGTTGGCGATGGCTCCGGTGGCCTCCTCCAGGCGCTCTGGCCTCAGCATGCCCCCCACCATCAGCCTGTCCAGGTAGGGCTTGACGCGCTCAACGAAGTTGAAGCCCGGGTCGAGGAGGACGCCCACGTCGCCGACCATGGCAACGACCTTGACCATGAGCATGAACGTTCCCGGCATCCTGACCCTATACCTGTAGAGGATTCTGGAGAGTTCGGTCATGGTGTTCATGAAGCTGTACTCCCCCAGTTGGTAGCGGCTGGTCTCCTGCATGAGGGCATACATCTCGTCCTTGAAGCCGTCCAGTTCCTCGGGGTCGATGGCCACGTCCAGGTCCTCCAGGCTGTCCAGGAGCATGTTGACGTCCGATGAGACGATGCTGTACAGGACCCTGGTGAAGGCGAGACGGCGCTCAGGCCGCAGTATGCCCACCATGCCGAAGTCCAGGAACACCAGCTTTCCTTCGTCTGTGACCAGGAGGTTCCCCGGGTGCGGGTCGCCGTGGAAGAAACCGTCCACGAATATCTGCTTCAGGTAAGCCTCAAAGCCCACCTCCGCCAGGCGCTTCAGGTCGTGCTTCTCCTTGAGATGCTCCACGTCGTCGATCCTCATGCCGTGGATGTATTCCATGACCAGCAGCCTTGGTCCACTGTACTCCCAGTAAATCTTCGGGACCCCGACCTCTGGGAGCTCCTTCATGTTGTCGCGGATGGTCTCCGCGTTCTTGCCGTCCCTAACGAAGTCCAGCTCCTTCCTTATCTGGTGGCTGAACTCCTCCACCACCCCCACAGGGTTGTACGGCGCCAGGTAGGGCAGTCTCTTCTCGGCTCGCTGAGCCAGACTCTCCAGTATTATGAGGTCCACCTCTATGAGCTCCTGGATGTTGGGGCGCTGGACCTTGAAGACCACTCCGCTCCGTCCTTCATCACGGCCCTGTGGGCCTGGCTGAGGCTGGCCGCGGCGAAGGGCTCCTCGTCCACCAGCAGGCACAGCTCGCTGAGGGGCCCACATGTATCCTCGATGAGGGGCCTAACCTCCTCGAAGGGCACCGACTTGACGCTGTCAGTAAGCCTTAGAAGCTCCTCGATCATCTGAAGCGGCAGCATGTCCCGCCTGACGCTCATTATCTGGCCCAGCTTGATGAATGTAGGGCCCAGCTCCTCGATGGCCATCCTGATGCGCCTGTAGACATCCATGGTCTCGACGCTCTCATCATGCTTCAGAAAATCGGGGCGCTTGTCCTCGGGGAAGAGCTCCTGCAGGAATATGCCGAACCCGTACTTGGCGAGGATTCTAGCGATCTGGGCGTACCGTGCCAGGCGTGTGACCATGAGTATGTGAGACGAACAGCGGTTTATATACGAGAAGGCTGGACCCTAGGTTTCAGCCCGGCCGCATAGAAAGACTTTAAATGCTTAGCCTCGATACAGTCACAGAATCCAAGGAAAACTTGGCGTACCAATTTCAAGCAGTGAAGACTATGAACGACGACAAGAAGCCTGAAGTCCTCGAAGAGGAAAAAGAGGAGAAGGTCGAGGAACAGGAGGTAGAGGCCACCGAAAAGGCTCAGGAGAAGGCCGAGGAGCCTAAGGAGGAGGAGGTCCACTACGAGAACGCGGTGAACAAGGGAGACTTCGTCATGCTGGAGATGACGGGCACCGCGGAGGAGACCGGCCAGGTCTTCGAGACGACCAGCGAGGAGGCTGCGCGGGAGCACGGCATCCACAGCGAGGAGAGAACCTACGGGCCGAGGCTGGTGATCGTGGGAGACGGCTTCGTCCTCCGCGGCCTGGACAGCAGGCTCCCCGGGACACCCTTCGACGAGGAGAAGGAGATCGAGGTCCCTGCGGATGAAGCCTTCGGCGAGAGGAACCCAGAAAACGTTCAGACCATCCCCTACAGGGTGCTCCGTAGCAAGGGCGTGAACCCGGCGGTGGGGGCCGAGCTGGAGATTGACGGCAGGCCGGCCGTCGTCAGGAGCATTGGCGCGGGCCGCGTACAGGTGGACTACAACCACCCGCTGGCGGGCCGCAAGATAATGTACAAGGTCAAGGTCACCGAGCACATCACAGACAACAAGAAGAAGTACGAGGCACTCATTGGCCGCAGGTTCCTGGGCATCGAGGCCAGCGCGTTCGAGGTCAAGAAGACCAAGAAGAAGCTCAGGGTCGGGGTCCCCGAGAAGATATTCTTCGGCGAGAACATCCAGATCGCCAAACGCGGCGTAGCCCTGGACATCCTCAAGTACTTCCCAGACCTAGACGAAGTCGAGTACTACGAGACCATCAAGCGATCCTAGGGGGCTCAACCCTTGAGGCCCGAGGCAGCCGTGGTGGGCGCAGGCCCCGCGGGCATCCTCGCGGCCAAGCGCATCGCTGAACGCGGGTTCAGCGTCCAAGTTTTTGAGGAGCACCCAACCATAGGTGAGCCCAGCCACTGCGCCGGGCTCATCAGCGTCGAGGGCCTGAGGAGGCTGGGCGTCGAGCCCCACGAGTCCTTCATCCAGGGCACCGTGTACGGTGGACGCGTCTACGCGCCCAGCGGAGAGCATATGGAGGTCAGGGACAGGAAGCCGAGGGCCTACGTCGTTGACCGGGCCGCCTTCGACAGGCGACTGTACGGCGAGGCAGCGGACGCGGGAGCCGAGTTCACCCTATCCGAGAGAGTCGAGGCCCTGGAGTTCGATGGGGGCAGGGCCACGTTGAGGCTTAGAGGCGGGACTGTTGAGCCCACCGTGATCGTCGACGCGGAGGGGCCGGGGGCCCGCCTGCTGAGCCAAGCGGGGCGCGACACGGGGCAGAGGGGATTAATCAACGGGTTCAACGTGGATGTTGAGGGAGTCGAGGTTGACCCCGGCATCGTCGAGCTATGGTTCGGCGAGAGCCTGGCAGAGGGCTTCTTCGCGTGGGTCATACCCACGGGAGACGACGCGGCAAGATGCGGGCTCGCCTCCAGAGGCGATGGGCTCGGCAGCCTCAAAGTGTTCCTGAAAAACCGTTTCGGTGTCGAGCCCCCCGCTAAGGTCAGGGCGGGCCGCGTGTGCACCGGGGGACCCGTCCAGCGCACCGTGTACGGTAACGTGCTCCTCGTGGGGGACGCGGCGGGCCAGGTTAAGCCCACCACAGGGGGAGGCGTCGTGCTGGGGGGCCTATGCGCCTGTATCGCGGGGGACGTGGCCTCAGAGCACCTGGGCGGGGAGGAGAAGCTGAGCCGCTACGATAAGCTGTGGAGGGAGAAGTACGGCTCCGAGTTCAGATCGATGCTCGCCCTCAGGGGGCTCATGAACGGATTGGGCGACGGTCTCTTCAACAGGGCATTCCAAGCTTTCGAGGAGGAGGGGCTCCAGGCCAAGGCTCAGTCTCTCTTGGAGAGGGGCGACGTGGACATGCAGGCGGGGGTCATCAGGGAGGCGTTAACCGACCCAGCTATACTGGCCGCCCTGGTCCGAAGCCTCGGACGCGTCGCGCTGGGGGAGCTGCTGTCCCTCGTCTAGCACAGGAGGCGAAGAAGCCGTGGATGAAAAACGGGGGCTCCCCAGGGTAGCCGAGAACTACAGGGGCTTCGACATCTGGTACGACCCCGTGAAGGGACAGTACTACGCGTCCCACTGCGAGCACACTCGCAGGTCGGAGTCCATAGAGAAGATCAGGGAGTGGCTCGACAGGGAGAAGATGTGAGGGCTCACCCGGCTCCCGTGCCCAGCTTCCTGCCCAACGTGTAGGCTTCCGCAAGCTCCTTGGTGCACGACTCGATGGGTAGGCTCACCTTCCTCTCAGGGTCGTAGGTTCTGCATGGCACCACGTGTAGGTCTATGTGGAAGTATGGCGTTATGCGCCTGAACATGTTCGCGGCCGACTCGTAGTGGTGATTGTACGTGAGGAGCACGGCGAAGGTCTTGCCGTCGAAGCCCTCGCAGGCCAGGGCCTCCATCCTGTCCTGCACGGTCTTCAACTGCGCCGTGATGTAGCCCCAGTACATGGGGCTTGCCCACACGATAAGGTCCGCGCCGCGGTACGCGTCGTATATGAGGCCCATGTCGTCTTCTATGGCGCACCTGTGGCCGGGTGAAGACGCGCAGTGGTTGCACCCCTGGCAGGGCCTGATGTTCATCTCGTTGACGTAGAAGTGTTTCACCTCGTGGTCGCCCGTCTCGGCCAGCCCCCTCAGGAACTCCCCGGCCAAGGTGTCAGAGTTCATACCCTTCCTGGGGCTGCCGTGAAGCACGATGGCCTTCATGCAAGACGAGGAGCCTCAACCACAGTATAAACTGTGTTCAAGAACAAACCTGATGTTCACCTAGCCTTCATTGAACCCCAGCCGCCCATCCCGTTAAATAACCCTTGAAACATAGCCTTACACGGTTTCTATGGGTCGCAACAAGAAGTACGGCGGCTACAAGGCATACCAGTACCTTGAGCCCGGCCGCGACTACCGCGAATTCAAGCTCAGGGACGCCATCGTCAAGGATTGGTGGGAGCCCGTCCCCCTGAGCAAGGCCGAGGAGGAGAGGTTCGAGGACGTCATGGGGAAGAGCGTGGTCATGGACCTCCACGCCCACCCAGACATAAGCCCCCTGGACCCCAACCAGAACAGGGACTTCGACAGGGAAGGCCGCAACGTCCTCGCATACGAGGCCCTGGCCATGTCGGGCCTGGACTGCGTCTTCGACAACATGATGGACGGCAGCAGCTTCATCAACACCAAGAACGGGTGGGACTGGATGAGCACAGTCCACGACCTGGGGATGAGGCTCTGCGACATAGGCCACCAGGACTTCCTGGTCCACTGCAGGAGGGCCGAGGACATAGAGCAGGCCCACAGGAGGGGGAAGCTGGCCTGGGTCGCGGTCCTGGAGTCAGCGTCCTGCATAGAGAACGAGGTGGACCGGCTGGACATCCTGTACGGCCTCGGCGTCCGCAGCATAGGCGTCAACTACAGCGAGAGCAACATGCTTGGCAGCGGCCTCAAGGAGCACCTGGACGGCGGCCTCACCGACTTCGGGTACGACGCCCTCGTCAGGATGAACAAGCTGGGCCTCCTCGTGGACGTGAGCCACACCAGCGACGGGACCGCCGCGGAGGTCATCGAGCTCAGCAGGGACCCCATAATCATCAGCCACGCCGGGGCCCGCGCCCTGACGCCCACCACCAGGATGTTCCCAGACGACGTCATCCAGTTCCTCGGCGAACGCGGCGGAGTCATGGCCATAGAGGCGGCGCCCAACCTGACGGCCACGGCGAAGCACCCCTTCCACAGCATCGAGAGCTACATGGAGCACGTCGAGTACTGCATCGACCTCATCGGCATCGACCACGTGGGGTGCGGCCCCGACACCAACTACGGGGACCACGTGGGCCTCTACCTAACCAACCTAGAGAACAGCGGCAAGCTCGGCCTAGGCCACTACGCGAGGCCGGGGAAGGGCGACGAGAAGAAGTACCTGGGCATCGACATGAACGTCCAGCAGCTGAAGGAGCTCAAGTACGTGCACGGCATGGAGAACCCCAGCGAGTGCCTCCAGAACGTGTGCCGCTGGATGATAAAGCACGGGTACAGCGACCAGGAGATCGCTAAGATCATAGGCGGCAACGGCTTGAAGCTCGTGAAGAAGGTCTGGTAGCCAGCCCCACCCTTCTATAGCTGCATCAGCCTGCCGAAGCCGCCCACAAGGGCGCACGTGGAGCACCCGTAAACCATGACGCCCATGAGAAGCCCTATCCTGTACATCCTGCGTTAACCTGCGAGGAAGAGTATTAAATAGCTGAAGCAGGCTGGGCACCCTGCTCCGCCGGCGGTGCCGTGGCCGAGACCGAGGTCTCTGCCGCGGCCTGAGCCTGCTCTCCTCCTTGCCTCAGGGGTATCGCCACGTTGAAGGTGGTGCCCACGCCCTCCTTGGTGCTGAAGGTGATCTCTCCGCTGTGGGCCTCGACCAGCCTCCTGCACACGGCGAGGCCGAGGCCTGTGCCCTTGGCCTTGGTCGTGAACAGCGGCTGGAATATCTTTCCCAAGTTCTCCTTACTTATCCCAGGCCCCGTGTCGGAGACCGAGACCTTGGCCATGCCATTCACGGCGGAGCCCTCCACGATGATGAAGCCGCCGTCCGCCATCGCCTGCACGGCGTTCGTTAGCAGGTTGGTGAAGACCCGCCTCAGCAGGCCGCTGTCGGCCTGGACGCTGCCCAGCGCCTGGTCGAAGTCCGTCGACACGTTTATGTTCTCGGGGAGGGTCAGGGTCGATATGACTTCCTGGACCAGCTTCTCCAGGATAACCTCCTCGTAGCTGACCTTGATGTCCTTCCTGGAGAAGTCCTGGAGGTCGGAGACGATCTTGTTCATGTAGACCGTCTGAGCCTTAAGCTTGTCCTCGATGAACTCCAGCTCCTTGACGTCGGAGTCGTTGACTCTGCCCCTGATGAGCTCTATTATCTTCACGAGCCTGGAGCTGAGCAGGTAGACGACCTGCAGCGGGTTGCGGAGGTCGTGGCCCACCATGGCCGAGGTCTCGCCTATGGTGGCCATGCGCTCGCTCTCCTTCAGCCTCCGCTGGTAGTCGTTGAGCGTCTGGAGCATGTTGTCTATGTCCACCGAGAGCGTCGACAGCTCGTCGTCGCCCGGTATGATCAGGTTCCTCAGCCCGATGGCGTGCGGGTCTATCTCGTTCACCTCGGTGCTCAGCCGGAGGAGAGGCGACAGCACGAGCCTGTTCATGGCTATGAAGGCTACGAAGGCGATGGTGATGCCCACGACTATGCTGGTCACCGCGAAGTAGGCCACCAGCATCAGGCTGTGCATGTAGACATCCCTCTGAGACTCCACCTCCAGCAGCAGGACGGGATCGCCGAATATGTCGTACAGAAGCGAGTATCCTGATATGGTTTCTGAGTTCGGCCTCTCCACCACCACCGTTTCGCCGCTGGACAGCTTGGACGCCACGCCGCTGAGCTCGGGGTCGTCTGCTAACCCGTTCAGGTCATGTATCTCCAGCGACAGGAACGTTATCTCCTTAAGCTTCTCCACCTCCAGGGTGTCCAGAAGCCTCCCGCATATCAGGGTGCCCACTATGGGACCCTTCTTCTCGCTTGTGAGTATAGGTCTCGAGGAGATCATGAAGAGCCCCTCAGGTGCGCTTATTACGCCCGTCACTTTGTCGCCTGTCATCTCGTGGAACTTTAGCGACTCGTCGCTGTCTATGATCTCCATCACCGAGCTCGGGAAGAGCATGTCGCTGAGCCTCATGACGTCGTAGGCCTTGGAGTAGACCACCCTGCCGTCGTCGTCGATGAAGGCCAGGAAGCTGATCCTCGACTCGACGAAGTTTGAGTTCAGGAGCATGCTGTCTATGAAGTGGGTGATGTTGCTCTGAATGAAGTAGTATGAGTTGTCCCAAGCCGCGAAGCCGTGGGTGACGTCGTCCAGCTCATTGATCCTCAGCTTTAGGGCGTTGACGCTCATCCCCGCCTGCTTCTCGATGCTTGCGTCCTCCAGCTCAATGAACCCCTGCATTAGGAACGTGTTGGTCGTGAAGAAGAGGCCTAGGAAGACGAGTATGTAGGTTAAGCCGAATATCAGGAACATCTTCTGTCTGAGCTTCAACTCTTCTCCACCGTGAGGGGTTCATTATCTGTGGCTGGGGCGTCCAGGGCTCTCCTGACCATCGCTAACAGGGAGTCGCTCGTGACTGGCTTTACGAGAACGCCGCTCACGGCGTCGGTTTTCATCAGCTCCTCCTTCGACAAACGGAGGCCAGTCAAGTAGAATATGACGGCCGAGCCGTTTAACCGTTTAAGCTCGTTAGCCAACACGTCTCCCTTGAAGTCGGTGAGCATGTAGTCCACGAACATCACGTCGTAGCTGCTCGCCCCAGCCTTCTCCAGGGCCTCGCGGCCGGTAGCGCAGGTCTCTACCCTGTACCCTTCATCCTCTAGCATCGCCTTGAAGAAGAAGAGGATATCCTCGTCGTCATCTACCAGTAGGATAGAGTGCATCTTGGATGTGATCCTTTTTCCCTCTTTTCCAGACTATAAAATGAATATGGAGAACAATTCCTAAAACTCGGGGACAGCCCGGCTATGGAAAACTACGCCATCTTCACAGTCGACGTGGCGACGTCTACGAGATCGTCCCCGTTTAGAACGGACCTAGCAGCGCCGAGCAAGCGTTCCGGGTCAATGGGCTTCATGAAGAACCTGATGTCCAGGCCCTTGTTCATTATGCTCGTCTCCGCCTCGTTATAGCCGCTGATGAACACGAGCTTCATGGAGCCGTTGGTCTTCAGCAGCCTCAGAGCCAACTCGTCCCCCCTCATGTAGGGGAGAGTGTAGTCGAGGATCGCCAGGTTGAACCTGGTCTCCTCAGCCTTACGGATGGCCTCTTTGGGGGTCGACACCGTCTCTATTCTATACCCTTCATACTCAAAGATCAGTTTGTAGCATTCTAAGATGTCGGTGTCGTCGTCCACGATCAATATATTGATGTCTTTGCTGGAACACGGGTTATCATTTCCCTTGGGATACGAAAAACTATGTTTCTGATCTATATTGTTCTCAATAAGACTCTGAGATACGTGTTCCATCTCCGACAAAGTGAATAAGAAGACATATTGGAGATATAATAAGAACGCTGTGGAACATTGTGGAACATATTGATTGCTACACATATTATATTCAATCAATGGATTGATGCCAAGTTCGACGGTTTAACGATGCACCTAAAAAGCTTTGAATCTACGGCATGTTTCTATAGACAACCTGAATGTTTAGTGTCTCAGATTCATTAAAGGTATAAATGGTAGCCGTAAATTGTTGCTCGATGCGCAGAATCCTGACGGCCCTCCTAGTGTCTGCCATGCTCACGCTTCCCTTAGTCTGCGCCCAGAATTCGGAAATCCCCGGTATGACCCTCACCATCTACTCCAGCGGGATCACCAGGGTGGAGTACTCCGTCGAGTCTGACACCAACAGGGTGCGCGTTAAGGTGCAGCTGCCTGGGCCCCCCTTCATCAACATGGTGATTAGGGACGAGAGCGGGTACCCGCTGGGGTCAACGGCGTCGGGGCCCAACGTCACTGTGGACAGCATAGGGGCTGAGAGGCTCTTCTTCAACTACCTTACGGAGAGCCTCACAAGCCAGGATGGGCCGACGTGGTCCATCAACGTCACGTCCCCTGTGGAGACGCGCATAGTGCTGCCTGAGGGCGCGGCACTCTTCGACATGAGCGACGTACCTCTGGCCATCGGCGTGTACGGTGAGAGCCAGTACATGGATTTCAGCTCCGGCGATATATGGGTGTACTACATTGTGGGTATGCGTCAGCTAGAGGTGGAAACGAGGGACCTGATAAACAAGACGGGCTCCTACATTGCGGAGAAGGAGGCCGAGGGCTACATATTAACCGAGGCTAGGACAACGCTTGAGAGGGCTCAATCGTCATTCAACCGCCGTGAGTACCTGGCCTCCAAGAACGAAGCCAGCGACGCGCTTGGGATAGCCAAGATCACTGTGGAGCGGGCCGACCTTGCCGCCCAGGAGCTTGAATATGCACGAGAGGCTGTGAACCAGGCCACGGCCCAAGGTAGGTTGCAGGGGCTGAGTGCAGCGGATTCGGGTCTATCCGCAGCGGAGGAGCTGATGAACTCCGGCATGTACGTAGACGCGAAAGCGAGGGCGTCACAGGTTTACAGAGACGCTCTGGCCGCCGTTAAACCCGCCGATAACTCATTGCTTGTTTTCGGTGTTTTTCTAATATTAGTCGGAGTTTTCATGGCGTTTTTCTACGTATTTAGGGATAAAAAAGCACCAATTAATAATATATATCAGTAATCTATATTTAGATACCTTAAAACTGACGTATTTATGTGGAAAAATAGTTCCATATCGTTCCACAGCGTTCTTATAATACGTGTAATGCGGTATAGGGATTCAAGTGAACCAGAGATGAGAATAAAGATACTCGCCCTAATAATGCTTGGGCTACTGCTCACCGCCCCGTTCACCCAGATTGCGTGGGGGGCATCGGTGGAGAGCGGTGCGGGCGAGTCCAACGACGACAGTGCAGACAAAGAAAACTCCGAAGTCACGGAGACCGTGTTCAACTCAATAAAGTTGGCAGCTGAGGCCCGGCGAGACGAAGTTTTCTCCAAGATAAGCGAAGACCTTCCCCCGTCTGTGCTCAGCGACATAGGTGAGGCGTTGACCCTCATGGAGGAGGCCGAAGGTTCTGAAGCCACCATGGGTGAAGCCACTCAGTTATACATGCAGGCCATGAAGCTGTTCAGGGACTCATGGAACTACATCGATGATGACGCCCACATGCCAACAGGTGAAACCAGTGGAAGCGACGAACCTGTTCTCGTGGATAAGCAAAACGAGAACCTAAACGAGGAGATACTGATCGCCAAGCAACAGTTACTCCTGAGGTTCAAGACGAACTTCCAGAATAGGATCGAAACCATGTACAGCCACATCCAGGACCTGAGCGGGGCCATGGACCCCGAGGACTCGGCCAAGGCTGAGAAAGCCCTCGTGAGCGCCGAGGAGAAGCTTCTCAAGGTCCAGGACAACATGACTGATGGTGACCTGGAAGACGCCTTGATCAAGCTGGACGACACCTCCAAGGGGCTCGAAGACGAGTTCAAGAGCCTGAAAGACAAGGAAGCGGCCGACCTGATAGTGACCGTTGACAAGTTGGAGGGCAAGGTCCAGAAGCTAACTGAAGAGAACACAAGGTCGTCCGGGAAGAACAGTGAGGCATCCGAGGATACCAACGATGAGCCTGAGGTCACAGATGAGCCTAAGGTCAACGACGAACCTAAAGCCACAGATGAGCCAAAGGTCAACGACGAACCTAAAGCCACAGATGAGCCAAAGGTCAACGACGAACCTAAAGCCACAGATGAGCCTAAAGGAAACAGCGGCGCATCCGAGGACAGCAGCGGTGAATCCAAAGTCAATGGTGATTCACAAAAGGACAGTTACAAGTCCACTAAAGACTACATTAATGATCTAAAGGAAAGAATCCGGAAAAGCCTGGAAGACTTCAGAGAGAAGAGGAGCCAGACACAAGCCAGCGATGATGACAGCAACGAGCAGTCCAACGACAGCGGGAATAACCTGAAGAAAGTCAAACGTATCAACAGGTCCTACAACAACAAGAATGACCGTGGACACAGCAACCGTAACGGGGATTCCAACGGCAACGGCAACTCGGCTGAGAACAACAACGCTAACTCAAACGAGAACGGCAATGGTAACTCGAGCGAGAACGGCAACGCCAACTCAAACGAGAACGGCAATGGTAACTCGAGCGAGAACGGCAACGCCAACTCAAACGAGAACGGCAATGGTAACTCGAGCGAGAACGGTAACGGCAACTCGAGCGAGAACGGCAATGGCAATAGCGATGATAAAGAGGACGAAGTCGAAGCAGAGACCGAGGATGAAGTCGATGCAGAGACCGAGGATGAAGTCGAAGCAGAGACCGAGGACGAAGTAGAAGCAGAGACCGAGGACGAAGTAGAAGCAGAGACCGAGGACGAAGTCGAAGACGACGTAGAAGCCGAGGACGACAAGGACAAAGAAGACAAAGAGGACGACAAGGACAAAGAAGACAAAAAGGACGGATAAAAAACTAAGGATCCGTAACTTTTTTCCTTTTTATTCTCATTAACTCCAGTATGAATTAATGTCGCTATTCGAGACTCCTGCGTTCTAGCTGGGTGAAGCCCACTCTTCTTGGTTCGTATTCAACCACTAGCGGGGAGAGGGACAGCGGAAAATCACTGCACACCTGCACGCTGCCCGTTCTTCGGGTCACGGTCAATCTTTAAATAAGACTGCCGAGGGATACTCTGTGACTTAGAAAATGACGACATGCATAAGCTGTGGTCGTAAGGTCACGCCCGAGGAGAAGGCCGTCAGGTTCCAGTGCCCGAGCTGCGGAGCCGTCACCCTCTGGCGCTGCGAGAAGTGCAGGCTCTTCGGCAGGAACTACAAGTGCCCGGCCTGCGGGTTCACGGGGCCGTAGGCGCGGAGCTTTATCCGTCCCTCACCAGGCTCACCGAGGCACGCATCATCAAGTAAAGAATGCATATCGATGTATGATGGACGTGATGCTGAGGATACACTTCAATAGAAGCACAGCTCCATTCTACTCCATGGAGGGTGGACGCTACACTCTGAGGGGCCTCGGCGTCTACGCTGCCACTTTCGCCTTCTTCTATATGCTCTTCCAGTGGGTGCCCAGCGGCTGGGCCGAGCAGCTTACCGCCCAGTCCAGCTCGGCCGCGATGAACGCCCTGGGCATGGCCTCATATTACGGCGTCGAGGGGGGCGTCGTCACCCTCTCGCTGGTCAGCGGCGTACGCCCCGTACACGTCTTCATCATCCGGGAGTGCAGCGCCATCCACGTCCTGGGCGTCATCCTGGGCCTCATCGTTCCGCTCAAGGGCGCCCAGTGGATCAGGAAGGCTGAAGCCGTGGCCCTTGGGGCGCTCCTCGTGTACGCGATGAACATAGCGAGGATCATGCTCACGGTTGTGCTGACGGGCTACGACCTGCCGCCTCTCAGCTGGCTCATCGCCAGCCCCACGGTGGAGACATACCACTACCCCATCAGCTTCCTGTTCGGCGTCACCGGGATAGCGGCCACCATCCTGGTCGTGGACAGGCTGGTGCTGCCCGAGCTGGGAGACTTCCTAGCGAGGCTACCCGACGCCCTGACCTCAGCTCTACGAAAGCCCAGTGATAACAGTTAGCTAAATGCAACCCAAAAAAAATTCACGTTCTGTACAGCCACAGTAATCCAGAGCCCAAAACGTGAACCACGAGCCACATTCAAATCACCGACCCCAAAAAAGGGGCTTCCAGATACCGGGCACGGAGTCGTGACGACAACCGCCACCAACCGTCGCCACCTAAGGACCCTGAAAAAGCCCCCGAACCAGGAAACAAGCCTGAATACGTGGAAAAGTGGTGGCGGTGGTTACACCCCCCCTCCCCCCCATGTGCACGCACACAGAGAAACAGGAACACCACTCACCGGAAACAAACCTGACACCCCTAAAAACACAAAATGCAAGCCGACTACAACAATCCGCTACTTGATGAGGGGCAGGTTGCCCGTCACCTTGTCCACCCTCTGAGCCTGATCTGGGCCCACCCCAAGGCAGGTGGTCGTCCCCGGCGCCACCTCCGTGTGGCCCGCGTCCTGGATCATAACATACACGATGTCCAGCAGCTCCGCCTTCTTCATCAACTCCTTAAGCTCCTCGAAGCTCTCAGCCTCCACGGCCACCTTCTTGCCCCCCTCGTCCCTCCACCTGGCCCACTGCTTCGTGTGCGTCTTCTTAGCCTGCTCATTGCACGCCACCGCGGCGTGGCACGCCTGAGCGATCATCTTGCCGACGCTCATACCCAGGTCCGTGCGCATCACTATGGCCATCTTGTACTCGAAGGGGCTCTCCTTATCCAACTACGGCACCAGCCTCTCCCTGTCCCTGGGGAACATGCAGCACTCACGGATGTTCTGCATCCCCGTCACCGTCATCGTGAGCCGCTCCAACCCGATGCTCCACCCGGCGTGGGGCGGGGCGCCGTAACGGAACGCCGAGATGTAGTACTCGAAGTTGTCGGGGCTCAGGCCCTTGTACCTGATCCTCTCCCTCAGGAGCTCCGGCAGGTGGATGCGCTGGGTGCCGCTGCTGATCTCTATGCCACCGTACAGGCAGTCGAAGGCTCGGACGATCTTATCCCCGAAGTCCACTGATCCATAGGTCTCCTCAAGGTACCGGGCGTCCCTCTCATTGTCCCTGCTGTACGGCATGGCGTAGAACGCCTTCTGTTCCCCGGGCCAGTCCTTGAGGAAGAACGCCTCCTCGCCCACCAGCCCTGTCAACTGCCGCTCCTGGCTCTTGGTGAAGTCGTCCCCCCAGACGATGGATTCGCCTGCGCCTTGGAGAAGCTCTATCGCCTCGGTGTAGGTGACGCGCCTGAAGGGCGTCCTGGGCACCGTAAGCTCGCGGCCCAGCAGCTTCAGCTGGTCTCCGCACGTCTCCCTGGCGGCCTCCAGCATGTGGACCACGATCTGCTCCAGCACCTTCATCACAGTCTCGTCGTCCGCGAAGACCTGCTCAATGTCCATCTGCCTGATCTCGTTCAGGTGCGTGGGCGTGTTGAACTTCTCCGCCCTCCAGATGGGTGTGATGGTGAACACCTTCTCGAAGCTGATGGCGCACATCTGCTTGTAGAGCTGCGGGCTCTGGGCCAGGTAAGCCATCTTCTCGAAGTAGGGTATGGCGAAGAGGTCCGCGCCGCCCTCGGACGCGGACCCTATGACGCATGGAGGCTGGAACTCCATGTAGCCGCGGCAGCTCAGCCACTCCCTGAACGCCGTCACCAGGCTGTTCTGAACCCTGAATATGGCGTTGGTTGTGGGGGCCCTGAAGTCCAGGAACCGCCAGTTGAGCCTGGTCTCCAAGTCGCTATTAGAGCTCTCCATGATGTCCACGGGGAGAGGCTGCTCCGAGCGGTTGACGACCTCGATGGACTCGGGCACGAACTCGACGCCCGCGTTGGCCACCTTGCTCTCAACGGCGGTGCCCTTGACGGCGACAACGTCCTCCCTGCCCAGGGTCAAGCCGAACATCTCGGGCTGACCCTGCTTGACCACGACCTGGATCTCCCCTGTCCTGTCCCTGAGCACTATGAACCTTATGTTCTTCAGGTCCCTGGTGCGGCTCACCCAGCCCGCGAGGGTTATGGTCTCCCCCACGTGGTTCCTCGCCTCATCGATGTACGTGCGCTCAAACATGGCTGCGTCCAGCTATTTACGAGGCTAGAACAATGTAGGGTATAAAAGGTTTGGCGGCTAATAGGCGTACTCCACGCGAAGATCCATGTTGCGCACCTTCTTCGCGACTGATGTGAGCGCCTGAAGCCGCTTCTTGCTGAGGCGCTTGGTCCCCCTGCCCTGCAGCACCACGCGGGTCTCGGTGGTGCCGTCGGGGAGCCAGATGATGTTGATTGTCACTATGTGCTGGCTCGCGAACAGGTCCTCCAGGAACTTGCGGTCCTTGGTCCCCGACTCTATGACCAGAACTCGTTTACCGAAAATGTCCCCCAGGTCCCTGACCAGCTTGGGCGCGGAGTTGAACTTCGCGCTGTCGTTCTTCCCCACAACCAGCACCATGAATCCCCCCGCCTCCAGCACGTTCTCGAGCCTCACCTTCTGCAGGAACTGGTTCTGGTTCTCCATGCCCAGCAAAGTCTTAGCTACCTCAATGTACTGCTCACTGACTTCCCCTGACTGCACCTTGGCCTGGCACTTCGAGCAGAGCATCCCGCTCTTCAGACAGAACTCACATAGCTGTATCTGCACGTCGATGGGTCCTCCGGCGCGTCGGAGGGGTCATCAGGAGACTCCGCCCCGTTTCGTTTAAGCCTTGACATATATGCCAATGGCGCTTACGTTGGAGATGCCCCTCTCCTCGCTCTGCAACTGCTCGGTGCTGATCTCGATCTTCACCACCTCCGCGTTGGGCATGAACCTGTTCCTGAGGACCTCCACGACATCGACCGCTCGGCTGATGCTCTGGCCTCTGGCTTTCACGATTATCTCCTCGTGGCCGCTCTTAAACAGCGTCATGCATGCGAGGACGTAGTTGAGGACGGGCTTCCTTCCAATGAAAACGGTGTTAGATCTCTCCATCTTGACTCCTCATTGATCCTTTTTTTACGCTGGTGACTAAAGTATGAATGGTGAAAGGTTAAAAGGATTTTCCTTTTATATAGAAAATTCGTCGATGAATATGGATCATCATTATTAGTAATAAAATGTAAAAAAAAAACGGAATAAGTGTATATAGACACATTTCTAGGGTGAGAGCCCCGCTGCACACCATTTTATTAGGAGACAAGGGCATCAGCCTAGATTGACGCTGACGCCAGCTACACCGGGCTAATCCAACGCCTTTTCAACGAGTCTTTAGGCACGGAACCTGTACCTGTCATCCTTCCAAGGGTCCGCCGTGTCGCTGTAGAATCCGCTCTCCCAGAAGCCCAGCTTGTTCTCCTTCGTGAACGTGATCCTGCTGAGCCACATGGGGCTCTTGTACGCGTACTTGTGGGGCACGACGAGCCTCATGGGGCCGCCCAGGGGCTGGGGCAGCGGCTCGCCGTTGAGCCTGTGGGCCAAGATGACGTCGTCGCCCATGAGCTCGGCCAGAGGTAGACCCGTGGTGTATGTATCCATGCACTCGAAGAACACATGACGGGCGTCCTTCGTCGGCTTCACGTGATCTGCCAAATCCCTGAACCTGACTCCCTCCCACCTCTGGTCCTCGACGCTCCAGGTCTCAACGCAGTGGAAGTCGCTCACCGACACCGTCTGGGGCAAAGCCAAGAAGTCGCCCCAGGTGAACAGCGTCGGGTTCTCGACAAGCCCGTCCACCTTCAGCCTCCATTCGTCTAGGCTCACCTCGGGCAGCGTGTAGACGATCCCCGGGTGCTCCACGCCCCACTTCAGGATGCTGGGTATCCACCGCTGCTTCGGCGGAAGCCTCTCGCGGGGCCTATCCGCCTCCTTTTTTCGCTTCCAGAACAAGGGGCCTCATGGACGGCTGGGGACCTGCCCGTAATAAAGGCTTCCAAGGCTTTTATCCCGCTAACGAGCGATCAGAGCCATGGAGCCAAAGGAGAGAGCCTTGGAGATACTCAGGAGGCTGGAGGCCGAGTACCCGGACGTGAAGGGTACGGCCCTCCACTACGAGACGCCCCTTGACCTCCTCGTAGCCACCATCCTCTCGGCCCAGGCTA
This sequence comes from uncultured Candidatus Bathyarchaeia archaeon, assembly GCA_964485755.1. GTDB lineage: Archaea > Thermoproteota > Bathyarchaeia > TCS64 > TCS64 > RBG-16-57-9. The sequence goes on along the minus strand of CAZAKG010000022.1, from coordinate 770 downwards.
CGGACGAGCAGATCAACAAGATCACCAAGAGCCTCTTCAAGAAGTACAGATCAGCCACAGACTACGCCTACGCCGCCAGGGAGGAGCTTGAGCGGGATATAAAGAGCAGCGGCTTCTACCACAGGAAGGCCGAGGCCATCCAGAAGTCCGCAAGGGCCATAGCAGAGGAATACAATGGAAGAGTCCCGGACACCATGGATGAGCTGACGCAGCTCCACGGCGTCGCCCGCAAGACGGCCAACATATTGCTTCAGGGCGCCTACGGGGTGACCGTGGGCATCGCCGTGGACACCCACGTGGACAGGCTCAGCCACCGCTTGGGCCTCTCGGAGGAGAAGAACAGGGACAAGATTGAGCGGGACCTCATGGCGCTTTTCCCCAGGGACAAGTGGTACGCCGTCAACTACCTCATCATAGAGCACGGGCGAAGAATATGTGACGCTAAGAAGCCTCTGTGCGGCAGGTGCGTCCTTAACGACATCTGCCCCTCAGCGTTCAGCTTCAAGTAGAGGAGGGTCGCCGCCTGTTATGCGAGGCAGCTGGAGCCTACGCCGATCCTATTTTATGTACTTGCAGAATAGGAGGCAGTGAGGCCACTTCTTGGTCAACTCTTTCCCCCACTTCTCTTTGAGCTCGGCCACCCGTTTCCCTCTCAGCTTCTTCACTTCGTCCTTGATTTTAGGGTTCCAGCTCTCGAGCTCACCGAACCTTCCGCACGCATCGATCTCGCTGCACTCCCCGCAAATACTGTAGCCCTTCCCTTTGGAGCA
>CAZAKG010000021.1:0-27407 GCA_964485755.1 uncultured Candidatus Bathyarchaeia archaeon | reverse complement strand
GTGGTTCGACAGGTACCTGAAGGGCGAGGAGTAGCCCCTCGGGGCTATTCCCCTTTTTCCCGTATTTTGTGGAGGCTCTTCTAGATTGTGGTTAGCTCCTTGTGGTAGTTGCTGAAGGGTACGCCGCCCTTCTTGGTGACCATCACCACGTCCTCCACCCTGGCGCTCCACTCCCCGAATAGGAGGATGCTGGGCTCCACCGTGAACGTCATGCCCGTTTTAAGCACCGTGTCGTCGGGGAGGTACAGGAACGGCGGCTCGTGGACTGTGACGCCTATGCCGTGGCCCAGCCTGTGAACGAAGTTGGGGCCGTACCCGGCCCTCTCGACTATGCCCCGGGCGACGCTGTCCAGCTGCGTGGCCGTGACCTCGCCGTCCACCATCCTCTCGATGGCGGCGGCCTGGGCCTCCACTACCACGTCGTGGATACGCCTCACCTTCTCAGGTGGGTCCCCAACGTAGACTGTGCGGCCGAAGTCGCTGCAGTACCCCTTGTAGACGCAGCCGAAGTCGAAGCTGATTGTGTCCCCCTCCTCCAGGAGCCTGGGCTCGGGGCCTCCGCTCCCCCAGAGGTCCCAGTGGTACTTGGGGCTCCTGAACTTGACGGCCGTCACGAAGCTGCTCTGCTCGGCGCCGTGGAGCCTGAAGCTGTAGTCGATCTCGTTGGCGACCTCCAGCTCAGACGCTCCGACCCTCAGCGTGTCAACCACCTCCCCGTAGACCCTGTCCGTTATCTCCCCCGCCTTCCTCATCAGGGCGACCTCTTCCCCGTCCTTGATCATCCTCATGGGCTCGAGGACCTCGCCGGCGTTGGATAGCCTGCTGTAGGGCAGCAGCTCCCTAAAGAGTAGGGCGGTGTGGGCCCACGCGCGTTCCTCGAGGCAGACGCCCTTCCCCCTCAGCCTGAACCCGTTGAGCAAGTCCTTCATGACGTCCCTGGGCTTCTCGCCCTCATCCACTATGCGCACGTCCTCGATCCACGGCTTACCCTCAGCCTGCTTCGTCCAGCCTGCTGAGCCCATCCTGGGGGCCACCAAGGTGAAGCCGCCCTCTGCGCCGATGTAGGCTCCCTGGATGTAGTCGCCGTAGGTGTTGTGGTCAGTAAGCTCCGGCCCCGCGCGGCCGACGCCCGCCAGGTACCAGAGGTTCGCGCCCCTCCTGAGGTACATGAGGGCCATCCCCCTCTTCTTCATCTCCTCGCGTGCGCGCCCCAGCCGCCCCACGTAGTCCATGTAAGTATCTGTGAGGAGCCGAGCTTAATAGTCCGTCGACCCGCGGCGGATTGGAGCTGCCTGTTGCCGAAGCCGACGAGTGGCTTGTGTGGGGCTCACCTGTACTGGAGGGCCAGCCTCCGGTCCTTGGCGGGGTAGCCCTTGACGGCTGAGCCGTCGCCGGCCACCTGGCCCATCTGACGGGCGATCTCCGCGTAGCCCTCGCTGAGCCTGTACTCGGGGTTCATGCTGAACCGGGTGGGCACCGTGGATGTCCCGCCCTGGTCCAGCCCGTGGACCACCCTGCCGATCTTGTCCCTGGGGATGGTGAAGATCATCTCGCCGTCCTGGGTCCCCGCGTAGCCCCTGTCGCCCCTGCACGGCACCGAAGCCGTGCACTCGCCGCTCAGCATTGTGGGCACCACGGAGTAGACGCAGGCGCTGTGGCCCCCAAGGGTCGTCTTGATGTCGCGGCCGTCCTCGTAGGCTAATCCCAGCAGCAGCCTCAGCAGCTGGGCCGAGTCACAGTAGACGACTGCCACGTCCGGCTCGAAGCCCGCCGTCGTGAGGGGCGCGGAGACCACACCCACGTACTCGCCCACGGGCAGCCTGGGGAACTCCCTGGCCCAGTTGGCCCCAGCCTCCAGGGACGCCACCCCGTCGGGGTACCGGGTCCTGCCCTCGAAGAAGAACGGGGGCGGCTCTGCCAGCCCGAACCCCACAACGGGCTCAGGGCACCACATGTCCTCGAACAGCTGGGCCACGGTCTCACCAAACCGCCTGCTCAGGGCGAATGCCTGGCACGTGGACAGGCACCTGCCCAGTCTCTCAAGGGGCCGGAACGCCTTAGGCGGCACCTCGTCCCTGTCCCTGAGCATCCGTACCGCTAATGGGTGCGTGTTGAGCCTGAGCTGCTCCTCAAGCCTCCTCCCAAGCCTGTTGAACTCGTTCATACAATCATGAGACTGGTTACACGCACATAAGAAGTAGCGCAAAGGGCGTCTCGGAGACCACGAGAGGCCTGCGCCTCACCTGAGCTCCTTCACAAGAAGGCGGAGTGCTTCCCGGTCCTCCTCCTCCACCCTGAACTCGCCCCTGTGGGGGCAGCAGGTGTCCATCACGCCGCGGCCCCTGGCCTCGTCGTACACGAGGGGATACAGCCTGCAGCCCGCGGGCCTGGCAGCGTATATGGTGCAGACGCTCTCTCTCAGGAAGTAGCAGCGGCCTTCCACGTTTCTCAGTGTCCGCCTGTTACCGTGGCCTTGGACAAAGTCCCGCACCCTGTGCCCCTGCTCCCTGATCCTTGCGACGTCCACGCGGCTGAGCGGCATCCTGGTCTCCCTGCAGCACAGGTCGCAGCCGTGGGCCCTGCATGGGGCTCCGCAACCTAGACTATTCTTCACCGTACTCCCACCACCAAGCCATACGTGAGCAGACTAGAACTCTGGGAGAGCCCAATAAAAAGTATGAGGAAGCCGACTCAGAGGCAGCGAAAGGTGGGCGGCTGAAGGGTCAGAGCCTCGCCTCGTCGTCGTCCACTCTGGAGCATCTGACCCTCCATGGCCCACCGTCGCCGCCTCTGCGGGACCCGGAAGGGTTCCCTTTGGCTCGGAGGCAGAGAGAGCGCTCACCTGCCTCAGGGTGGCCTCCGCCGCCGACGCCTGGACCTGGGGGGAGGGCCAGTTCATCGAGCGGCTACACGTCGGCCACCTGCACCAACCACGTTCCATGTAATATAATAAGAACCCCGGTGAACGACCTGAAACCATTATTCCAGATGAAACATATCACGGCTCCATTTTCTCCGCCCCGAGGGCTCACCTGGGGGCTCGGGTCACCCGAGTTTTACTATCCGCCCCGTCTTCCCGGCGCTCAGCTGGGTCACCCCCCGGTAGCCGCCCACGTAGCCGTTCTCGACCCTGAGACGGTCACCGACCTGAACCAGCTTTATCTGGCTGTTCCAGAGGGTGAGGACCACCCTCCCGGTCTCATCCACGAGGCCCACCTCTGTGACGCTGAGCGTCTCGCCCGGGCGCCTGCCCCTCACGGCCCTGGTGGGTGCCACCTCCAGCACCGAGCCCTCCACGTGCACGTTCCTCATGCCCTCCCGCAGCGACCCGATCCGGGTAATGGTTATCGGCTCCGCGGCCTTGTTGAGCCACCTCAGCGGTGTCCCGTCGTCCTCGACCGTGCGCCCGACCTGGACGTAGCCGACCTTCTGGGCGAGCCCCGCCGCGGCGTCATCCCACTCGGGCACCCCCAGGGTCCACAGGCTCACATCAGTGTATAGGCTCTCCACCGTGCTCAGCGCCGCCGAGGCAACGCCCCTCCTCCTGTACTCGGGGTCCACGAAGACGTTTACGACCTCCACTTGGCCAGGGCCCCTGGGCGCCACCATGATGCCGCCCACCGTAGAGTCGCCCAGGGTGATACGGTAGTAGTCGAAGTACTCCATGAACTTCAGGTGGCTTCGGGGGCTGTCCACCCTGGATAGGCCCCCCGGGACGTACGATCCTCTCTCAAGGTACCCGCTGAAGGCTCTGGCGCAGACGTCAGCAAGCCAGGTGGCGTCGTCCTCCTCCGCACGCTGTAGCGTCACTGCTTCCTGGGCTGTCACATGGGTTCTATCGCAGGGGAGCGTGATGAAGGTATCGGGCACCTATTATAGTGGCAGGGGACAGGTTTGCTCTAGATCGGTATGGTTGGCATCCGCAGAGGCGTCAGGGTCAGGAGGGTGGACGAGCCGCCCTACACGGTGGACGAGGCCAGGCTTGAACGCTACGACCAGAGGAAACTCATCTTCAACAGGGTGTCCATGGACCCCACGTGGGGCGGCTACGGGCGCAGCGAAGAGGACTCGGGTCTCAGGAACATCGCTGAGGGCAAGCCCGGGTACACGAGGCTGGACTACGCCCTCTCGGAGGCAGCCTGGACCGTCCACGACGTGTGGACTGACGCGTTCAGCTGGGAGCGCCTCACACGGCCCGGCGGCCCAAGCCTCATGGGGGACAAGTGGTACAGGGACAGGTACCCCGTCGATGACGTGGGCGAGATGACAGCCCGGGTCAAGAAAGCCGCCAGGTTCTACGGGGCCGACCTCGTCGGCGTAACCCGGGTGAACCCCAAGTGGATATACGCCAACGACCGCTACACGCTACAGCCCCTGGAGCTGCCCAGCGGCGTCGAGAACGCCGTAGTCATGGCCGTGAAGATGGACGAGCTGGGCTTAGCCACCAGCCCCGAGCTGCCGGCAGCCGCCGCAACCGGCATAGGGTATAGCAGGCTCGCTTTCACGGCTTCAAGCCTGGCGGAGTTCATCAGGAACCTTGGGTACACTGCTGTGCCTGCGGGCAACGCCACGGGGCTGAGCGTGCCCCTGGCCGTGGACGCGGGCCTAGGAGAACTGGGGCGCAACGGGCTCCTCATCACGCCCATGTACGGGCCCAGGGTGCGCCTATGCAAGGTATACACGGACCTCCCCCTGGAGCCCGACGGCCCCATAGAGTTCGGCGTCAGGACATTCTGCAGGACCTGCAAGAAGTGCGCCGAGGCCTGCGAGGCTGAGGCCATCAGCCTCAAGGATGAGCCCAGCTACGAGCCCGCGTGCAGGAGCAGCAGCGTCGGGGCCCTCAAGTGGGCCGTTGACGGGGAGAAGTGCTTCCAGTACTGGTGCGACAACGGCGCAGACTGCAGCACCTGCATAAGCATCTGCCCCTACAATACAGGGCGAGCCGAGGCCCACGCAGACGAGTTCTGGGCCGCCTAAAGGAACTCGCCACGGATAACCATGGCGCATCTGCCGCCCACATTGACCTCTATGATCCCCGGCGACTTCTCCTCGGCCCACAGGTTTGCCTGCTGAAGCATTGATCCACTTAATATTAATGAGGATGCGGAGCAGGTAACACATGTAAAGGAATGTCGTTTCTGAGGAACAGATCCTTAAACGTGGTGTTCGGAGCAGTCCTGTTCAACCTGGTGTGTGAGCTGTGGGTCCACGGCGCCGTTGGCTTCTTGAACCCCGTTCTGACGGGGAGCCTCATCGTCCTCTACTCCACGTATTTCCTGATGCTTGAGGACCTGGTGGTGAGGTACCGACTGGGAGAGACTCACGTGCTCCTGGCCGGCGTCATCTTCGGCCTGTGGCACGAGACGTTCACCACGGGCAGTGTCTTCGCTCCTGGTAGCCCCCTGGGTATAAACCCTATAATTGTAGTCCTAGCCTCCGTTTTCTGGTGGGGGACCATGCAGAGCGTCGTCGGGCTCTACTTCGCCAACAGGTTTCTGGGAGCCCGAGACTGGGGGCACAAGAGGATGGGTAAACTGGGCTGGAGCCTCTGCCTGTTGTTCAGCCTCCAGGCGGCCCAGACCATGTTCAGGATGGAGGGCTCATCCCTCTCGGGATACGCAGTGAGCCTCGTCCTCCTAGCCTTAACCGTCTTCGTGTTCGTCTACACTAAGAAGCCTGAAGCTGTGATCCCCTTCCAGAGGTCGCGCCCCCTGGACGCCCTGATCGTTTTACATCTTATACTCTGCCTAGGGATAGGCCTCACCGTGGGGTCCAGGACGAACCAGGTGACCCAGATCGCCTTCGTCGCCTGGTCTGTAGTGTTCGGAGTCGTCGTCGCCCTTATTAGATGGAGGACAAGGACAGCCATCTCTGTGTGACCGCTGATACACCCTGCGTCCCAAACGTTAAGTTAGGTCGAACCTCATCTTTCCTCATGTCGGAAGATTTCGATGTTCTCATCAAGAACGCGTTGATCGTCGACGGCACGGGGGCCCCAGCCGTTAAGGGCTCCGTCGCCGTGAGGGATGGTAGGATCGTGGGCGTGGGAAAGGTCAAGGGGGACGCAGCCCAGGTAGTGGACGCCAAGGGTAAAGTAGTATCACCCGGCTTCATAGACGTCCACAACCACGGCGACCTCAGCATCCTCTACCACCCGAGGGCCGAGGGCTTCACCATGCAGGGGATCACCACCTTCGTGGGCGGCCAGTGCGGCAGCAGCCCCGGACCCTACGGCGAGTACATCGGGCAGCCATGGGTGCTGAGCGACCTGTACGCCGACGTTGCGCCAAGCATGTACGAGCGGGAGTGGCTCATACCCAGGGACGCCCTGAACCTGCGCCACAAGGAGGTGTACGGCTGGGAGATCGACTGGACATCCATGGGCGAGTTCTTCCAGCGGCTGGAGAAGAAGGGGCTCAGCCCCAACTACGCGCCCCTTGTGGGCCACGGCGAGATCAGGAGCCTCGTCATGGGCCCCGACTTCAAGCGCCGCGCCACGGACGATGAGGTCAGGGACATGGTGAGGCTCACCGAGGAGGCTATGCTGGACGGGTGCCGCGGCATCACGGTGGGCAGGGACTACGACCCAGGCATCTGGGCAGACTTCGAGGAGATACTGGCCTGCGCCAAGGCAGCCGCCAAGCACGGCGGAGTCTACGGCAGCCACAGCCTGCGCACAGGCCACAGGAAGCCCAGAAGACCGGGCGAGTTCCCGCCCATCAAGACCAAGGGCGTCCTGGAGGCCATCGAGGTGGGCCGCCAGGCAAAGATGCCTGTACAGATCAGCCACTTGGGCGTCCTCTACGACGTCCGCCCCGGCGACAGCAGGCCCATGCAGCAGGCGGCCGTGGACGCGACCCTGAAGATCATCGACGACGCCCGAGCCGAGGGCCTGGACGTGAACTTTGACGAGATACCCCACCACCTCACGGGCGGCATAAGCACCACGCCGTGGCTGGTGCACAGCCTCAGCCCGTGGCTCAGCGTCACGGGCTCGCCTGAGCAGCTGGCCAAGGCGCTGCGCATGGCCGAGTTCAGGGACGAGGTCAAGGACAGGATATGGGCGGGCAGGCACTACGGTCTAAACCCCAACATAGAGCCAGGCTGGGCAGGAGCCCGCGTCATAGTAGACTGCAAGGTTGGTGAGTACCTTGAGAAGACCGTGGCCCAGATAGCCAAGGAGAAGAAAATGGACGAGCTGGACACCCTCTTCAGGGTGCTCATGGACGACCCCTACACCAGGGTGGAGCGCCGAGGAGACGACGACTGGGAGAAGCTGGAGTTCTACAAGCACCCCGAGATGATGATTGGCATCGACACCTTCGCCGTGGACGAGAAGAGGGAGAGCTGGCACAAGCCGCCCTCGTACCCCAACCAGAACAGCTTCGGCGGGTTCCCACGCTACCTCCGCAGAGCCGTACGTGAGGCCAAGGTGCTGACACTGGAGGAGGCGGTCCGGAAGATCACGAGCAGCCCAGCCAGGAAGTTCAAGCTAGCCGACAGGGGCGTCATCAGGGAGGGCGCATACGCTGACCTGGTTGTCTGGGACCCCGAGACCATCACCGACAGGGGCACCCAGCTGGAGCCCCGCCAGTACCCAGTGGGCATAAGCCACGTATTGGTGAACGGCGAGCTGGTGGTGGCCAAGTCCAGGCACACAGGGGCTCTACCCGGCAAGGTCCTATACAGGGAGTAGGGTACACCTACTTCTTGATTTTTTTCAGAGTCTTCTTTATCTGGGGGACCAGGTTGTTGGCCTCGTGAGCCCACACGTAGGGGCTGTCGTACACGTCCTTCCTCACGTAGAGGGCCGCGGCCTGGCTGAGCCTCTGCTGTATCTGGTCGATCATGTCCCCGAAGGCCCTGATGAAGCCGTCCAACTCGTCCTGCATCTGTTTGATGTGCTCCAAAATCTCAGGGTCCACCTTACATTTGACGCACTTGAAGCCGGCCACCCTGTCCTCGAAGTCCTGGAGCGCCTTGTCTATGTCGGCCTTCAGCCTATCCGCGTCCTCTATGCAGCTCTGGAGGGTTGTGGATGTGAACCTCGTGGTCCTGGCGAGGTTGGAGTCCACCCAGCTCTGCAGCTGAGTGCAAGTCTCCACCGACCTCTTCCTCAGGTCAGACGCCTCCTTCTTAGGGTCGATGCCCGTGATGAGCTTGGCTATCCCTATGCCTATCTCGCTCATGGCCCACTCCTCCAGGCCCAGCAGGTCCCCAACGGTGCTGGACACCTCTCCGGCGATGCCCTTGCCCACTTCCTGGGCGACGTGCTTGCCCAGCTCCTTCATGGCCGCCTCGCCCCCCTCCTTGAACGCTGTCTTGGCCATGCCCCCGCTGGGCTTCACTATGCCGGCGATCTTCTGCACCTTCTCCGAGTCCTCCTTGATGGCCTTCTCCGATTTGGTGAGGCTCTGGATGACGGCGTATGCGGTGTCCCACTCCATGAGGAGGCGCCCTATCTCGCGGCCCATATCCCTCCACTGCTGCTTGTACTTGTCCAGCTGCTCCTCTATGGGCCCCAGGGCCTGGTCAAGGTCCCACTGGGCGTCGTCGCATGCCTTCTTCTCGGCCTCCACCACCTCGGGGTGCTCCTTGCAGTAGTCCCCTGGCTCCTCAGGCTTCTTGGGGGGCTCCTTCCCCTTCTTCTTGCCGCCCTTGATGATGTTATAGATGAAGAAACCCATGATGCCCATTAACGCGATCAGGACGATGAGCAGCGGGTCCAGGGGCGGGCCTCCTGCTCCGCCGTTGCCCGTGGGCTCGGTGGCCACCGGAGCCACCTCCACGTTGAACACAGTCGTGGCCTCGGCACCCGCGTCGTCTGTGACGGTTACTATGACGATGTGGAAACCGGCTCCCGTGTATGCGTGGGTGGCCTCGGCCCCCTGGGCAGTGGCGTCGTCTCCGAAGCTCCACTCGTAGGCGAGGGGGTCGCCGCCTGGGTCGGTGGCCGTAGCCGTGAAGGCCAGCGAGTTGCCGACTTTGGCCTCGCCCGTGTAGCCGGCCTCCAAGTTAGCGGGGGGCAGGTTGAGGACGGCCACCGTCTGGGTTGCTGTGGAGGTGTAGCCCTCTGCGTCTGTGACACGGACCGTGACATTGTACTCTCCGTCGCCGGGGAAGGACGCCGTGAACGTTGGTGAGCCGCTGGACTCATCGTAGACGCCGTCCCCGTCAAGGTCCCACTCATAAAGGGTGACGCCGTACATGGAGAACGACGGGGACGCGTCGAGAGGGCAATCCGATCCTTCATCCAGTTCGGGGGTCCCCAGCAACTCGGCCTCAGGAGTGTAGTGGAACAGGACCCTGACCCCGGGAACCATGTCGAGGCCACCGCCGGAGATGAGGTACACTACACCGGGGGCGTCCAATGGGTGGGGCACCAGGTCCAGAGGGATGCTCACACCCACCCTAGCGCCGGAAACGTAGTGGTTCGCCTCCCCGAGCCGCACCCACGATCCGCCCTCATACCTGTCCACCCAAGTGGAAACGACCTCGCCCATGTTTACCTCCAGACCCAAGTTGTAGTCCACCCCCAGGCCGTTGTAGAACACCGTGGGTATAGAGGCCCCCGTGGTCGGGTCAGAGTCCGTGTCCAGCCCTACCTCCACGGTGTAGGACATGTGGGGAAGCGGAGGCATGTTGAGCGTTACCTCGACGGCCACATCGACGCCGCTGAGATCAGCAAACTCTTCCGAGACCAGCTCAACCTTCAGCACATTCAGCTCCATGGGGAAAGGCACCAAGACCCCGTCGCTGATGCACCTTTCGAAGTTGAATGAGTCGCCGGCGTCGTCCACCACTGTCTGGGGCTCGAGCACATGTCCGGCGTAAAGGTGAACCGGGTTCAGGAGAAGGATGAACATGATGACCGGGACGGTTGCCAGCTTAACCCTCATGGAACCACCAGATTTTACTCTTTATTTCTACGTAAAAGATTATGGTTAGGGAGACGCGCCCTAGACCGGCCAGAGTAACTTGAGCCATGAGTTTAATACGGTTGATCCCGAGTCTCTACCATGGAAGCGATTCTGGGCGGCAGGCTGGTGGACGCCGAGAGGATAATAGAGAACCCCGTTGTGCTGGTCGAGAACGGGTTCATAAAGGAGGCTGGGAGCAGAGGCAAGGTCAGGGTCCCATCCGACGCGGTTGTACACGACGCGTCGGGGTGCACCATCATGCCGGGGCTTATGGACTGTCACGTCCACTTCACAGGCAACGACACCGCGTCACCTGGACTCCAGAGGGAGCCCTTCGAGACCCGCCTCGTGAGGGCCGCCGTCGTCCAGACCAGGCAGCTCCTGGACGCCGGGATAACCTCCGTGATGGACACGGGCGGCCTCGTGGGGCTCCACGTCAGGAACGCTGTCCGCGCAGGCATCGTGGACGGGCCCCGGATAATGGCGGCGGGCCGCTACATGTCCGTGACCGGCGGCCACGGGGACACACACTACCTGCCCCTGGAGTGGGTCGAGGAGGGCCGCCCCTACGGGTGGGGCATGGACGGGAGGATCGCCGACGGCGTGGACGAGTGCCTGAAGGCGGTCCGGGAGCAGCTCAGGATGAGCGTGGACTTCATCAAGATATGCACCAGCGGCGGCGGAGGCGGCGTGGTCGACCCCGCCTGGGTGCCGGAGTACACCTACGAGGAGATCAAGGCCATGGTGGACGAGGCCCACAGCTGGAGGCGCCGCGTCGTGGTCCACTGCTACTACCCGGAGGCCCTGCGCCGCTCAGTCTCAGCCGGAGTGGACATAGTCACCCACGGAAACATGGCCGACGACGACACGGTTAAACTCATGAGGGAGAAGGGGACCCTCCTGGTTCCCACCATGAGCGTCTACGAGCGCATCCACAAGCTGAGGCCTGAGACCCCCGTCACCGAGATGTACGAGACCATCTTCAGCAACATAGGTAAACTTCACAGGGCCGGCCTCACCCTGGCCCTGGGCACGGACACCATGGGGGGCATCTTCCCCTTCGGCGGAAGCGCCCTTGAGCTGGAGCTGTACGTCGAGAAGGTGGGGCTCACCCCGCGGGAGGCGTTGACCATCGGGACCCTCAACTGCGCCAAGGTGATGGGCCTCGAGGACAAGCTGGGCACCCTGAATCCGGGCAAGTACGGCGACCTCATCGCCGTGGACGGCGACCCGCTGGATGACGTGCGGGTGCTGCAGGACAAGGACAGGGTCAGGCTTGTGTTGGCCGGCGGGAAGACCCGGAAAAGTCTCCTCTAGTAGACATGGAAGATGTACCCCGGCCTCCTCAGGAACATAGCCTCCAGCAGGGGCCGATGGGTGTCTCTGACCCTGAAGTCGGGGTAGGCGGCCTCAAGCTCATGGACGCCCCTGTGGCCGAAGAGCAGCTGAGGGAACACGTAGGGATTCAGCCCGATGGTCCTGTCTATACAGTCAACGCCTCGCTCGATGCCAACTATCTTCCCCTCCTTCACGGTCACCTCGATGTTGAACTTCCTGAAGTTGAGGTTCAGGGTCTCGCATAGGCTCCCGTAGCCGGACCCCCTCAGCCGGGACTCGAGGAGGGGTGCCAGCTTCCTGAACAGGCCGAGGTGGTCCAGGACCTTGACCTGCCACGCGTATGGTGCCACGCTCACGCCACCCAGCCCCACTATGGTCCTTGTGGGCTCATCCCCGTAGAACTGCTTGGAGTTCACCTTCGTCGCCCCATACGCCTTGCAGGTCGCTCCAATGTAGGCCAACACCTGTTCTGCGTACCTCGGCGACTCGAGGCCCGCCTCCTTCAACACGAGGACACCATTCGACGCGTCCACGCCGTACCTTACGTACGCCTTCAGTTCGCCCCCAGCGGTCAACGCCACAGCCTTGTAGGGTTCGCCGTTGTAGTGGCCGGTCCTGTGCTGCATCAGCCAGACGCCGCGTGTGCGTGGGCAGCTTACGTGGTAGCGGCTCTGGGCCTCGTCCAACATCGCCGAGGCCGCATCCACGTCGTCCTCGCTGAACGGCCGGGCCTCTAGGCTGTTCTCGGTGTCAGGTATCCTGTCGGCGTCCAGGGTCGTCGAGTGGTCGAGGTCCACGGCGTACTCGTAGCCGAACTGGCGGTAGAAGTAGGGTATCCCGGCGAGGGCACAGAGGTCGAAGCCGCGCTCGGCCGCGTACCCGTCGAAGGCGTCGTTCAGTATCCTCTGCAGCCCCCTGCGGCGGTGGTCTGGGCGGGTCGCAACGCACCCCATCTCGGCCACCCTGAGCTCGACCCCGTCCAACACCCAGGTCTGAGGAATCATGATGAGAGCCGCGACTGTCTCGCCGCCGCTTCTAACGGAGAAGATGTGGTCGATGGTGATCTCTGTGTAGTGGTCCAGGAGCCTCCTGATGAGTGTGTCCACCTTCTCGTCCGGGAACACGACGCGCATCAGCTCGTACACCTGCTCCAAGTCGTCCCGCGTCGAGGGTTTGTGGACTACGTAGCCTTCGACCATGCCCCAACTGAAGCCGTGAGCCTGTTAAGCGTTGTTGCGGCTCACCCGCGGGTCTCGGACGGCTCTGGCTCGGCCCGCCCACGGAGAGCTCCGATAAGATGAGTCGGGGTCACTACCCGGAATCCATAAATAATGAATGATCTTCCATGGATCAACATCTCAACTAGAGGTCCCAAGCTTGCCGTGTGAGGGGAAGGAAGGGAGCCTAGATGAAAGGCTAGAGAGTATGCTTATGGAGGAGATGGGGCACATCTCCTCGGAGCTAGCCCACGACCTGAGGAGCCCGCTTCAGACGATCCAGAACGCCGTGTTCCTTCTGGAGAGGAGCCCCGGGAACCCCGTCTTCTACGACATGATTAAGCTGAGCCTCAGGCAGTGCACGGACATGCTCGACGACTTCAGGGACTACTACAAGGGGCACATCCTGAAGCCTGTGGAGGCCGAGCTGAGCAAGTCCTACGAGATGGCGTTGGCCGAGATGAGCGTGCCCGAGAACGTTAAGCTGACCGCGGTGATAGATGTGCTCCCCCCCATCGTCATGGACCCATCCAAGGTCGCCCAGGTGTTCAGGAAGCTGATAAAGAACTCGCTAGACGCCATGCCAGACGGTGGCGAGATCAGGATCAGGATTAGGGACGCCGGCTCCTCCGTCCAGGTCAGCGTATCCGACACGGGCAGAGGCATAAAGGAGGAGGTCAAGCCTGTGATCTACACGCCTTTCGTGTCCAAGGTGAAGAACGGTAAGGGGCTGGGCCTACCCGCCGCCAAGAGGATAATCGAGGCCCACGGCGGAGCCATAGGGTATGTGACGACGCCCGGTAAGGGCACGACGTTCACGTTCACTCTGCCCAAGCGGATAAAATTTTAGGTGCGGCCCCACCCTCAGCTGGACAGGTTCACATACTAAGCACAGTGCCACCCTATGGGGTGTACGGGTCCTTAGGCCCGCGTGGGAACTCCAAGGCCTTCTCGCACCACGCCGCGGCCCGGAGGAGCTCCATGTCACCGTAGGGCCTTCCCACCAGCTGGAGCCCAAGGGGCATCCCGCCGCCGCTCAGCCCAGACGGCACAGTGACCGATGGCAGTCCAGTGAGGCTCCACGGGGTGTTGAAGGCCGGGCTGCCCGTCCAATGCAGCCCCTCTGGGGCCGTGTCCACCGTCGATGGGCAGATTAGGGCGTCGTAGCCCTTGAGCAGCCTCACAACGTCCTGTATGATCAAGCCTCTGATCCGCTGGGCTCTGAGGTAGGACGTGGCGGGCACGAGCAGGCCGCTGGAGATGAAGCCCTTCAGGTAGTCCCTGTACTCGTCGGCTCGCTCCCTGAACTCGTCCTCGTGGACCGCGGCGGTCTCCACCGACATTATGACGCGGTGGACGCTGGGTACCAGGCTGAATACCTCGGGGAGCCTCACGTCCACGATCTCCGCCCCCTCTCCCCATAGTTTTCCCACGGCTCTCTCGAATCCCTGCCACACCTCACCCGACGCGTTCTCCTTGAAGTAGCCGCTCAGCAGGCTCAGCCGGGGGGGCTCCTCTGTCCGGGGCCCGTCCGACAGGTCCGGCCTCAGGGTCTTGAGGGTGAGGACGGCGTCCTCGACGGTGCGCGTCATGAAGCCCACGTGGTCGAGGCTCCAGCTGAGGGGGTAGACGCCGCCTCTGCTGAGTAGGTCGTAGGTGCCCTTGAAGCCGACCACGCCGCAGTAGCTGGCGGGGCGCACAATGCTGCCCCCGGTCTGGCTCCCAAAGGCAAGGGGCGTCATGCCGCAGGAGACGGCGGCAGCGGAGCCGCTGCTGCTACCCCCCGGGGTGTGCCCCGTGTTCCAGGGGTTCCTGGTGGGAGCAGGGTCATGCAGGGCGAACTCCGTGGTCTCGGTCTTACCTAGTATGATGGCGCCGGCGCTCCTCAGTGACTTTACCACGTCGGCGTCGTGGCTGGGCACGAACCCCTGGAAGAGGGGAGAACCCATGGTGGTCAGAGTGCCCTCCGTGTAGTAGATGTCCTTCACGCCCACGGGGACTCCGTGCAGGGGGCTCCTGAACACCCCCTCGGCCGCCTCCCTGGACGCCTCCTCGGCCGCACCAAGCGCCTTCTCCCTGTCGACGGTCACCCAAGCCTCGACGACGGGCTCAAGCTCATCTATCCTGTCCAGCAGCGACTCAACGTACCGTGTGGGAGTCAGAACGCCGTCCCTGATGAGGCGGACGGCCTCGGACAGGGTCAGCCTGTGCGCATCCATCACTCGGCCTCCGGCCTGAGCTTCGTCACGGGCTCGGTTGACACGTCAAGCGGGTAGTTGCCCACCTGGTAGACGGCCTTTGCCGTGGCCTCAATGTGGCTCATGATCTTCTCTACGGCCTCGTTGCCCCACATGGCTCTCGCCGTTTCCGCCACCATGCGGATGTACTTCTTCTCACCGTCGACGCTCAACAGGTTCACCTACTGTAGGCTGTGTGCTCCAAGGATTTTACGTTGACGAATCGAGGAGAGCGTACACCCTTATACAGGGACGCCGCTCATTTCTCGGCATCCTACCCGGCTAGCCAATGCTTATCATTTACTCAGACCTTCCAGTCCAGCTCAGGGGGCTCCCGCCTCAGTACGACGCTCACCAAGCTGATGAAGGTCATCAGGAACCAGACCGGGTTGTAGACCAGGAAGTAGACCGTGTACTCCAGGGGGTCGAAATGGTAGCCCAGCCGCCTGGCCCCGAGCAGGAACACCAGCCCCGTGCCCACGTAGCTAATGGCTGCGGCCATCAGGCTCTTCACAACCACGAGGAAGACGGCTACGAAGAAGACTGACGGGATCAGGTAGACGTGGAAGCTTGTGAGCAGGATCAGCGCCAGGGAAAGCAGCTTCATGAACACGTCGTCTGGAAGGGCGACGCTCATGGCTATCAGTGGGGCGCTGGGGAACAGGATCAATAGAGCCGCCAGGAACACGTGTGGGTTCCTCAACGCGTTGACAAGTAGCTGGGGGAGGTACTCCAGCATCCAGTGGCCCAGCCCTATGCTCCAACGCCTCCTCTGCCTCACCCAGACGCCCAAGCTCGGGTCCACAGCGTTCTCCACCGCTATGTCGTCTGCGAACCTGAATGACACTCCCTCCCTGTAGGCCCTGAAAGCCATGTCCAGGTCCTCGCACACCACGCGCCTGAAGCCCCCCAGCCTCTCGAAGGTCTTCCTTCGGACCGCGAAACAGGACCCGTTGAGCTGTGGGCTCCGCCCCACGAGCCTGTTGAACATCACGTTGGTTAAGCTGCTGCTCAGGTAGTCGTAGCTGACCAGCCGCGCGAGGGCCGAGTCCCTGGCTACGAGCTTCTTGACGTCCACCAGCTCGTACCGCCGTAGCTCTTCGGAGACCCTCCCGATGAAGCCCTCCTGCGTGAGCCTGACGTCGCAGTCGATGAATAGGAGGTGGTCCCCCGTGGACTCCGCGACCGCTTCGTTGAGGGCGTTAACCTTGCCCCTGCGATCCTCGCTGAAGATGAAGTGCGCCCACCCGAACCTGGGCTCCAGGCCCCTGGTCTCCTCGGTCGGCGCGTCCACGCAGACCAAGACCTCCTTGTCCTGGTACGGGTCACGGCCCAAAGCCTCGAGAAGCCCCTCGAGCAGTCTAGAGCCCCTGTACACGGGGACAAGCACGGTGACACGCTCCAAGCTTATCACTAGCGATTTTAATGTAGTCTTGGTCGCTGACAACCATTTAAAGAATGTGGGATATGGCTCAGGGCTCGAGGCCCATGCGCTTCAGGTCTGCCTCGGCGGCGATGTACCCGAAGCCCGCCCAGCCCTCCAGCGACGTGATCTCCCTGAGGATTCCAGCCGCCTTCTCCTCGTCCCCGTTGTATCTGTACCAGTTGGCGACCCCGTAGCCGGTGGTCACCAAGCCCAGGGCGCCCTGCTCCCTAGCCTCCTTCATCAAGGCTTCGGGGGTGTTCTCGCCCTTATACATGAGGAGGCACTTGTGGTAGTGGGTGTTCTCAATGATGTCCATCCCTGGGTCCACGCGGCCCAGCAGCTTCTCGGCCTCCGCCTTCCTGCCAAGAAGCCTCAGCGTCATGTAAGTCCAGTGGGCGGTTGCGACGTACTTGTCGTCGATGTCGGAGACCTTCATGCACATCCTGTACGCCTTCAAGGCACCTCTGAGGTCCCCCACCAGGTAGCGGCTAAGCCCCAGGTGGTAGTAGACGTTGAAGTAGAGTGTGCTCACGGGGACGCCGCGGGGGTTAGGCGTCCCGTCGGGCTCCACCTCGTCAGGCGAAGAGACCATGAGCCCCGCCGCCCTCTCGAAGTCGTTTATGGCCCGGTCGAAGAGCCTGATGGTGATGAACCTGTGGCCCCTGTGCCTGTAGAGCTTGGCGTAGCCGGGGTGCTTCTCGATGCCCATGCTGTAGATGGCGAGGGACTCCCTGTACCTGCCCAGGTACGCTGTCCGCCTCCCAAGCCATATGATCCTCTCAGGGTCCTCCGGGCTCCCCATCCAGTCCTCCAGAGCCTTCTCGTAGAGCAGGACCTGCTGATTCAGAGCCTCGGGTGGAAGGGGGGTCCTGTATAGGGGCCTGCCGAAGAGGCTGAAGGCCTCAGGGACTCCGGGTAACACGCTTTGAGTCATGCTGACACCAGAACACGGGACATATGGAGCCGGGGATGTTAAAACCTTCCCCGAGTGTGGACACCTTTAAACGTGTCCACGGGACCTATGGGGATAACCGAGGCTGAGGTTCTTGGATAAGATTAAAGGTAACCGGGCGACGCTGACACTGGCGGCCTTCTCCCTCATCATGATCCTGGGCATGGCCTTCATCTACTTCTGGGAGCCCAACGACGGGGTCCCCGTGGTCGGGGTCGTAAGAGGAAACGTTGGCGTGATATACGTCGAGGGCGCGATGGAGGACGCCGAGAAGGCCAAGCTCCTATTGGACGCCGTGCAGGAGGCTATGAACGACGACACGATAAAGGCTGTGGTGCTGGAGATCGACTCCCCGGGGGGCTCAGCGTACCTCGTGGAGCAGGTGTACCTGGACCTACTTGAGCTGAAGAAGACCAAGCCCCTTGTCGCCTCAGCCGCCACGGCGCTGTCAGGCGGCTACTACATCGCGGTGGCAGCGGACCACATCTTCACACTCCCCACGGCCATGGTGGGCAACGTGGGCATAATAGGCGTAGGCCCAGGCTTCGTGGTGCCTAGCGAGTTCACCTTGGAGACGGGCCCCCGGAAGGTCACCGGGTTCAGCCCGGCCCTCTTCCCCTTCAACATCAGCAAGTCACTGGACAGCTTCGCCTCGGCGGTCCAGCTGAGCAGGGGGTCCAGGCTGAAGCTGAGCATGATGGAGCTGAAGATGGGCTCGGTGTGGCTTGGAACCGAGGCTGTCAACATAGGTGTGGCCGACGAGATAGGGAGCCACACGGCGGCCCTGGACTACGCGGCCCAGCAGGCGGGCCTGGACAGCTACAAGGTCGTGGACCTGAATGAAAAGGTTAGCGAAGGCGAGGGCGACGTGAGCTCAGAGTACCCCACGATAAACCAGCTCAACGAGGCCAACCCGCCTCCGGCCCTCTACTACCTGTACCTGCCCAACCAGATATACATGCAGAACGGCGAGGAGATACCGGAAGTCGAACCAGAGGCCAACGTCACCGTCTCGGAGAACGTGGGTCAGGTCGTGGTAGACGTCAGCCACGGCAACCATGTGAGCCCATACATCATGGACGTCCTCGCCGCCGAGCTGGCCAAGAGGGGCGTCTACCTGGGCTACGGGTACACGTGGGAGACCGTGGAGAAGGCCCTGGACTACGCCGTCTGCCTCATAGTGGTGGCCCCCACCCAGCACTACAGCTTCGACCAGTACGAGGCCATCCAGGAGTTCATGCAGAAGGGAAACATGGTTGTGGTGTTCAGCGACGCCAGCGCCGAGTTCCTGAGCACCAACCAGATGCAGGGGCCCGTGAACAGCCTCTCCGACCACTGGGGCCTACACTTCAGCAAGGGCTACCTGTACAACATGGTGGACTACTACGGGTTCTACAGGAACGTCAAGGTCAGCCAGTTCGAGCCCAGCTGGCTCACGGAGGGCCTGACGCAGCTCATATTCTTCACTTGCACCAACCTGAGCCCGACGGACAGCGACGCCGCGTACACGGGCTGGGGCACCTACAACAGCGTCTCGGAGCAGACCGAGGTCTACGCGCCGATGGCGCTCCTGGACAAGGGCAACACCACTGTGGTGGCCTTCGGTGACATCACGTGGCTCATGGAGCCATGGATCAGGTCAGGGGACAACTACCAGCTGGCCCTGAACCTGGTGGACGAGATAGTCAGCCTCAAGAGCGAGGGCTAGGCCAGGCCGTGGACCAGGGCCAGGTACACCCTGGCCTGTTTCACTAGGCTATCCACATACACGAACTCGTCTGGGCCGTGGGCGCCGAAGCCCACTGGGCCGAAGCCTATCGTCGGGATTCCGGCCTGCCTGTATAGGCGGCCGTCGGTGCTTCCCGCCCACTCCACGTATAGCTGGGGCTCTGACCCCAGGGCTACGTGGACAGCCTCCATGAATGCCTTTCCGAGGGGCGTGTCTGGGGCCGTGTAGTTGGCCGGCGTGTAGACCCAGTCGCCGTTCTCGTCCTTCGGCGCCACGATCTCCCACGCCCAGTCGGGGTCGCCTTCCCCAGCTCTGTCCAGGTCCTCCTTCACGGAGGCCACGACGTCTTCGGCTGTCTCGCCCACCACGAGGCGCCTGTCCACGGTGATTGTGCACTCGGCGGGCACCTGGTTGGTGACGAGGCCCCCCTGGATGAGGTTGACGCTCTGCATGGGGTACCCTATCCACGGGTGGAACCTGTCTATGTGGTGCTCCAGGGCCAGCACGCCCTTCGACGCCTTGGCTATGGCGTTGACGCCGTTGGTTCTGCAGGCGGCCGTGTGCGCCGCTCGCCCCAGGAACCTGACCTGGAACCCGAACATACCGCGCTCCGCGACCCTCACGTTCAGGTTGCTCTGCTCGCCGATGACCACGTAGTCGGGTCGCCTCATCTCGCCAGCCACGATCTTATCTACGAGTATCTTTGACCCGAACTGGGCCCCCATCTCCTCGTCGGGCACCAGGTGGACGCCGACGCTCAGGGGCAGGTCCATCTCGCTTAGAAGCTCCATTATGTGGATCATGACGGCGCAGCTGCTCTTCATGTCGCTGCTGCCGCGGCCGTAGAGCCTTCCTTCCTCTATTACCGGCTTCCAGGGGTCCTTGGTCCAGGCCTCGAGCCTGGCGGGGGGCACCACGTCCAGGTGCCCGTTGAAGATCAGCTGCTTCTCGGCGCCTGAGTTCAGCACGGCCTCGATGATGGGCCTGTCCTCGCCGCCGTGGAGCGTGACGGGCACGCCTACGTCCTCGAGCATGTCCCTGGCGCGGTGCATTACGGCCTTCTCGTCGCCTGTGACGCTGGGGACCTCGATGAGCCCCTCGGCCAGTTCGATGATGCGCTTCTCGTCTATCCTCTTGAACGCTCTTGATAGGGGTGACTTGCTCATGTTGTTTCTGTACGTATTGTCTGTTGAGGGCTTTTAACGTGTGCGAGGGATGCCGGGCTTCTGAGCTTGTGGCTACTGTGGTTGTATCTTCCGCGAACTGTTTTTTGGGTTGCTTTTAGCTAATCTGTGTTGTAGGTTGTGTTCACGGTCTTTGAAAGGTGTTCGTTTCCTTTAGGTTCTTGAAGCCTGTTCACTATAAGAATATATGTAGGGGGTAGTACGTACTACTTGGTCGTTGACCTTGGAGGAAGTAGTAGTTACCAGAAAGTACCAGATCACCATACCGAAGGAGACCAGGGAGAGGCTGGGGATAGAGCTGGGTGACAGGCTTCTGGTGAGAGACGACGGGGAGCGCATCATAGTAGAGGTGCCCAAGAAGATCGCTGATCCGTCGGGGTTCCTCTGGGGCCTCTCGGACAAGCCATTGGAAGTGGACGCCGTAAAGCTTGTCGAGGAGTCCTGGAAGGAGAGGTGACCCGGTGCCTCCTCTATCCGCGTACATCGACACCAACATATTCGACTATGTTGCCCTGAAGCACCCTAAGTATGGGCTGCCGTGCAAGAAGATACTGGACGACATCGTGGACGGCGAGTTGAAGGCCCACTGCAGCCAACTCGTCCCCATAGAGATACTGGGCTCCCTGAGCAGGATCGACAAAGGCATCGCGTACGGCGCGGTCCTCGCCTTCTACTCGTTCCCCATAACCATGATACCTCTATCCGAGAGGATCATCAGGGAGGCCTCCGCCTTGACGCTGGAGACGGGCGTAGGCTACGACGCCGTCCACGCCGCCGCGATGGGGAGCAGAGGACTGAAGACTGTGATAACTGAGGACGTGGATCACTGGAGAAAACTGGGAGCCGAGATCGTACGGCCCCTAGAATACTGATCATAACGGTTTGTTGCAGGTTAGACCCAGGTCAGTGAGCCGAGTACCACCCGCTCCCGGGCCCCCGTCGCGGACGGCAGGTTGCACGGCGTGCCCATCAGGTGCTCGTTTGCTAGGAGAGCCACAAGAACCGACTCCTTGGCCTCGCCGGGGAACCCCAGCTCAGAGTAGTCGCGGACGGGGACGCTCAGCCTGGCCCTGAGCCCCTCCATTATGGCGGGGTTCCTCGCGCCTCCCCCCGAAACGTACACCTCGTCCACACTGCCCGGCAATAGCAGCTCATATGATCCTGCGATGGTCTCAACTGTGAGGGCGGTCACCGTCGCGGCCAGGTCACCGGGCGAAAGCCCCAGGGACTCCCCGCGTCTGACAACCTCGGCCGCATAGTGCTCACCGAAGACCTCCCTGCCGGTGGTCTTCGGAGGCCCCAAACTGTAGTACGGGTGGCTAAGCAGCTCGCTGAGCAGCCTCCGGTGGACGACTCCCCTCCGAGCCAGCGATCCGTCAACGTCGTGGCTGCCGCCCGTGTAGTGCTTGGCCACAGCGTCTATGATCATGTTGCCCGGCCCTGTGTCGAACGCCAACACGTCCTCGGGGGCCGCGGAGGCTGGGATGTATGTGAAGTTCGCTATGCCTCCGATGTTCTGGAGGACCCTGCTTCTCGCGGGGTGCCTGTGGAGAACGTAGTCCATGTAGGGCGTGAGGGGGGCCCCCTGACCCCCGGCGGCCACGTCCGCCTTCCTAAAGTCGGCCACGACGGGCAGCCCTGTGCGGCTGGAGATGACAGCCGGCTCACCTATCTGGAGCGTGGAGGCGGCGCATACTCCGACCACCGGCTCAGCTTTTGGCTGGTGCCACACGGTCTGTCCGTGGGAGCCCACAGCGTCCACCTTGGAGACGCCGAGCCCATGTTCGTCCAAGAGCCTCAGGGCCGCGTCGGCGAAGCACTCCCCGACCACGAAGTTCATCTCGCATACGTCCTTGACCGTGGAGGCTCCAGGGGTGAATAGGTTGAATAGCCGCCGGCTCACCTCGCCGGGGTAGGGGTATGTGCCGTGGGCGAGGAGCCTTACGGTCGCGGTCGCCCTTGTGCCGGTTATCTCTGTGAGGGCTGCGGTTACCCCGTCGGCTGATGTGCCCGACATGAGGCCGATGATCCTCCTGGATGGCTTGGACCTGAGCCTCTGAACCGCGTCGTAGTGGCCGGTCAAGACGCGTCGGCCTCGTAGACCGTTTCTCCTCCCACCATGGTTCGCAGAACCCTGTACCTCCAGTCCATGACCGTGATGTCGGCGTCTGAGCCCTCGGCCAGCCTGCCCTTCCGGGGCGTCAGCCTCAGTATCCTGGCTGGCGTGTTGGACGCCATCTGCACGGCCTCGGTGAGGGCTACGCCCGCCTCCTCCACCATGACCCCCACGGCGTCGTTCAGCCTTATTCCGCTGCCTGCGATGACGCCGTCGCTCAGGGTGATCCTCCTGCCCTTGACGTGGAGGGCTCTCCCGTCGAAGCTGTACTCGCCGTCCGGTAGACCGGCCAGCTTAATGGAGTCGCTGACCAGGGCTATCTTGGATGCGCCTCTGGCCACCACGGCGAGCCTCAGGGCGGCCGGGTGAACGTGGACGCCGTCGGCCACAAGCTCCAGGGTGACCCTGCCGTCCGTGAGGCCGGCGCCCACCACGCCGGGCTCCCTGTGGTGGAGGCCACTCATGCCGTTGTAGAAGTGGCTCAGGTGGGTGACGCCGTGGTCGAATGCCTTCAACGCCTCCTCGTAGGAGGCGTCAGTGTGGCCCGCCGCCGCGACAACGCCTCTCTCCACGAGCCACTTCACGGCCTTCAACGCATCGGGCGCCTCGGGAGCCAGGGTCATGATCTTGATTGTGCCCCCCGAGGCCAAGTATAGGGCGTCTAGCTCGCGCTCCGTTGCCTGCCGAACGTGTCCGCCGTCCTGTGCGCCTCTTCTCTGGCCGCTTATGAATGGCCCCTCCACGTGGACGCCGAGGACCTGTGCGCCGAGTGTGCCGTTGCTCTGGGCGGACTCTGCCCTGCAGAGGGCGGCCTCAAGCTCCTCCTGGGGGGCAGTTTGGGTTGTCGCTAGGAACCCCGTCACACCTCCGGCCGCAAGGTACGTTGAGAGCCTGCTGAGGGACGCGGGGTCTGGGTCCATGGCGTCGCTGCCCGCCCCCCCGTGGACGTGGATGTCTATGAAGCCGGGGCAGACCAGGTCGCCCGCGTGGTCGATCACACGCCCCTCGACGGCTCTCCTGGGGCCAGCGTAGGTTATGACGCCGTCAACGACCTCCACCTGGCCCCACGAGATCAACTCGAAGGGCGTCACAAGCGTGCCCCTGACAGTGATGTCCGCCATATTTCACTCACCGTACAGAAGGTGCCTCTCCCTCACCTTCATGAACCTCTCCAGGCCGGGCTCCCAGGCCCCCACGATCTCCTCCACGGGGACGCCCTCGCCCAGGCTCAGCCTGAGCCTGTCGGTGCCCGCCAGGAGGTCGAAGTGCCTCCTCTCATCGTAGGTGGGCTCGTTGAACCTGAACATGTCGCCCTGCAGCCGCATGAGAGAGGAGAGCATGTGGAGCCCCGCCTCCACGGGCCTGTAGGCTTCCCTGTCAGTGACGTGGACCTGGAGGCCCCAGCAACTCTCGCCCACGTACCTCCAATAGGCCGGAGTGAAGTAGCATGGCCTGAACCTGGCCCCCGGCAGCCCCGCGGCGTTCAGGGCCTCCGCCCAGCGCTCGCCGTCCACCCACGGGGCGCCAAGGTACTCGAAGGGTCGCGTGGTTCCTCTTCCCTCGCTGACGTTCACGCCCTCGAACAGGCATGTGCCCGGGTAGACAGTCGCAGTGTCCAGGGTCGGCAGGTTTGGGCTGGGCTGCACCCATGGGAGGCCCGTCTCGTCGAACCACATGCCCCTGCTCCACCCATCCATCTCCACCACCTCAAGGCTGCACATGATCTTTTCGTTGATGAGGGACGCGAGCTCGCCGACTGTGAGGCCGTGCCTCACCGGGATGGGGTGCAGCCCGATGAAGGACGCGTACCCCGGCTCAAGGATGTTCCCCTCCACGCTCAACCCGTTAACGGGGTTAGGCCGGTCGAGGACCAGTATGTCTAGGCCGTCACGCGCCGCGGCCTCCATGCAGTGTGTGAGCGTGGAGACGTAGGTGTAGAACCTGGCCCCGCAGTCCTGGACGTCAAACACCAGGGCGTCCAGCCCGTCCGTCATCCCCGGCGTCGGCTTCACGCGCTCACCGTATAGACTGTACACGGGCAGCCCCGTGGCCTCGTCCAGGTGGCTCTCCACAGGCAGAGCGTCCTGGACGTCGCCTCGGGCGCCGTGCTCGGGGCCGAAGACGGCCCTGAGCTTGACGCCGGGGTGCCTGTGGAGTGCGTCCAGCGTGGACTCGAGGGCCCCAGTCACCCCTGTCGTGTTGGTCACAAGGCCCACGGAGCGTGTCCCCAGGTAGCCTCGCGGGTCGTCCAGCAGCACGTCGACGCCTGCCTTGGTCAGGACGCGTGCCTCCTGTAGGCCTCGCCTATGGTCCCCCAGACCCTTCCCGGGTCACCCGACGCTAAGACGCTGCCCTCGCCGCCCCTGTAGGGCCAGGCGAAGAGGCTGCCTACGCCCAGCTCGGCCGCTATATCGGCGGCCTCTGCAAGCTCGCCCTCCCTACCGGCGGGGACCCTGAACGCCATGAGCCAGAGCTGGCTCCTCTTACCATGCTTCTTGGCCAGGTCCAGGCAGTCAGCGCTGGTCTCCCTGAAGAACCGCAGCCCCCGCCCCCTGTCCATGTCTGTGTGGAAGTAGTAGGGGTCCGTCGCCAGGGTGTCCAGCTCTGGGATGGCTGCCACCTTCTCCCAGTCCGTGATGCCTATGAGTGGGCTCTTTGTTGGCAGCAGGCAGCAGGTCACATCCACCTTTGGGTCCGTCTCCTTCACGTGCTCCGAGAGCTCCCTGAGGAACCCCACGGCCCTGTCCTCCCTGAACCCGACCACCTCGGAGGTCAACTCTCTAGGCATGTCCTCACCATGGAGCTCCCTGTAGAGGGCTCCGCATATGGGGCAGGTGCACGCCCAGTCGGGGTCGTGCCAGTTGGCGTAGTGGGGCTCGTCCCAGAAGAGGCCGTCCACGCTGGTCTCGGTGATGACCTCCGTGACGCTGCTCCTGAGGTACTCCCTGAAGGGCGCGTAGTTCAGGCACGTGGCGTGGTAGGTCTTGCCCGACGCGGCCCTCTGCCTGCCGTCCAGGCTCCTCATGAGAAACAGGCTGGGCGGCTCCCCTGCCAGGGTCTTGCCCCAGCCCCACAGGTCCACGTAGGCCGTGAGGCCGTTGTCCTTGGCCGCGTCTATTAGCCTGACGACGTTTTTCCGCCAGAACCACCAGTCGAACTCCGATACCGCGAGGAGCATGGCGTTGCAGCCGTGGTCCACCATCTCGGCGTAGTCGCGGGCGGCGCGGTCAGGGTACGCCACGCCGTAGTAGGATACGCCTCTCTCAGGGATCAACTCTTCGTCCTCCTCAAAGCATCTCTAACCGAGGCCCAGCCGCTCAGGGCCTCAGAGGCCTCATCGGCCCCGACACCGGCTAACGTCATCAAGATCGCCGCCCTCAGGTCCCCGCCCGCGGACTCCAGCGCACGCGCAGCCTCCTCGGGGGGTATCCCCGTGACGGCTGAGAGCGTCCTCTCGGCCCTGTCCACCAGCTTCGCGTTGGACGCCTGCACCCCAACCATGTAGCCGTCGTGGACGCGGCCCAGCCTGATCATGGAGGCCGTGGTCAACATGTTAAGGACCATCTTCTGGGCCGTACCCGCCTTCATCCTAGTGGACCCGGCCACCACCTCGGGCCCCACGACAACCTCAATGGGTACGTCAACCAACCCTGATAGGGGTGAGCCCCTGTTACATGATAGGCCCACCGTGGAGGCGCCCACCTCCGCAGCGTACCTCACGGCCGCCAAAGTGAACGGTGTGCTGCCTGAGGCGGCGACGCCCACAACTAGGTCCAGGGGTCCAAGCCCCCTCGCCTCCAGCTCCCCGTGGGCCGCGTCGGCGTCGTCCTCAGCCGCCTCAACCGACCCATAGAGGGCGGGGACGCCGCCCGCTATGACCCCCTGAATGAGGCTGTTCGGCACCCCGAATGTGGGTGGAACCTCGGCGGCCTCCAGCATGCATAGGCGGCCACTGGTCCCGGCGCCCACTAGGAACACCCTGCCGCCGCCCCTCAGGGCCTCGACCATCCTCTCGGCGGCGGACTCTATCGCGGGCAGCTGCGCCGTGACGGCCTCTGCCACCCGGCGGTCCTCGCAGTTGATCAGCCTAAGGACCTCCCCGAGGGGACGGGCGTCGATGCCCCTGGATGCGGAGTTCCGACCCTCAGTTGTCTTACTCATCAACATCCCTCAGCGCACCGTAGCTGCCCTCGACCCGTGAGAGCAGGCCTTCGTCGATGGCCACTCCCATGGACCTGAGGGCGAGGAGGGCCGACCCCAGAACCGGAGGCATACGCGGCTTGATGAGCGCACAATCAGGGGCCTCCCTCCTGACCACATCCTCGAAGGCCAAAATATAGACGCTTGGCTGCTTGAAGACGCCGCCGTTTAGAGAAACGGGGAACTCCCCGGAGAGGCCCAGCCTCCGCACCACCGCGCAGCACACTTGGCCCAGCTCAGCGCCGGCCTCCGCCATCACCAGCTTAGCTGCCTCGTCCCCCATGGCCTCGGCCTCCCTAATAACGGGCACAAGGTAGGCTACGTCCCTGGGCTCCCTCCCCGGCCTGTAAACCCAGTCGATTATCTCCTCCATAGACCCTAGACCGAGGTGTCTGAGGATCATTTCCTTCAGCACGGTCTGGGGGCCTCGCCCGTCGTGAGCCCTCAGGGCAGCCAAGATGCCGCTCCTGCCTATCGTGTAGCCGCTTCCCTCGTCCCCCAGCCTCCAGCCCCAGCCGCCAGCCCTAGCCGCCTCGCCCCTCAGGTTCTCACCGTACGCAATGGAGCCTGTGCCAGCTATGACAACGACGCCGGGCTTGCAGCCAGTGGCGCCTGACAGCGCCGAGGCGGCGTCCGAGACTATCGCGGCCTCGCCGTAGGAGCGGGGCAAACCGTTTAACAGCTCCTGCCTCAACATGGACCTGTCGGTCCCGGCAACACCGAGCTTGCTGGCCCTGAAGCGGCGGACCCCGCACCTGGCCGACGCCCGTTCAACGGCCTCGAATATGTTGGCCAGGGCCCTCTCCGCGCCTATCGTTATGGGGTTGGAGGGCCCCGCCTTCCCAGTGGCCACGACCTCTCCCTCGGCTGACACTATGACCGCCCGCGTCGCGGAGCCGCCTCCGTCCACGCCGAGAACGTATTCGATGGGCACCGGGACACCACTATTCTTCTGTGGTTGCCCTGGGCTTAAAACGTCTGTTGTGTGCGGCTTCTGCGGACCTCTGCGCCCTCCCCCTGGGCCCACCTGGATATGAGTCCCAGGTTCTCGGCGTACCTCCTGTCCAGGAGCGTGTAGTGGCACCAGT
>CAZAKG010000020.1:0-27972 GCA_964485755.1 uncultured Candidatus Bathyarchaeia archaeon | reverse complement strand
CGAGATACTCATGGACGCCCACGCCGTCTTGGGTCCCGTGGACCCCCAGATAGGGACAAGCACCAGCTCCTTCGCGGCCTCAAGCATACTAAAGGTTGTTGAGAAAAAGGAGCCCAAGGACACAGACGATGAAACCATGTACCTGGCCGAGGAAGCCCGCAAGGCCATCGAGCAGATGAAGGACACCGTAAGGCAGCTCATAGGCGACAAGTATCCCCCAGACAGAGTTGAGGCCATAATAAGCGACCTCGTAACCGGAAAGTACACCCACGACTTCCCCATAACGTCTGAGACAGTGTGTAGTCTGCTCGGCCAGTGCGCATATCCTGAGCTGCCTCTGGAGGTGTATACCCTGATGAGCCTCTACAAGATGGGTCAGCAGCGCAGACCAGGCGTCGAGTACGTCCCCATGGCAACCTGAAGCAACAATTTTCTATACCTCCACGCACCATTGCTCTGAAAGGGTGCCCGCATGCTCAACGACCATGAGATCAGGAGACTCATAGAGGAACATCAGCTAATCACAGGTTTCATCGACATGGCTACACAGCTTCAGCCCAGTGGCTTCGACATCAGTCTGGAGAGCGTAGAGGCTTTCAGAGGGGGAGGAGCCGTGGACTACGACAACAAAGAGAGGGTGCTGGCGGAGACCGAGCCTCTGATAGCCGACGACGCGGGTTGGTTCAACCTAGGCCAGGGATGCTACAAGGTGGTGTACAACGAGACGGTGAGGATGCCTCTGAACGTCGCAGCCTTAGCCAGAACCAGGTCCACGCTTCTCCGCAACGGCGCTACCCTGGGCACCGCCGTATGGGACCCCGGGTACCAGGGACGCAGTAGCAGCCTGCTGGTTGTTCACAACCCTCATGGCATCAGGCTCAAGAAAGGCGCCAGGATAGCTCAGTTAATATTCTATTACACTGGTCAGGTGGAGAAAGGGTACAGCGGCGCGTACCAGAAGGAGCGTATGCCCAAGCCCTAGATGAGGCACTTGGGCCCTGTTACGGTCCACCCGATTCAAAACGTATTTAAACACTTCACCATTTGAAACTAGGCAACAGTGAGACGACTTGTCAAGCCTATTCAGAACACGACTAGCCAAGGAGTTTGACGACAGAACCGCCAGGTTCCACACGAGCGTCGTCGAGGACCTCCGCATGTTTAATGAGGACGTCGACGGCACCATGGCCCATGACATCATGCTGCACGAGCAGGGTATCATGGAGAAGGAGGACCTGAAGAAGATTCTCGAGGCCCTCCAGGAAGTGAAGGATGCCTGGGCCAAGGGTAAGGTGGAAGTCGGGGCAGAGTACGAGGACATCCACGAGTACATCGAGGCCCGGGTCATAGAGAAGGCGGGCATCGAGGCGGGCGGCATGATGCACGCAGGCAGAAGCCGCAACGACCAGGTGGTCCTTGACGTCAAGATGGTGACCCGGAAGGAGCTCATAGAGATCGCTGAAGGCGTCCTCAAGATGGTGGACGCCCTGCTGGAGCAGGCCAACGAGCACCTGGAGACCCCAATGGTGCTCTACACCCACGGCCAGCACGCCATGATAGGCACGTTTGCCCACTACCTGCTGGCTTACGCTGACCAGTTCCTACGCGACTACCTCAGGATAAAGCAGTGCTACGAGCGCGTCAACATGAACCCCCTGGGCTCAACCGCCGTTGGCGGGACCACGCTGAGGATCAGTAGGCTCAGGACCAGCGAGCTCCTGGGCTTCGACGCCATTCAGGACAACAGCATCGACGCCACAAGCAGCCGCGACTGGGCTGTGGAGACCGCCTCGGTGCTCAGCATCCTCATGGTAAACATGAGCAGGGCCGCCGCCGACATCGTCATGTGGAGCGGCAGGGAGTACGGCTACGTGGAGCTCAGCGACGAGTACAGCAGTAGTAGCAGCATCATGCCCCAGAAGAAGAACCCCAGCACCATGGAGCTCATCAGGGGCAAGTCCGGCGAGGTCTACGGCGCCCTCACGGAGCTCCTGACCATGGTAAAGGGTCTCCCAACAGGCTACTACCAGGACCTCCAGCAGACCAAGATACCCCTCTGGAGAGCCTTCGATACCTCCAAGACCAGCGTCGAGGTCTTCACAGGCATCATAAAGACCCTGAAGGTGCACAAGGAGGCCATGCTTGCCCAGACCAGGGGCAGTTACATCTACAGCGTCCAGCTAGCCGAGGTGCTCCTGGAGAGCCTCAGCTTCCGGGAGGCCTACAAGGTCACAGCCACCGTGGTGAACAACCTCGTCAAGGAAGGAAGAACACTGGAGCAGCTGAAGGCCGAGGACGTGAAGAAGGTGGCCAAGGAGCTCTACGGTAAGGACATCAAGGTGAGTGGCAGCATCGCCGAGAAGATCAGCGACCCCATGAAGGCCCTTGACAACCTGAGGAGCCCAGGCGGACCCCAGCCCGGGGAGACAGCCATGCTGGTGGAGAACCGCCGCGAGCTGAGGCAGAGGTACCAGCAGGAGCTGGAGTTCCTCAAGATCAAGCTGGTTATCGCGGCTGACAACCTGAAGAACGCTGTCCAGACCTACACATCCTAGAGGTGGGGTTTTAAACCCTACCGCCTCCCTATCTCTTCGAACAGTGTTGAAGAATAGGTGGGTTCTAGTAGGCCTCGCCTTAATCCTCGCAGGTGTCTTTTTCATCGACTACGTTGCTGAGCTCCTCTACCCCTCGGTTGAATTAGGGCTTGTCAGGGTTCCTGACACCCTCGGTGGAGCCCACACCTACAACTTCTACAAGGACACCTCCTTCGTCGGAACCTACAACTACAGCGTCGCTAAGATTCCCGGAGGGGCGCAGGGCGTGGTCTACGCCATGAGCTCCGTGACCTCCATTATATTTGAGGGTAAATCCCTCACCCTCGAGGGTTTGTACAAGTTTGACTCAGGATTCAACCCTGTGAGCTACGGGCTCAACGCCACTGAGGGGGACGAGATCACGTTCTATATATGCGACTTCAAACCGGGCGCTGTGACCACCTCGGTCAGCTTCCAGGGGGAAACAGTTGACGTTGAGGCCGAGGTCGAGGAAGGCACGCTTCTCATTGAGAACTCTATGCCCGGCTACTGGGAAGTCCTGTTCCAGTCCACGTCCCTGGATAGGGGGAAGCGGTACACCTTTGATGTGTTCATACCTCAGGCCGCCAGAGTCTTCCATGTAGCCATCGTGGTGGAGAAGGACCTTGAACAAGTTCGGGTGGAAGAAGGGACACTGGAGTGCACCGTCATCAAGGCCTCTGATTTGGGTCTCGCATTTTACGTTAACCAGGGGGAGATCGTTCAGTACAGGAACGAGGAACAGGGTGTCCTCATGAATAAGACATCTTGAAAAAAGGCCAACCACTTGAGACCCCCGTTTATCTGAAGCCGGAGCCTGTATGGAGCAGGTTTAGGGCATACCCAAGGCCAGGGCCATGGCGCCGTAGAGGACCACGTCCTCGCCGAGGGGCGTGATCATTATCTCGGGTACCCTGTTGATCACGTGTCTAGCTATGTAGCGTTCGATGGGCGCCAGTATGAGGTCAGGGTTATTGAGCGCTATGCTTCCGCCCACCGTGATGAGCTCGGGGTCATAGGCGTTCACTATGTCTGCGAACCCTACGGCGTTCACCTTCCCTATCTCCTCCACGACCATCAGCGCGTGCTCGTCGCCCTGGTGGGCGGCGTCGAAGATCATCTTGGCTGTGATCTCTTTGGGGTCGCCGCCGCAGAGGTCGTTGAGGAGGCTGCTCCTCCACTTGGTGCCTCGTAGCAGGGTTCTAGCGTAGTACGGAATGTTTTTTCCGCCGCTGAATGCCTCCCAGTGGCCCGGGCAGCCGCAGCCGCAGATGACCCTGCTGTACGGATTTATTGTAAGGTGCCCTATCTCCACCGCGTTCCCGTCTTTTCCCGCTAGGAGGTGGCCGTCCACGATGGCTCCGCCGCCCAGGCCGGTGCTCATGGTCACGTAGAACAGGTTGTCTGTCTCGCTGCCTGCCCCGAACACGTGTTCGCCGAGTACGCCGGCTGAGCAGTCGTTCATGATCTCCACGGGGGCCTCGAAGGCTGTCCGCAGCGGCTCCGTGACCTGTATCTCCTTGAACGGGTAGTTGGGCGTGTTGGTGATCATCCCCCTGGAGTGGTCGATGGGCCCTATGGAGCCGACCCCTATAGCTACGGGTTCTCTCTCTATCTCGCGTATCATCCTGATGATCTGCTGGGGGACACCCTCTGCCCCGTTAGCCCTGTCTGTCTCCTCCTGAAGCTTCCTCTTCAAGCCTAACTCGTCGCCACAGGCTACACGTATGTTTGTGGCGCCTATATCCACGGCTACGTAGGACAAGACGGTTCAATGAAGATGAGTGGGGGAGATAAAAACGGTTACTGTTTAGCCACTATCTTAGTCTTGAGGTTGCCGATCTTCTCGATCCACGCCTCTATCTCGTCCCCGGGTTTGAGGAACAGCCTGAGGTCGGTCTTGCCGTCCTTGACGGGCGTCTGGTCCATGGCCGTGCCGCTGCACGTTCCGCCGCAGATCACGTCACCCGGGTAGAAGACCATGTCCTTGGTGAGGTGGCTGAGCCACCACCCGTAGCCTCTGATGATGCTCTCCGTAGAGCCGTTCTGTCTAAGTTCGCCGTTGACCCACTGCTTCATCTTGAGCTTGTGAGGGTCGCCCACCTCGTCCGCCGTCACTATGCATGGCCCCATGGGGGCGCAGCCTTCGAAGTTCTTGGCGTAGAAGAAGCCGTCTGGTCCAGATCTCCTAGCTCCGTCCCTGATGCTCAGGTCGTTGACTATGGTGTAGCCGTAGATGTTGCTCATGGCCTCCTTCTCGGGGACGTCCTTGCACTGTTTGCCTATGACGGCGGCCACCTCCACCTCGTAGTCGAGGCGCTGGGTTCTGCTGGGGTACGGGACCTCGGCGTCTGGCCCCACGACGCAGCCAGCCATCTTCCAGAAGCCCCAGGCAGGGTAGTCTCCCTTTTCCACCTGCTTCTTCAGGTCATCGATGGTGGTCGTGGTGTCGCCTCTGAGGCTTCTCGCCGCGTCCAGGCTGTGGTCGTAGAAGTTGGCGCCCGCCATGGCGATCTTGGTGCCTTTGCTGGGTAGTGGGGCGTGCAGCTTCACCTCTTCCTTCTGGTGGTGCAGCTTCTCGTCGTTGGGTCCCAGCTTGTGGCCTGCCTTGACGTGGCTCACAGCTTTCTTTGCCTCTTCTATGCCTCTTTTTCCTTCTTGTATGAAGGCTAGGAGGTCTGCCGGTACCTTGGCGTCGGCTTTCGCGTATGGCCGCGCCTCGCCTTGGCTTTTCATGTACGCTGCATAGGCGAGGTTGAGGTCGATGACAGACCCGTCTTCTTGGAGGGCTCCGAGTCTCCCGGTGTTGAAGATGACTAGTTTCACGGGAATCAGGATTGATGGTGTTCTTCGCGCATTAAAAGCATTGGGCAGGATATGTCGGTGGGTTATTTGTTCTATGTAGAGTGGAGCTTTGGCGCTAGTAGGCTCTATTGTTTTGGCGCTATGAGTTTTACCTCTGCCACAGCTTTGTCTGGGACTCTCATCAGGATCAGGAGCCCTGCGAGCACTATGAGCGCTGACAGCACTGCGCTCACCTGTAGGCTGACGTAGTCGCCTAGGAACCCGCCGATGAGGGGGCCGATGGCCCAGGAGATGCCGTTTACGAAGCCGAGGTATCCGGCGTAGACGCCTCTCTTTGCTGGGATGAGTTCCATCTGCCAGGCGAACCAGGCCGAGTTGATGAACGCCCAGTAGGCTCCGCTTAGAAGGTATATGGGTACCAGGTACGTGATCTCGGGGGCGAACATGAAGACGAGGGGGTGAAGCACGGCCAGAAGGACGCCGATGATCATCACCCTCTTGGGTCCGCTTCTGTCAACGAGCACGCCGAGGGGCGGCGTGCCCACGAGCCTGATGAGGAAAGCTATGCTGTTCAGGGCTCCTATCTGGGGTTTGGTGGCTTGCAGGATGTTAACGACGTAGAGCGTCAGTATGGGGCCGAACATGGCGATGCCGAAGCCTCGGACGCTTATCCCCAGGCACCACCTCGTGTAGGGGCCGCCGTTGAGGCTCACCTCCGGCAGGCTCTTCAGCCCCTTCCTCAGCTCCCCGAACGCCATTCTCAGCAGCTCGATGCTACTGACGTTCTTCTCGTCGGGTGTTGACAGCCCCAGCCTAATGATTCCGGCGACTACTAGGTTGAGGAGGGTGTAGCCTAGGAATGTGAACTTGTATCCTATGGCTGGGATTAGTAGGCCCGCCATGAAGCTGCCCACTATGTTGCCTGCGCACCCGAGCGGGTTGTATATCCCCATGAACCTGGCCCTCCTGGAAGGCTCAAGTACCTCTGCGAACCTCACCGTTATGGCGATCTCGGATATGGAGCCAAGGAGGGCCTGGGCTGATGTCGCCAAGATGACTTGCCACGGCTTCGTGGAGAATATCACGGGAACGCTTAACGCCGCGGCGAACAGGAACCCGACGGAGACCATCTTCCACGTCGCGCCGATGCGGTCCCCCAGTCTACCCCATGCGAGCTGCATGAATGTCGAAGCGATGCCAGGCATGAACGCCAGAAGCCCGACGTCGAACGCCGTGCCTCCTAGGTCGAGCAGGAAAACTGAGAGGAAGGCCCAGATACCGATCACTATCCCGTGTATGAAGCTGAAAGAGAATAGGATGGTCGAGTAGGTTCCGTTTTTTTCCTTGAACAAACCTGTTTGTGCGCCTTCAAAATTGTATTATGACTCTGAGGGACATGGACAGTTTATTAAGCATTGTTGACTATAAAATTGATATTATTAATACAATAACTTGATTTTACATACCACTTTTTTAACTCATTAATTTTTTAGTATGTACTCTTCTTGGAAAAGGTAGAAGGGATTAAATCCTGATATTGTTCTGCTTTTCCCATTCCTGAAAGGAGACACGAGTCTTGGAGATCAGATTCCACGGCAGAGGCGGGCAGGGCGCCGTCACGGGCGTAAGGATTCTCGCCACTGCACTGTACTACGACGGAAAGTTCACCCAGGGCATACCAATGTACGGGACCGAGAGGAGAGGAGCCCCCGTGGTGAGCTTCCTTCGCATAGGAGACGAGAGGATTAACGAGAGGGACCTGGTCCACGAGCCCGACATGGTCGTGGTCCTGGACCCGCTTCTGGGCAGAACCGTGCCTGTAACGGAGGGCCTCAAGAAAGGCGGTCTGGTTCTCATCAACCACCCAAAGAGTGGCAAGGAGACAGGCCTGGGCGGAAAGTTCAAGGTGGCAACGGTGGACGCCACCAGCATCGCGTTAGAGGTGATAGGGCGTCCCATCACCAACACAGCCATCCTGGGCGCCTTCGCCAAGGTCACGGGCATCGTCAGATTGGAGTCCATAGAGAAAGCCATTAATGAGCAGTGGAGTGGCCGCGTCGCGGACATGAACATCAGGGCGGTGCGCAAGGCCTACGAGCAGGCGTCCGAGCCTGTTGACGTCTCACACGTCAAGCCCGTGGACGTTGTGAAGCCTGTACCTGGAGATAGGGACGTTTCCAGTTGGAGATTGTTCAGACCCGAGCTGGATAAGGGCAAGTGCATCGGCTGCCGTCGCTGCTACATCCTGTGCCCGGAAGTAGCCATCAGTGTGGTGGACAAAAAAGCGGACATCAACTACAGGTACTGCAAGGGCTGCGGAATCTGCGTCGAGGAGTGCCCCGTGAAGGCGATCGAGTTCGTTCAGGAGACCATTTAGGAGGAGACGTGAATGGCAAAGTTCGAAGTTATGGTAGGTAACAAGGCGGTAGCATACGCGGCTAAGCTGGCCCGCGTCAAGTACGTGAGCGCGTTCCCCATCACGCCCCAGACGACAATAGTCCAGTACCTAGCTGAAATGGTGGCCAACGGCGAGCTGGACGCCGACTACGTCAACATGGAGGGAGAGCT
This sequence comes from uncultured Candidatus Bathyarchaeia archaeon, assembly GCA_964485755.1. Lineage (GTDB taxonomy): Archaea > Thermoproteota > Bathyarchaeia > TCS64 > TCS64 > RBG-16-57-9. The sequence continues at coordinate 20,026 of CAZAKG010000020.1, read as the reverse complement.
CAGTTGCCAGAGTAGCGCCATGACCGCGGCCACAACGGTCCGCAGCTTCACGGCGACCAGCGGCCCCGGGCTCCTCTACATGCACCACCCCATGCACATGACCACGTGGGCCAGACTGCCCCTCGTCATGGCGGTGGTTCACAGGAGCACCAAGGGCATGCAGCCAGACCACATGGACACCATGAGCCAGAGGGACACGGGGTGGCTCATGTTCGAGTGCCAGAACAGCCAGGAGCTCCTGGACACCGGCATCATGTCGTTCAAGATAGCAGAGGATCAGAGGGTTAGGCTGCCCACCATCTTCATGGGCGACGGCTACATACTGAGCTACACCTCTGAGCCTGTGGAGATACCGGCACAGGAGGAGGTGGACGCGTTCCTGCCGCCCTACAAGAGGCCCTACCCCATGTTCCCCGAGGAGGCGGAGGAGGCCATGAAGCTCATGGGTGAGATGTGGAACCCCTTCGTGGACCCTCAGAACGTGTGGAAGCAGCAGCAGGAGGCAGCCATGAACGCCAAGACCGTCATCAAGGAGGTCAGCAGCGAGTTCGAGAAGTGGTTCGGCAGGAGCTACGGTAACGGCCTAGTGGAGGAGTACAAGTGCGAGAACGTGGACGCCGCAGTGGTCGCCATGGGCACCATCGCGTCCACGGCCAAGACCGCCATCGACCAGCTCCAGAGGGCCGGCAAGAAGGTGGGCCTCGTAGCCATAAAGAGCTTCAAGCCGTTCCCTGACGACGACTTCCAGAGGATAGGCGCCGAGGTCAAAGCCCTGGGCGTCATCGACAGGAACGTGAGCACGGGCACCCTCGGCGGGATAACCTTCACCGAGATCAGGCACAGCCTCTACGACTTGGACGAGCGGCCGAAGACGCTCAACTTCCACGCCGGGTTGAGGGGTAAGGAGGTCCGCGTAGAGGACATAAAACGCATGGCTGAGAAGACCCTGAAAGCAGCGAGGGGTGAGAAGGTGACCCCACTGGTGGAGTGGGCGTAGGAGGAGATGATGATGAGCAAACCAGTACTACTGAGCAAGCTGGACGAGAAAGAGTTCATAGTGCCGGCCAACAGCGCCTGCCAGGGATGCGCGGGCAGCATCGTGGCCCGCATCGTCAGCAAGGTCATAGGGAAGGACATGGTCCGCCAAGAAGTCGCGTGCTGTGGCCCCGCCTTCGGAAACATAACCCAGCCCGTGTTCTACGGCGAGGTCTTCGAGGGCGCCGGTGCCATGATGACCGGGTTCGCCCGGGCATTCAACAAGCTGGGCCGCGACGACATACGCGTCACAGGCATCATAGGCGACGGAGGCACTATAGACATAGGGTTCCAAGGCCTCTCAGCCTCGGCTGAACGCAACGAAGACATGCTGTGGGTCTGCTACGACAACGAGGCATACATGAACACGGGCGGCCAGAGGAGCAGCGCCACCACCAAGTACGCCGAGACCACGACGACGCCCGTGGGCGAGTTCAGCCGCGGCAAGAAGGAGAGGAAGAAGCCCCTGCCTATACTGGTGGGGGTGCACCGCGTCCCCTACATGGCCACGGCCTCCGTCGCGTACCCCGAGGACTTCATAGGTAAGCTCCAGTACGCCAAACCCGTAAAGGGCTTCAGGTTCATCCAGGTGAGCGCCCCGTGCCCCACGGGCTGGAGGTTCGACCCCATGTACAGCGTCAAGGTGGCTAAGGAGATGGTCCTCAGCGGCCTCTGGCCCCTCTACGAGGTGGTGGAGGGTGGCCTGAGGATAACCTACAAGCCCAAGGAGCTGAAGCCCGTTAAGGACGTGCTGAGGTCCCAGGGTAGGTTCCGCCACATAACCGACGAGGAGGTGGACGAGATACAGGCGGAGGTGGACGGCTTCTGGGCCCGCCTCCTGGAGAAGGACGGGGGCCCCCTCTTCTAACCATACTCTTTTTCTATGCTCCGGCTAAACCGGACACGTCCTCGACGAAGGAGTCCATGGCCTCATAGATCCTGTTGTCAGAGATGCTGTAGAGCCTGCGTCTGCCGTCTCGCCTGACCTTTAGGAGGCCCGCTTCCTCGAGCAGAAGCAGGTGGGTGGACACCGTCGGCTGCAGTATGTCGAAGTGGGGGAGAATCTCGGAGACGCTCTTTTCGCCGTCCCTCAGCAGGTAAAGGATCTTCTGCCTGTTCCTGTCGCCGAGGGCCTTGAAGAGCTCGGAGCGTTTATCCAGCTCCGCCTCGAAGCCCGCCTCGTGTACCTGGGCTTCATGGAGCTGCGAGTATTCCTGGGTGATCAATGGCCTTATCCTCCGTTTGTGGGGGGAGCCCGCGCGGGGCCACTAATGGTTGGTGGCTGGCTATCCTTCAGTGGTCTCCCTCCAAGGTGGTCGCATCGAACTTCATAGACTTTTTACATAATGTTATGTGTGTGTCGGGTGCTCACGGACAAGGTGTGTTGGTGGGCCCGATGAGATTTGAACTCATGATCTTCTGATTATCAGTCAGACGCCTTAACCGTTCTAGGCCACGGGCCCGTGCAACATGCATTGATGGGGAGCCTCGTTAAATATTTAACTCATGGGCCTTCTGCGCGTGGCGACTCTACGCGCCCGGCCTGTGCCTGAGGAGGGCTGCGCCTCCGAGGGCTAGCAGGATGACAGTGACGGCCATGTCCCTGAGGCTCGCCTCGTTGGGCTCGAGGCTGCCGCCCACGGGGGGGCTCGTTTCTCTGGGCTGCGTGCTAAGGGCTATGATCACCCTGTTCTCGAATCTTTTACCCTGGCTGTCGTCGTAGAGGCCGACGTACAGCAGGTCGCTGGTCTGAGAGGGGTTGCCGGAGCCCACCGTGTCCCCGGGCGCCAGGGTCCAGTCGCACCCGTCTGTGCTGTTGAGGGTCTTCACGGCCTCGAACCAGTAGAAGAGGCTGTCATAGTATCCTCCACCCTTGACGTTGTTCTTTCCTTCCGCAGCCAGGGTGTCGTGGGTCCAGGCGGCACCGTCGTAGTTGTAGAGGTCGGAGGGGCTGCCGATCTGGTAGATCCACGCGGCGTCGCTTCTGTCCCAGCTCTGGGCGGCGTCGTCCGCCCACAGGTAGTAGATGATGGCCTGGTCCTCTGTGTCGTACTGTAGTGTCTTGAAGTACTCTATTTTTAGGAGTATGTAGATGACGCTTTGATCGTTTTTGACCCATATCCAGGCTCTCAGGAACGGCGGGCTTTTGCCTCCGTTTAGGCCGAGGATTATCTCGTGTTTCTCTGTGTCGCACCACTCCATGTTGTGTGTGATCTCGCCGTCTGGAGTCACTGGGTTTTGAAGCCAGTGGCTTACGACTTTGTCTGTGGCTGCTTCTGTTGTTGGCGCCATTGCTGTGCAGTGTGTGGCTATGGTTAGTATGATTAGTAGCGTCATTTGCTTTTTCTGTAGCAATATGCTTCTATTCATGAACTCACAGGTTTTCTATATCGATTTGTCTTAGCGTTTATTGTCAGTCCGTAGGTACAGTACGTTACTCAGTTATCCGTTTCTTGATTTTTAATTCGTCATGAAATCTGATAAGTGGTTATCGTTTTCAGTTTAATGCCCGTGAAGAACGATATAATAAGAGCGCCCTCGACAAAAACCCATTGAACATGCAGAGCTGCGAAAATGCTCGCCGCAAAAATTACAATAATAAATTCAGTAGACAAAGAATACTCAATGACTATAAAAGAATAACCATCTCAACTATATACCTGTAAATACTATCAGCCTCGGCATCTAGGAACCATATTAAGTAACCCAATCACGGAACACAATTTCATAATGACTTTAACACCTTACGCACAATGAAACGCCAAATTAGGCGTGTCGTAGATGCAACCACAAAAAAACTGGAGGCTAAACACAGCAGTAGTAATCATTCTACTTCTAAGCTTCGTTGACCCAGTTTCCGCGACCCCCTACTACGCATACGAAGGGACGTTCATCAACGTCCCCCGCCTCGGCTGGCCTGTGAGGATACCTGAGAACTACACGGTGCCCGGCGACGTCGCTACATACAACTACACACTGGAGGGCGGCCACACGTACCACGCCTACCTAATAGGCGAGTTCGTTAACCTGACGACCCACAGGACCGACTACGACGTCTTCCTGTACAGGGAGACGCTGACGGGCGCCAAGTTCATGTCAAGCCACACAGAGGCCGCGGGCTACCCTGAACAGATAAGCAACGACGGTTTAGGCCGGTACTTCACCCCGAGCGTCTCAGGCAACTACTACTTCACGGTGAGGAACGATCTTCTTGAAAGCAACGGCTCAGAGGCGGCCGCGCTGATGGTCGTGGAGCGCCTGGAGCTGAACGCGTGGTACTCCAGGTTCCTGACAGAGCCCAGCGACGAGGGTGAGATACAGTACGACTCCGGGTGGGTGTACGAGTTCACGTCAAGCGACCCGCGGCTGAAGATCGATATGGAGGTACCCGACACAATCGACATGTACGAGGCGAGGCTCTACATCGTAGGCAACGCAAAGAAAAAGGTGGGGTTCACCGTCAACGGTGTACCGAACCCCTGGTGGCGCGGCCTCAACGTGACCACAGACGGCGTGTACGGTGGAGTAAACGACGACCCCCAGGGCTTCAGGCACCTGAACATGTCTGACAGCTGCGAGCACAGCGGCGAGGACATGCTCATAGACTACAGGCAGCGCATGAAGGACGAGCTGCTGTACCAGCTGGTGCTCATACCCGAGTATGGCAACGGCACCATCAAGGTCAAGGTTCAAACGGACTTCGATTCACCCAAGATAACGTTGCTCGACACGGTCACCGAGGTGAACAGCGGAGAGGAGGTCCCCGTGAGGTGCAGGGTCGAGGACCGGTCGCCTCTGGCCTCTGTGAGCCTCCTGTACAGCACAGACTCCAGGAACTGGAGGGAGGCCCCATACACGTCAAACGGCGAGTACTACAACGGGATTATTCCAGGCCAGGGCCCCGGGGCTGTAGTCGTTTACAAGTGGGTGGTCGTGGACGCCCTGGGGAACGAGGCTTACAAGTCCAGCCAGTACAAGGCCATGAGAAGCACGTCCGTAGTCATCAGCCTGGACAAGAACAAGGTCCTGGGAGGCGACTACGTGCTGCTGTCGGGGAGGATGAGCCTACCGGAGACCAAGGTGCAGGTCTACTATAAGCAGGGTACAGCGACCAAGTTCGACGTGACTGCGGATGAGGACGGCTACTTCAGCCACGTGTTCTCGCCCAGCAAACTGGGCGCGTGGGAGGTGTACGCCGAGTACGCCGGCGACGAGTCCTACCGCTCCAGCGCGTCCAGCCACGAGTCGTTCGTCGTCGAGAGGAAGCCCACAAGCATCACACTCAACATAAGCACCCCGGTCATCGGCGTGGGCAGCTCCACGAACGTCACAGGGGCCTTCAGCGAGGCAAGGGTGGGCTACGAGGTGAGGATCGATGCGCGGTGCGGCGGGAACCAGACGACTCTGCTGGCGCTAACAGATGACGAAGGGCACTATATTACATTGTTCACGCCGGAGATTCAGGGGGAATGGACTCTACAGGCCATCGTGGACGCTGACGGCATCTACACGGAGGGGGCGAGAAGCTCCTTCGAGAAGCTGTACGTGGGCGGCCCCACGATAGCGAAGCAGATCGACGCGTTGAAGACGACAGCGATGAAGCCGCCGTATGTGTATGGCCTAGGCGCTGCTCTCGGGGGCTCCATCGGCGGGGGCCTGTACCTGGCTAGGAAGAAGGGCTTGATCTTCAAGAAGAAGGAGGCAGAGCCCGCGCCCGATGAGAAGGCCGAGGACGAGGACTTCGACTTCGAGCTGTAAGATAATCCTCGTTGGCTCTCTAATGTTTTAACTATTTAACGCATTTTTTATGCTTGTTTACCTTTAGTAAACCGATGTAAACCTATATTTAACAATCATATGACATGAAGTGCTAATATAAATATATATCAAACAACCATATTATGTGTTGTAGGCATGAACCGAAAATACATAATTGCAGTCGCATCGATGCTTGCTCTAGGAGTAGTATCGACCCTAGCATTTACGCTAAACTCAGCCACAGGCATAGTACCCAATCCGGTGCTCATTGAAAGTGAGGCCGACAATGACATCACAAGAATAATCGTTCTCCCAGGAATTAGTGCCAGTGATGACTCTATCAGGATGCTGATACAAGTAGGCGAAGTATGGGATATCAATGACAAACTTGAATGCCAGTTCCTATTCGGCGATGCTAGCTACGATCCTATTACTATTACGGGTGCTACAGCAGAATACAGAAAAATTGGGGGCGATTGGGCAGCTGCGAGTAATGTCGATGTAAATGATGATCTTGGTGAGATCACCTTTGATTTTACCCCCGCTGATATCACTCCTGACGATCTGATCTGGATAAGAATCAACCTCACTAACATCTACATAAACACTAATAGTCTGCAAGCAAGCGTTGACGTCGTTGCCGTCGCATAACCCTTTTTTTACTCTTATTTTTAATTTATCGTGGGCACAGCATCAACATGATGTTAACATTTTTATGTTAATTTTAATGGTCGTTCACCAATGTAAACAAATAGTTATATCATTGTTAACAAACGTATAACATCCAAACACTGTAAATGTCTATAGCAGTGCTCCATATCTATAGTCTCGAACTGAAATGAATAAGAAGTACATGCTTGCAGCACTCCTGCTCATGGGAATGACGGTCATATCAACCATGGCCTTCACGATAACACCTAGTACAGAGGAGGCACCGAACGTCTACTCCTACGCATCCTCGACCGGAGACACAACCGCCAACTCCATCAAGGTGAAGCCCTGGGGAACAGCAAAGAAAGTCAAGATCATAATAGGCATCGCCGACGATGCGGACTCGGATGCCTTCAACCTGTTGTTCGATCTGGAGAGGTCCGGTCCTAGCTACGACTTCTCAGAATACACGTTCACTGCCTCGACTGGAACCCTGGACCAGACTTCAAAGTCTGAGGGCCACATCGAGGTAACGGGCGTCGCGGACGGAACCGCCACGGTGACCTTGACAGTCGAGCACTCGTCATCTTCCACCTACGAGAACCTGACAGCACTGCTCGTAAGCGTAGAGGGTTAAACTCTCTTTACCTAATCTGAATGTGATGGCATGAACTCCGCGAAGGTCTTCAGCGTCGTGAGCCTGGCCAGCGCCACAACGGTGGCCAGCTTCATGGCCCTGATGATCATCCGCGGAACCATGCCCCTCATCCAATTAGCCCCCTTTATTGGTTTAAACGGCGCCATAGTCGGTGGGCTCTTCTACCTCGGAATAGACGCCATAACCAGCTTCGGCAACGCCAAGGCAGAGCCCCAGTTCGTCATGGTCCGTAACAGCGAGGGCCGCGTCCTGAGCATAGAGACCAGGGGAGGAGCCCAGGAGGAGCCCTTCAGCCTCTTCGGCGAAAAAGAGGAGGAGGTCCCTGAGATCGAGGCGCCCCTCAGCGAGCGCCTGGGATTAAACTACAAGCAGATGACTGAGACCCTCAGAACCGTTCTGGTGGTGGCGCTCATCATTGAGACGTACATGGGCGTCGCATACCTGAGCAACAACTGGACGCCGCTGATGGTGGTCACAACGGGAAGCATGCAGCCCATCCTAAACGTCGGGGACCTCATATATGTGAAGGGTGTGGCAGCCTCCGAGATACGGGTCGGGGACATCATAACCTTCAGGCCGCCCCTTGAGTTCATCCAAGGTACGCTCATAACCCACAGAGTCGTAGACATAACGTACGACACAAACGAGGTCTACTTCAAGACCAAGGGCGACAACAACCCCTCGGTAGACCCGTGGACCATAAGCAGCGGAGACGTCATAGGAAGACAGACAGCCGCGCTCCAGGGCGCAGGCAACTACTTCCTCTGGATGAAGACCCCCGCCGGGATAACCACGTTACTCGCCGTCGTCGCGATCTACATGCTGTGGCCCAACCTCAAGAAGACCCTGGGAGGTGTGAGGCATAAGTAAGCTGAGGCGATGCGCCTTCATCCAGAGCCGAACATGCCCTATAGACGTGGACGAAATACCTCTGGACGTGTGCAGGCTCTGCATTGACGCCTGGAAGACCAGCGCGGAAATACAGGCGCTCACAGGGTCACAGGTGACGCCGCAGACCATCATGGTTCAGAGGTCAGCCCCACTGGCCCAGCAGCTCGTGGTGCCCGGCGCACCTGAGCCCGAGCCTGTGCCGCCGAAGATAGAGTTACCCAGGATAAGCGACGAGGACTTGGACACTGAGAGCCACGCTCGCCTACGTGAGCTTGACTCCAAGTTCATCAACGACAAGATCGACGCGGACGAGTACGTGAAGCAACGCAGAGCCATCGTGGGCCAACTCAGAAACGTGAAGAAGGTGGACGCGCCCAGCGACGGCTACACGACCATCGACCTCAACGACGACCTGGACATGAGCTCTGAGCCGGAGCCTGAGCCCTACAAGAGGCTGCTGCCCCTCGTCGTCATCGAGAGAAAGAACACAGGATTCAGTATGCGCAGTTACCCCTCGGACACCGAGCTCCTCGGAACCCTCACGGATGATAAGATCAAGTCGATCTACAGTCTGTACGAGAGCATGGACGAAGGCAAGATACTCGTCCAGTTCGACGGCACGAGGCTGGGGCTCCTGGGCAAGAATAAGAACCGCCTACTGTGCATAGTGCTGGAAGCGGACGAGAAACTAGAGGACTATGAAAGGGAGATCAGGTACCTGACCGAGCTCTTCCAGGATACAGATGACCTGGGGGACCTAGTTAAGGCTCTGCAAAGAGCCATGGGATCGACAAAAACCTTTTCTCATTTACGGACCCAGACACAATAAGCCGGTGCCCAGATTGAAGCCTACCAAGTACATTCTCATCTTCTCACTCTTCCTAGTCCTAGGCACTCTATCCTACTCCCAAACGGCTTGGGCAGACGGGCTCTTCATTGACCTCAGCCTCGCCCCTCCGGTCATAAACGCTAACGGAGGGAGCCACGAGGTCGTCGTGGTGCAGCTCCGGCACAGCAACGGCCAACCATACATAGCGCCCGGGAACGTCACGGTCTACCTGACCTCAAGCAACCTTGACGTGGGCTCGGTCTCCGAATCAGTGGTAATACCTGAGGGGAGATCGTACGCTAGGGCCACCTTCGATGCGTCGTACAACGCCGGGGTGTCCCTGATAACGGCCTCGGCCGAGGAGTTCATGACCGACGACGTGGTCCTCCAAGTCATCAAGTCCGACTTCGACGCCAGGCTCATGGTGACCGTGGCCCCATCCATAATGCCCGCCGTGAAAAATGTCGAGGGCAGAGCCATTATTCAGATAATGGATTACAGCGGTAACCCCTACAACGCCCTAAGGGACGTGGACCTGACGCTCTCGTCGTCCAACCACAGTATCCTCACGCTTCCAGCCACGGCCGTGATAGGGAAGGGGGCGAACTACGTGGAGGTCACCTACACTGTGCAAGGAGTGCTCCCGGGCGGGGCCATCATCTACGCCCACGCCCAGAACTTTGACCCGGGGCACGCCACCGTCACGATCACCAACGAGACAAGGAAGCCCTATAGCCTGGCGATGTACTTCGCCCCAGGCGTCCTGCTCCCGGATCAGGGCACCCATGAGGCCGTGACGGTCCAGCTATTAGACGTTGACGGGAACCCGGTGAAGGCCACGAAGAACACTATGGTGACCTTGACATCGTCGAACCTGAACATAGCGACGGTCGTCGACACCCTGACCATCCCTAAGGACAGGTACCATGCATCGGCCACCGTGGACACCCGCTACCTGGTGGGCGACACCATCGTGGCCGCCTCCAGCCCCAGCCTCGTACCGGTGGACGGCACCCTGGCAGTGAGGGGGAACCTGCCGCGGATACTCGAGATTTACATGGCGCCGAGCATGATCATAGCTGACGGCGAGGACAACGACATCATCACCATACAGGTTCTTGACGAGGAGGGCAACCCCATATTGGCTGACCACGACATAACGGTCTACCTCTCCAGCTCGTCCCCCAGAGTCGGGACCGTGCCGGTGTCAGGCACAATAGGCAGGGGAAGCAGCTACATCACGGTGCCTTTCAAGGCCACGGGCAGGCCGGGGATAGCGTCCATAATAGCCGCGACCCAGGGGCTGGAGCCCTCAGAGGCGACGATAGAGACCGTCGCGCTGAAGATGAACGTGACGCTCACCACACCCAAGAGTATAGTCCTTAACCAGACATTCACGATCCAGGTGAACGTTACCAGCTTCGGGTACCCCGTCCCGGGGGCGGACGTGAAGTGGACCGCCTTGGGCGGGGTCATCACCCAGGAGGACGCGTCAACCGACGGCAGCGGCGTCGCCGGCGCCCGCATCACCCAGAAGTACGAGCAGCTGAACCTGAAGGCCGAGGTGGTGAAGGCGGGCTACCTGAAGGAGACTGCCCAGAAGAGCATCAAGATCACCCAGACCAGCAAACCCGAGCTGATGATCAACGTGCTCGGGTTCGAGGTGAGCCTCTTCGTGGTCCTCATAGCTGTGGCCGCGATCATAGCGGCGTCTGTGGGCGGGTACGCGTACCTGAAGTACAGGAAGAAGAAGGAGGGCGGGCAGCAGGACCTTGAGCTCTTCCCCTAGATCTGGATGTCCAGGCCCCTCTCGTTTATGGTGTAGTTGTGGGTCTTCCTGGAGTGGTTTGTGCCCCTCATCTTGGTGATCCTTAGCTGCCTGGTCAGGTTACCCATGGAATCGTAGTAGTGCTCCATCAGTATGATGCCGTCGGCGACGAACTCCTCTATGCTCTCGCCTATCCTGTTGCTGTTCCAAGGAATATCGGTGATGGCTATGGTAGTGCACCCCGTCTTCAGTATGAGCCTGTACAGGAGCCTGATGAGGTGACGCTTCTCGAACTCCGTCTCCAGGCCCATGGCCATGGCCGCAATGGAGTCCACCACGAGCCTCCTAGCCCTCAGGGTCGTGATCGCCTCGAAGATCTGGTTAAGGGCTGACTGTACCTCGGTCTCGCTGCCGATGGACAGGTCGAGCACCTCGACTTTTCTCCTGCGAATCATGGGCTCCAAGTCGATGTTGAACTTGTTCATGTCCTGGATGAGCCTCTTCCTCGTCTCGGCGAAGCACGCGTACACCCCGGGCTCGTCGTGGTTCAGCGCCCCGTCGTAGATGAAGTTGGAGGACAGTATGGTCTTCCCGGCGCCGGGGTTACCGGCGATCAGGATCATGCTGTTCCTGAGGAAGCCGCCGTCCAGAAGCTGATCCAGCTCCTTGTTCCCCGTGGATAGCCTCTCACTCATCTTCGTCAAGCTCCAGTTTCAAGTTCGGGGCCCTGATAACGTTGGGCAGCGCCTCGTTCCTCTTGAGCTCACCGATTATGAGGTTCCTGAGCCACTCGGAGACGTTCAGGCCCTCACGCTGAGACATCTGTACGACGATGTCCCTGATCCTGGGGGTCACCCTCGTAGCGAGAAGAACGTTTTTAGGGGTACCATATTTCTGAGGCATCACACATTCCTTCTACCTGACTCCACGTGGAAATAGATACTCTACGTTAACCTTGGTTAACATACCCATTCTGATTGTATTTATATTTATTTGTACAGGCATCCATATTTTTTCATCCAGTTTCCCAGACACAAAGTCACGTCACTGTACGTCGACGTATAACAACTACCTAATCGACGTATTCTTTCAAAGCTTCATTAACGTATTCAACAAAGGTTTTCTTTCTGTCCTTGACGAACATGAGGTTTATCTTACCGTAGAATTTCTCTATTATGAGGCCCTCTATGCCGTATGCGCCTGCACCGAAGAGGTCCTCAAGCTCGTGGCAGAAGACCCCTGGGTCGTCGAGTATGGTTGACTTCCTGAAGCCCGTGTTCAGCTCGAGGAAGTTCAGCACGACCTCACTGAAGCTGAGAACCTCCTCGATGGACTCCAGTAGCTTGTCCCGTACCTCGTTTCTCCTGTTCCCCTGGTAAGCGGTTTCGTAGTCAACTTGGTATGATTCCATTGTTATACAGCACCGCTCAGTGGATCATGCTCCTGGTCTCGTCCAGCTGCTTAACACGCGTCCTTATGTAGTCTAGCACCCGCTCCTGCGTGTACCTGAGCTCCTCTCTCTGCTCCTCCAGGTTCTTGGCCACCAGCTTCAGCAGCATCTCGGGGTCGAAGGGCTTGATAAGGTAGGCGTCGACCTTCTTGTTGACTGCCTCTATGGCCGAGGGGGCGTCCGGGAACCCTGTGAGTACAAGTTTCCGCATCCTGGGGGTAGTGTCCTTAATCCTGCCCAGCAGTTCAAGCCCCGTCATGTCCGGGAGCTTCACGTCGACTAGAATGGCGTTGAACGACTCTCTCTCCAGCAGCTTCAGGGCGTCTCCGCCTGTCCGGGCGAAGGCTGAGCTGTAGCCTTCACTATCAAAAATACTGATCAGGGACTCCAGTATCAGCTCGTCGTCGTCGACCACCAGTAGCTTTTCCTTAATCTTCACTGGGCCAGCGTTTATTGGAGCCAAACTGGCTGCGTCATCCATTTGACCGCTTTAAAGGTTTCTGGTCCGATAATAGGTTATCTCATTTCATCAAGTAAACTTTGGGTGGATGGAGCTTGCGGTGCTGGACAGGGACAGTAGACGGTTATTCGGGCGTGAACCGCATCACCAGTGTACGTGTGTTTGATAAAGTTTAAATTTCTCTGTCTTGTACGAATACAAGAACCAGATTAAATTTTGGGAGTTATTAGTTTTGTCCGGTGTTAAAGACTGTTATTCAAGATGCCGTGACTTCATGTGCACCAAGCGGGCTCTGACATTCAGAGGTAAAACCTCTTGGTGTAACTGGACTGGTGAGCCATGTGAACCCAAAGGCTGTACATACGCCGTCTGTACGAAGAGGCAGCTCCTGGAAAATGGCGTGTGTGGGCTGACCGTGAAGAGGAAGACGAGGGACGACTTTGAACCTGAGGAGATGGTGGTGAATGAGATCCGCCTCAGAGGCAAGCTCGCAAAGAAGACAGGAGAACGATCCATCTTCTAAGAATCGAAGCTGAACTGTGTTGGCTAACAAGATCAGGGACAGGCTCGTAGGAAGGATCCCAGACAGGCTACTGGATAGTGTACCCGCCTCCTTCGACATACTGGGGTCGAGAAGCGGCTCAGTGGTCATCATAGAGGTCCCTGAGGAGTTGATGGAGTACGAGGGAGCCTTGGCTGAAGCCGTCATGGGCGTCCACGGGAACGTTAAGAGTGTTCTGGGTAAGGAGTCTGGGCGCCAGGGAGAGTACCGTCTCAGGGAGCTGCGTCTGATTCTGGGGGACGCTGACACCGAGGTTGAGCACAGGGAGTCCGGCTGCAGGTTCATGGTGGACCCTAACCTGGCGTACTTCTCCACGAGGGAGAGCACCGAGAGGGAAAGAGTCGCGTCACAGGTTCAGCCCGGCGAAGAGGTACTCGTCATGTTCAGCGGCGTGGCGCCGTATCCCATCTGCATCGCCAAGAGGGTCGTCGACGCCAGGGTTACAGGAGTGGAGATCAACCCTGACGCGCACCGCTACGGGTTAATCAACGTCAAGCTGAACAAGGTTCAGGACAGGGTCAGGCTGCTTCTGGGAGACGTGAGGGACGTCTGCCCCACCCTAGGAAAACATTTCGACAGGGTTCTGATGCCTCTACCCAAGGGCGCACACGAGTTCCTGGACCTGGCCGTCAACATGCTTAGACTAGGCGGGACACTCCACTTCTACCACTGGGCCCCGGAGAACGACATGTTCACGGAGGCCATGGCCCTGATCAAGCAGGCGGCTGAGCGGCAGGGCAGAGACGCGAGGCTCCTAGGCGGAGCCAGAGTTAGTCTATACAGTCCCAGGGTCTGTAAGGTCCGGGTGGACGCCGAGGTACAGTAGACTACTGGGACACGTAGACCTTCGGCTTCGAGAGCACGTTAATCTCTCTTCCACAGTCTGGGCAGAACTCCCCCTTGAAGTGTAGCCTGTTGCCGCAGTATCTGCAGTACCTCACGTCTGAGCTGAGTCTCCTCTTCAGCATGGAGCCACAGTGCGAGCAGAAGACGGAGTCATAGGGCATCACCTGACCGCATTTTACGCACATTTTCTCGTAGCCTGGCCAGCTGTTGGGCGCGAACTGGGGTGCCGCCTCAGAGACCTCTTCCTCGGTCAGCAGATCGTCGGGTATCAGGCTGGCCAAGCCCCCTATCACTGAGCCTGTGAACACCCCGGGTATGACCGTTAGGCTGACCCCGGTGATTATGGTTCCTATCAGGGATATTGACGCCGTCTGTGTTCCGTTGAGTAGGTTACTCTCAAGGAAGCCGTGGCTGACGTAGTATGTCAGTAACCCTATGACCCAAGTCCCTGCTATTGTGTAGTATGTGAGGCGGCCTCTGCCCTTCAGAAGCTCCATTATGAACCCCGCGGACATGGAGCTGATAAAAGCCGAGGCCACTGCCATGAAGACGTTGTCTATGGAGGCCGGGATGAAGTGGAGAAACAGGTTCGTGAGATTGATCAGTGCGAATAGGGTTAACCCCAGACCAGGTATGATCCATAGTACCGGCTGATCATCTCCCCACCTCAACTTGTCTATACTCCCCCAGCAGACATGTTGTGTTCGAGTCTGTTTAGTTTATGCTAGAATTATTAACAAAGATATGTCAAAACCATGCAATGTTTTTTAATTTTTTTATGGTGACGTGCTTATATAAAGGGCTTAATTATACAATAAACAAGTTATATGAGGCTATAATTGTACGCGATTTTAAAATAAATATGTAAACAGGCTCTAAAGGAACGTTAATTTAAAAACCCTTTTCCTCTTCTTTCTTCTCCTCATCTTCCTCGGTTTCCAGCTCATCGTCGAGCTCACTGTCAAGGTCGAGAGGAGTGTCGAGTGGCACCGGAGGCGGAGTCGTCGCCATCGTGTACCCGATCCACAGTATTATGAACAGGATCATGTACACGGCCGCGATGACGGGGAGCCTGATGGCCCACTCGCTGTAGGGTCCTAACCAGGCGAAAACTGTGCCGAAAATCCCCGGGAAAGCCCATATGAAGTATCCGACCATCACTGCGATGGTTATGATCATGATCGTGTAGCCTAGGTTTTTATCGTCCAACTTGAATCCTCAGGCAATATAAATCGGCTGTTCACTTATTATTCTTTTCTACATGTTTCCTCGATCTAGTTGTTACTATCTTTCATGTTTGCTGGCAGTACGATTATGATGCTCTCTTAGTAAACGCGTCGCGTCTTTAATCGTCATAATAAATCACGTTCGACATCAGAGGTTGGTACAAAGAGATGTTCTGCTTACTCTTTTCAAATTTTTCGATGTTTTTTAACTAGTCTCTGTTATACTTGGGGTTGATAATCTCTCTGATTTACTGCAACAAAGTAATCTATTACCTTAGGAGAACGAAAAAATATTCCTTAAATAATAAAATAATGTTGTTTAATCATCTTATTTCCTATAGTAGTTATATACCTTTTTCTTCGATCCCCTGTTAAAATGAATGAATTGATTTAAATTCAACATCTCTAATTCTCCTCAGTAATAATCATCAGACACGGTGAAATCAATGGAAAATGTGTTCGTTAATAGGCTCGGTCGATCCGCCATAGAGGATCAGGCCCTGGAGATAGTTGAGAGGAAGGGCCTGGGGCACCCCGACACCATGTGCGACTCGGTGATGAACCGGATCTCGATAGAGCTCTCCAAGGAGTACATGAAGAGGTTCGGCGTCGTGCTGCACCACAACGTCGATAAGAGTCTTCTGGCGGCGGGGGTGACCGTCCCCAAGTACAAGGGAGGCAAGGTCATTGAGCCCATGAGGTTCATCTTCGGTGACCGGGCCACGTTCAAGGTTGGTGACGAGGAGATACCCGTCCACGAGATCGCTGAGCGGAGCGCAAAGCAGTGGTTTAAGGAGAACCTCAGGTTCGTGGACCCCGAGAAGCATGTAACTTACCAGAGCCAGATAAAGCCCGGGTCAATGGCTCTCAGCGACATCTTCGCCCGTAAAGGAAAGTACCTTGGAGCCAACGACACATCGGCGGCCGTCGGCTACGCCCCCTTCACCCGCACAGAGAACCTGATCAAGGACCTCGAAAAGCACCTTAACTCCAAGGAATTCAAGAAGAGTTACCCTGAGTCTGGTGAGGATATTAAGCTCATGGGGCTCAGAAAAGGTAACTCCCTCAACGTCACTGTGGCCATGGCCTTCGTGGACAGGTTCATCGAGAGCGAGGCAGACTACTTCAGGAGGCGCGACGAGGTATACGACGCCATAAAAGGCTACGTGGATGACAAGTACTCATTCAAGGAGGTCACGATAGACCTGAACGCCTTGGACGCCAAGGGGAGAGGCATCGACGGACTCTACCTGACGGTAACCGGGACCTCGGCCGAGGCCGGCGACAGCGGCCAGGTTGGGAGGGGAAACAACGTTGTGGGCGTCATCCCGCTCAACCGCCCAATGAGCAGCGAAGCCGCGGCCGGAAAGAACCCTGTGAGCCACGTTGGTAAGATCTATAACGCCCTCAGCTACAGGTTGGCTAACAGGATCATCGACGACGTGCCTGGGATCAGGGAGACCTACGTGTGGCTCCTCAGCCGGATTGGTAAGCCCATCAACGAGCCCTGCGTGGTCTCGGCCCAGGTCATCCCTGAAAAAGGCGTGGACATGGGCACTGTGACGAAGCAGATCAACGAGATCATAGGCTACGAGTTCGAGCATCTATCGGAGTTCACTGATGGCCTGGCTAAGGGGCTGATCGCCCTCTATTAGCGTAGCCACATAATGGTTTGAGGGGGCACTCAAGGCACCTGGGCCCCGTTTTTCTGCAATAATCCTTACCGAGCCTCAGAACCGCCCTGTCGTAGAGCACCTTGTCCCCGTCGGGGATAATTTCCTCCAGGGTTGTCTTCACTTCCTCATGATCCGCGTCCATGTGCGCTAACCCGAGTCTCCTAGAGACCCTCCACACGTGGATGTCCACTGGGACAACATTTGCCTCGTAGCTGTACGCTAAGACGATGTCAGCTGTCTTAGGTCCGACTCCGGGCAGCTTGAGGAGCGCCTCTCTGTCACTAGGGACGGCTCCGCCGCATTCTTCAGCCAGTGCCCTGCAAGCACCAGAGATGTAACGCGCCTTCTGCCTGTAGAACCCCGAGGACCTTATGAGCGCCTCAAGCTCGGCTTCACCGAGTCTGAGGACCTCCTCCGGGGTGGACGCCTTCTCGAAGAGGTTCTTGGATGCCTTCTCGGCGTTGCCGTCCCGTGTTCTCTGCGAGAGTATGCAGCCTATCAAGGTCCTGAAAGGGTCCTCAGCTGAAGGCTCCGGACTGATGTCCGGGTAAGTTTCCTTCAGCTTCCTGATTACGGAGTCTACTTCAGGTAAAGTAGGTCCCTTCACGGATTTGTTTGTATAGCACCTGCGTGTACGTTTGAAGGCTTTTACCTTGCCCCCTGGCTAGCCTCTTCAGGCACTTATGGACCCCGGTTGAGTACTGGACGGCCTTCTTCGGGCGCCCCCACACTTCCTCGGGGAGCCCCAGCCTCTTGGCCAGCTTTCTCAGTATGGTTTTTCGCGGCTGACCCAAATCTAGTGGTAGCTTGTAATCCACAGGGATTCTGAGACCATACGAGACCACTCTGGGGTGTGCGAACAGTAGCTGGAGGTCCAGCCCAGCGTCCTCGACTATCTTGCTGTCTCTCTCATAGTTATTCTTCCAGGAGTCAACGACGTCGATGTTCATCATCTCCTCTGCCAGAGAGGGGTTCTCAGAGTAAGCTCTGTGGTACTTCATGTAGCCTCCGAAAAGCTCGTCGCTACCGTTTCCCGTGAAGGCCGTATCGTGGCCCATGTCGCGGGCCTCCGCCGCCACGAAGTACAGGGGCGCCGCGACTCCTATGCTTAGAGGGCTGCTCTCCTCTACGCTGTACATGATCTCGGGCAGCGCTGCTTCCAGCTCCCGTTGGGTGAAGGGAGACGTGCGGAGCTCCAAGTTGAGGGCGTCTGCCGCTGCCTGAGCGTGTCCGTACTCGTCCCGTTGGCCTAGGCCGACGCATACGAGGTCGAGGTCGACCCCCGACTCCCTGAGGTAGTAGGCCGATAACGTGCTGTCGATGCCCCCTGAGAACGCTAAGGCCCCCCTGCTGGCTTTTCGGGCTATGTCGTCGGATGCTTGCCTGAAGACGGCGTCCAGGGACTCTACGATGGACTCCTCTGATTCAATCAACATCTCCTGCTTGCCCCTTTCAAGGGCTTCGTCCTCAACACCGGAGGAGCCGGTGATTGTGACGATGTGCCCCGGCTCAACAGGTTTAGGGTCTACCTTGATGCTCCAAAGCATCTTCCTGTTGGACGCGACCGCGTAGACGTCCTCGTTCTCGCCGTAGTAGAGGGGCTTGACTCCCACCCAGTCTCTTCCACAGATCATCTCATCTTCGCTCTGGGCGACGACGGCGAAGTGACCGCACATAAATAGAAGCTCTTTGACACCGCCAGCCACATTTTTTTCCAGGAGGTTTGCTACGGCCAGTGTGTCGGGCTCATCCACACCGAACAATGACCCGTTGAGGCACATGGAGCCCGATGACTGCGACAGGGGCTGCGGCGGGTAGTTCTTCGGGTCTAGGCTTTTGAACCCTATGATGGAGTCCGCCGTCAGGGACGAGAACTCTGGCGGCCTCCTGTACACCTCTGATGCGTGAGCTGAGGCCAGGCCGATGTACGCCTCTGGAGGCCCGCCGGACGCTTTCAGCATCTGGATGACGTGCTCTGAGGCGCTTTCCCCCCTCTTGCATTTAACAGCGGCTATGTACCCCATCCACTGGTTCTCTGGGCTCGCCTCGTATATTATTTTTCTATTACTGCTGCTCCTCGGCTCTGTCTAGGATGCTGTCCACCTGCTCCTCCGGGAGCATGGCTCCGTGGAGGAAGCTGCCCTTTCTCCTGTCGTTGGCCAGGACAGTGTCTTTTATGGGCAGGGGCGTCTCGAACCTGATGAGGGGCTGGAAGGTGAGCGCGCACCTCCACCTGTTTTCTCTGCAGTAGTCCTCCTCCTCGGGGGTCATCTCCCACAGCATCTCAACCTTATCCGTTATGCCGTACCCGAGGAAGCTGTCTCCCTGCTCCGTCTTTCTGGCCAGGAGGATGGGTGTGCCTCTCCTCCAGTTGCGCATGATGCCCGAGTAGTATTTCTTGAGCTGAAAAATCTGTTCAACCCACTCGTCTGAGCTGACGCGTAGGACGTAGCCGGGGTTGTCTTCCGGGACCATCAATATGGTTTAATTGTAATCGTTATATAAACATAACTTACCACATTACGTGTGTCTCGGGTTCCCCGATTATAATTGCCTTGGATGCTCTACGCTGGCTCGTCGTCGCGTGGGGCCAGACGCGGGAAATGAATGAACGCCACTAAATAGTACCACATAAATGAACACAATATAATGACGATTATATTATGTCTACCATAAAAATAGTATAAATATGACGCACATCCCTGGATGTAACAAAGAATGATTTTAGGAGAAGTAGTATGCCGCAGTTCTCTAAGCCCTACCCGCCGGACCCCATAACCTACCTCCACTACAATTCATTGGTGGATGCGCTGGAGGCCAGGCTCGGGTTGGGGGCAGATGCCTTCATCCGGGACCGGGTCAGGATCGTGAACAGCCGGGGCAACATCTGGGAGAGGGCCCCGGGCAACGTCCAGCTGGCCATCGACGACGTGTACGCCGACGCGGGCGGCGCCGTATGGCTACCGAAGGGGAAGATCACTGAGACGCAGCCTTGGACCATGGACGAGGCGTACCCTGTGCACCTGTACGGGGCCGGGATGTGCTGGCACGACCTGGACCAGGGCACCATGATCAGGTTCAACGTGGCCGGCGGCGTCCACTGCATCAACATAGGGAAGGTGGGGGACGCGGTGCACTTCGGGGGCCTATACGACATGACGCTGTTCCCCGGCTCGGGGGACCGGGACGTGGTGCACTTGGACAGGGATATGTTCA
>CAZAKG010000019.1:0-28688 GCA_964485755.1 uncultured Candidatus Bathyarchaeia archaeon | reverse complement strand
CCGCCACCCCTAATGCGGCTCCCCTGACCAAGTGGGATCAGCCAACAGCGTTGCAGTTAATGGCACCTGCATAGAAACGAGAGGGGGTCACAGCGAAAAACCATGAAAGCCCTCGATCCGCCAAACGGCACATGAAACACCGTCTGATCCACGACGAATCTACGCAAAAACGCCGTCCATTCCACGCAATATCACGGGTCCATGCAGCACACAAGGCACACCGCTGTAGGCGACTGACGCGTAAAAAAGTAGGGGGGTACCCCCTAATGACGTATTTTTCTACCATTAGGCAGGATACCGGCCCCGAAGCCTGGGCGCCTCCGACGAACCAGTGTGAAAAAACGTAGGGGGGGTCCTTTTTTATGGCTGAAAATTCGGTCATAAAACGAGTACGCGGCGCCCTATGTGAAAAAAGGTAGGGAGTACCAAATATAGGAAGGAAAACACTCCTAAAATGAGGTCCGTGGGCCACGCCCCCCCGCGGATCAGCGGAGACAAACGTATAGAGGCCTACGCGGTGAAGCAAAAGGCGCCCCCAAAAATGGGGGTGAAGGATCGTAGAGAAAGCACGAGGCCGGAGATGGAAAATTTTTTCCGCCCTATAACAAGCTAGCCGTTATAACCGAAAATGAGTAGAGGCTAGACGACGATGCAGGGCGCCAGGCAATAGACGAGCCGCCCCTGAGGGATCTCGAACTCCATCTTAACCGGCATATCCGTCGAAAGCTCAAGAGGGGCGACCTCACTGTAAACCCCAGCCACGTCTAAAATAGTTGTTTGTATCGGTTGTTCTTGAGCATAAAAAGCAGATCCACCATCCTGTTGCTCTCCACTATATCATCAAAGGACCCAGGGTACTCATCTCGCACCCGAATATACTCCATAGATGGCACGATCAGTATCAGGTAGAAGAGGCTGCCGAACATCTCCCTGAACAACCTGTACTTCCGGGTAACCTCCAACTCGTGGTCACCACCCCACACCCCGTGAGGCTCCAGGATCACTGTCCTACCACCTACACTGTACACCGGCAACACGAAGCCAGGCCTGTAAGTCAACCCGCCGCCCAGGCTGAACCTCTGAGGCTCAAAGTAGAACATCATGGACTGTTTCTCCAGCAGCGCCCTAAGGTTTCACCATCTCCGATTTTTGGTTTGGGTACACACAAACCTTAAATCTTTTGTTGTATTTATACTTCATATGAAGGAAAAATACAACATTAATCATACGACTCTCAGGATCCTAGGACTCTTCTCAAACGATTATTACAAAACAGTGCACCTGAGGGAGATAAGCCGGGAAGTCAACATCGATGTCAAGGCCGTGGGGCTGCAACTAAATAGACTAGTAAAAGCTAACGTGCTCTCAAGCTCCAGGAGAGGGAGAAACAAGGAGTATCAGCTGAATCTCGGCAACTTGGCCACCAGATTATACATAATACTTGCTGAGGTTTTCGCCACCATAAGATATCTCGGAGATAATTTCCTGATAAAAAAACTTGCCACCGAAATAGAAGACAAAGTTAAGGCCCCCATCATCCTGTTCGGTAGCTACGCAAGAGGAGAGGCCACCGAGTACAGCGACATCGATCTCTTCATCATCTCCGAGAAGGACATCGATGAAGAAGCAGTAACTGAGGTAAGCAGGCTGATAGGCAGAGAGGTGAACATTAAAACCACAAGCAACCATAATTTTCTGATGGGGCTAATGGATAATGACCCGTTAATTAAAGAGCTGGTTTCAAATCACATCGTAATAAAAGGTGCGGAAGAACTCGTGGAGATAATGTGGCGATACCATGGAGAACACAGAAACATATCTTAAATGGTGCCTAAAACAGCAAAGAGGCATAAGACTAGTTGAGCCCTCAGAGAACCTGGTGAACGCATACCTGGAAAAGTCCAGGAACGCCCTGAGATCCATGGAGGTTAACGCCAGGGAGAGTATTATAGAATGGGCGGTGTCTGCCGGCTACTACGCGAAATATTTTGCCGTATATGCCCTGTTCTCTCGAATCGGAGTCAGATGCGAGATACATGATTGCACCATAACCCTCTTTGAGCACTTATTTGGTTCTAGCGTTAACTCTAAAATGATAAACGAATTTAGAAGATCTAAGAAAGACAGAATAGAGACACAATACTACACACGGAAAGTAAACGTTGACTTGGACCAATTAATGAGAAGGACAAAGAACTTTGTGCTAGACATAGAGGAGCTACTTGATGACATGGACTCTGAAAAAATAGGTCAGCTTCAGAGCATTCTCCACAAACTGAAAATCGAAGACTAAGATTGTAAACTTTTTCCGCCTATCACAGCTGAAACGGCGTAGACATACAGCGCATTGGGCAAGCTACCCACGGGCCACAGCTAGAGTGGGGGAGGGGGTAGAGCAAGAAAAACCGGAAACAGCCGCCCCACACCAAAAGGAGCCACGGAACCGGTCCGACGCGGCGCCATTCTATACCAAATCGTCGTCCATTCCACACCGAAACACGATCTATTCAGGAAGTCATCTGGTTAGGGGATAGGCCTTAACCCCATCCACGCTTTCAGTGCCTACGGCCACAACTCTTAATACACCCAACGTAATACAAATAACGTATTATGAGCACCGTAATCTCCATCCGCGTACCCGACGAGACCAAACGAGACATAGACAGGTACAACATAGAGGTCAGCTCAGTGGCCAGGAAAGCCATAGAAGAGGAGATACGCAGAAAGAAACTGGAGGAAGCCGCAGAGGCCGCAGAGGAGCTCGGAGAATACTTCTCAAAGATACCCGAGGAGCAGGTCCTCCAATGGATCAAGGAGGACCGGAGGACCCGCTGAATGCCTCTCTTTGACGCCAGCAGCATCCAGGCGGCCCTCAGAAAGCTGCGGGGCGACGCCGCCCCCATCCTGGATGGCCAAACCGTTCTAGACCTCACCCTCTACGAGCTCGGAAACATCGTCTGGAAGGAAAACCGCGCATCCGGTGGAGAGCCTAGGGAAGCAGCTGAGAAAGTGAAAGCCATCGTGAGGCTCATCTCCATCATGGACATATGGAGAATAGACCCCGGCGAGATGGCGGCCATCGCCGAGAACGCCTCAAGGCTCAGCCTCACCTTCTACGACTCAGCGTACCTCACAGCCGCCCTTACAGCGGCCACCCATCTAGTGACCGAGGACACAGACATCCTGAGGGCCGCACAAGAGGTAGGCCTCACAGCATCACCTATAGACCAGTACCTGAAAACCTCGATCTGAGAGGCAGCCAGCCCTGCTACGAACTTTTACCAGCGAAAACAGAGACCCATGTGAAAAAAGGTAGGGGGGGTATTGTATAATGGCGAATATCTTTATCATTATACGAATATCCGGCCCCCAGGGGCGGCCGAAGAACCCGCACGGGTAGGAAGCTGCGTATGTGAAAAAATGTAGGGGGGTCGTATAATGGTTGTTTTCTCGGTCATTAAACGGGGTGCACGCGAAAAAGGGCGTGGAGTGTCCGGCCAACGGAGGAAAACGATGTGACTACTACAGTTATAGGCCCCCGACGAGCCCGCCAGCCCTAGGTGCCCTTTACGAGCCGATAAAAAAGGTAGGGGGGTACCGATTATAGGAGGAGAAAACCTCCTAAAATGTGGTCCGGGTGGGTACCGGCTCAGCCGGAAAGGGTGAGGGCGCCGGGGCTAGACGCCGATGCACGGCGCCAGGTAATACACAAGCCGCCCCTGAGGGATCTCGAACTCCATCTTCACCGGCATATCCGTGCTCAGCTCCAGAGACGCCACCTCGCTCACCGCCCCCGCCGCGTTCGCAATATCACTCAGGTAGCTCAACGTGAACGTCGCCCCACTCACCTCATCCACCTTCAAGTCAAGCAGGTCGTCGCTGTCCCTCTCCCACTCGCTGAAGCTTGAACCCATGTCACCCTCGGCGCTGATCTTCAGCACGTCCTTATCCACCTCGACGCGCACGTGCTCAGACACCAGGTCAGCGTCGCGGATGGCCATGCGCAGAGCGTTCGTCGTCAACCGGGCCTTCGCCTTGAAGAATATCTTCGGCTGAGGCACCTCCTCGTCCAGGGGCTCGAGGATCGGCATCTCGAACCTACGGTTATGCCCGCCACGCTTGCAGTGGATCACCAGCCTGGCCTTCTCCTCGTTCAACGCTATCCGGACCTGCTCGTCCTTCTCCACCCTGTCCAGGAACCTGAGGAACTCCTTGATGTTGATGCTCAGCTTCGGCTCACCCTCGCACCTGTACGCGTCGAAGAAGCCCCCCGGAAGCTCAAAGTCAACCATGGCCACGTGGCTCGGGTCCATGGCCAGAAGCCTCACCTGAGCCTCGTTCAACGCGAAGGTGCCCTCCTCCACGATGACGCTCAGCGCCTTCACCAGGCTCCTGAACGGGTCAATCCTTGAAACCTCAACCTCGAACAAAGCCAACATCCTCAGCCAAACACGATTATGCTGCACACTACAACGACGCTACACCATAAAAATTAGATGGTCAACTGTAGTCGCGCCACGTGTGCCCACACTTGGTGCACCTGAAGAACTGGGTCGAGCTCTCATCGATCCCACGCGTCTGAACCATCCACCAGTAAGCCTCATCGTTGCCACACTTCTCACACTTGGCCTTCGTCCTCGGCATGGTGCTCAGCTTGCGCTCCTTCTGCCCCACCACGATGATCTTCTCGTCCTCGCGGCTGACGCGGCTGACCTTCCTGGTCTCCTCCAGAGGCTCTTCCCACCCGCACTTGGGGCACACGTAGCACTTTTTACCGTTGTCGGCGACGCAGAATGCCCCGCACTGTGGACAAAACTTCAGACCAGACGCCTCCGTTCGCACACTATCGCAGCAGATACTGTTTTTAAACCTTGTGCATGTCCAGCCCGGCGAGGCCGCCGGCGGCCAGGGCCGCCACCCTCAGCGCCTCAGGGTACCCATCGACAGACACCGCGTCTAGGACCCCGGGGGCGTCAGCCTCATCAAGCCCCGCGCAGGCGACGGCGTATCCGCCCCACCGGAGCGTCCCGTCCGGCGCCTCGTCCACCGCGTTTAGTGCGAGCACCGGCTTACCTGAGCCCTCCGCCAGCCGGACGGAGTCGACCCGGTAGCCCGGGGGCAGCGACGCCGCGTCGACTACGATGACTCTCACCTGGCCCAGGTGGCGTGAACTCAGGAGTGCGCCTATGAAGCCCTCGGTGACGTCGCCGCCGGTTGACCCCGAGCACAGGACGCCCTCGAGGCCCAGGCGCCCCCTGAACACGGCGCCTACGGCCACGAACCCGTCGCCCAGCGGCGCCGCGGCTAGACCCAGAACCCTGATGTTCCTCTTAGCCTGCCTGATCCGTGTGGGCTTCATCGGCCTGGCCCCCACGTGGATGGGTCACTTCCTGTACTCTCGGAGGCTCGCCTCGAACTCGGCGAGGAACTCGTCCAGCTTTCCGCCCACGGCCGCGGCCGCCCTCCTCACAGCCTCAAGGTGCTTGTCGCCCTTCCTGAGCTTTATGATCATCTTGCTCCTGTCCATCAGAGGGTGGGGCTTGCTGTACCCGGCCATCTCCACCTCGGGGTCATCCAGTAGGCTGCTCTGCAGCAGGTTCAGCAGCGTGTGCCCCTCGCCGCTGAACTCCATCTCCATGTACTCGCCCTCACGCTTGGCTATGTTTATCTTCAAACCAGCTCCTCCTTACCGTAGCTTCTGGCGGTCTTACGCCTCTCGACCCTGCCGCAGCCGGGGCACGTGAGCTTCCCATCTCTCCTCTCCAGGAGGCCTCCGCACCTGCTGCAGTACGCGTATATCACGCCGTAGTCTGGGCTCGCCAGGGTCATCTGGTTGAGCCTGTTCCTGGTGTTCACGATCTTCCCCTTCACCACGTCGCCGCTCCTCAGAGCCATGTCGATGTTCTTCACGTACTCGGTGCTGATGTCGCTGATGTGGACGACGCCGCTGTACGTGGGGTGAACGTGTTTACCGTCCAACATGAATATGTCGACCCGCGCATCCTTCCTCGCCACCGAGCCCACCTCCGCCACCACCTCCATGCCCTCCAACGGCACAAGTATCTCAGGCGTACACTTATCCACAAGCACAGACCTAGTCTCAGGCTGATGCCGGGTAACGCCTACCTCAGATGACCGAACATCCCCGTCCAGCTGGTACGTGCCCCTACCGTCGCTGTACTCCTCTATGACGGCCAGCTTCTCCCCGGGGAAGACCTCTCTCTCCTCAGGCTTCTTCGCCATATTCGTCTTCCTTCTATCCATTACATTCCCCCGGTTTCGCCCCCCGGGGGACACCGTTGAGTGTGATGATGACGTGGGCTGATACGGTGGCGTGTTTTAAAAACCCAGCGGTCACCCCACGATGCTTCTGCCCCAGACGTCCTCCCACTTGAGGTCGCCTAGGGCCACATACGCCTCACGCACGGTCAGCATAGGCCGGTCGACCCCAGTCAACCCGTCTATCGCCACCCGCGGGCAGGCCGTCACTATGAAAGCCTGGGGCTCAACGTAGTTGTTCAGGTGCTCGGGCCTGACCTCGTCCATGTAGATGACCGCGGCCTCGACCCCCCGCTCCCTGAACCTTCTCTCAAGCTCCTCGGCCACTTCAAGGGCCACCTGGCCCGGCTTAGATGACACCAGGATGCCCAGCCTGTCGGCGCCCCGCGCCACAGCTATGCCGGCGTACCTCTTCTTAGCGAGCCCCATGAGCTCGTCAGGGTCTCTGACGGCCACGGAGCCGTCGTATGGGTTGGCTACGACCACGGGTTTCCCTGTGCTGAGGACGAGGCCGACGGGGTGAAACTGGCCTCCGCCTATGTAGAGGAACGCGTCCACGTCCTCAGCCACCCTTAAAGCCGTACCGTAGTGGCACCCGAGCACCTGGCCCCTGAAGGGAGTCTTGGCGTCCCCCTCACCCATCGCCGCGTGTAGGCCGCGCCTAGCCATCTCGGAGGCGACCTCGGCCAACTGGTGTACGTGCTGGATGGTCGTTACGACGCCGATCCTCTTCCAGGGGCCGAAGTATGGCAGGCAGTCCTCCACGAGGCGCTTCGCGTCGATGTCCACCTGGGCGTGGATGTAGAGGACGGGCACGTCGCCGCCTTCAACCATGGGGCTGTGACCGTAGTGGACCAGCAGGTCGGCGTTCAGCTCGGAGGCTTGCCTGCTCGCGACGTCGCATGCGCCGTAACACGAGTCCCCGGACAGAAACACCTCTGCGCCTGTGCCTTCACGGATGGCCTTCACAAGCTGGAATGCGAAGGGCCTCAATCCGTCCGGTAGCTGGAGCAGCACGCGCCTAGAGCCTCTTCTCTTGACCTCCTCCACGACCTTGGGGAGCTCCAGGTTGTACAAGTCGCTCACAATGAATAGATGAACGATGGCTTCGGGTTAAAATGTTACCCCTTCCTTCCTTGGCTTCGCTGGGCTGCTTGTGTATGAATAATATTATCCATAACTTGCTACAACAATGTAGATGTGATTATTGTTGACAAAAAATAACGTCAAGGAGGAATCAATCTACAGAAGGCTTGTCGAGCACCTCGACCGTCTTCCAGGAGGATTCACTCCTAGTGAAACCGGTGCAGATATTCGTTTACTTAAAGGATTATTCACAATGGAGGAAGCGGAACTAGCAACACATTTAACACTAGACAAACAAACCGCGGAGATCATAGGAAATAGAGCAAATATCCCAACAGAGATAGCTGAGAAAAGGCTTGAGAAAATGGCGGAAAAGGGGCTCATCTTTTCCTATCAACCAAGGCCAGGAACAATTCTGTATCAAGCCGCACCGTGGGTTATCGGCATCTACGAGTTCCAAGTAAACCGTCTGAGCAGCGAGTTTCTCAAAAACTTTGACGAATACTATAGCTCAAGAATAAAGCGAACGAGACCAGAAACCATCCCCCAGCTGCGTACTATCCCTGTCAATCAAAGTATAGACTCAAAGCTTGACGTCCTTCCTTATGAACAGGTTGAGGAACTGGTGAGGGCTCATGATCAGTTTGCTGTAGCTCCTTGCATCTGTCGTCGCCATGCAAAAATGAACGGAGGAGGATGTGACGCGCTTGAAGAAAGCTGTTTAATATTCGGTGAATTCGCAGAGTTTTATGTTAGGACTGGAAGAGCTCGTTCAATAGAACAATCTGAGGTATGGACGATCTTAAAGAAAGCTAATGAAGATAACCTAGTTCTTAATCCTACCAATTCGAAGCTCGTATCTGCTATTTGCTGCTGTTGCGGTGATTGCTGTGGCATTCTTAATGGTATAAAACAGCATCCTAAACCGTCTGAGGCTGTTTCAAGTTCATTTATAGCAAGTTTTGACCAGGATGCCTGTGTAAACTGTGGGGTTTGCCTAGAAAGATGTCAGATGGACGCATTATCTGCTGGTAATGGTAGCGTTCTTCTCGATTCGAATCGTTGTATCGGATGCGGGTTGTGTGCCTCGACATGTCCAACTAATGCATTGACGTTAAAACGTAAACCAAAGGATTCAATTAAAGAAATTCCAGCCACAATGAATGACACCTGGTACACTATCGTAAAAAAACAGACAAACACCTAATCCATTTATTACTTCGATTTCCAAGTCGGAAAAACCTCCATCTCCGTCACGCCATCAATGGAACCAAATAGTATTTTCCTGTTCGGCTCCACTCGCACCTGTCTTCTACAGCTTTAAAGGAGGGGTTAAAATGTTACAGCTGGGAAGCCACGATCCTCGTGGGGACGGGGAACTTGTCGCCCGCCCTCTTGAGGGCCTCCTTGGCGTACTCGACGTACTCCTTGTCCACCTCGGCGACGAAGATTGGCTGGTTCGGCTTGATCCTAGCCGCGACGGCGGTGGGTTTACCGTACGCGTTCTTCATGCCCTCCTGGAACCTGTCTGCCTGGGCCACGTTGACCCTCTTGTGCTCCCTTATGATGTTGTGGGGGAAGGGCACGACCTTGAGCATGAAGTTGTCTCTCCCCACGTACTTCTCGAAAATCCTGTTGGCCGCGACCCTGGCCGACTCCAGGGCGTTGTGCCTGATCTGCACTTCCTTGAGGTTGATCAGCTCCACCCTGTAGGCGTACTTGCGGCCGGTGTTACCCATGGTGAACTTGACGATCTTCGATCCGGGGACACCGCCCATGTACTTGCGTTTGGTGTAGGGCATGTTCTTCTTGAACTTGAAGTTGCTGGCATTCATCGCTCTGTCCCACCTGAGTAGCCCAGTAGATTAATAAAAAGGTAGTGCAAATGGGGGCGGCCGCGGCCCTATTCCTCCTCAGCCTCACCCGATCCGTTGACGCGCACCGCCGCCCCGGGCTTCAGCCTCATCACCTTGGCCAGCAACGCTATGATCACGACCACGAGGGCGGCCAGAACGACCAGCAGCATGTCGGCTAGTGCTTCATCCATCCCGTATTTTATATTAAGATGAATATTTATGTGTGAGTCTACGCGGGCCTCACGAAGAGGTAATACTTCTGCTCCTGGCTCAGCTCCTCCTGGATGCGGCGGGCGATGAGCTTCACGGGGTCTGTGAGGTTGACCCTCTCCCTTAGGTCCTCGAAGCCCGCGAAGGGCGCCTTCTCCCGCAGCTCCAGTATCTGGAACATCAGGCGTTTACCGATCCCGGGTATCAGTTCGAGGCTGTGCATACGCGGCGTCAGAGACGGGCTCGTGTTTATGAACTCTATGAACCTTCTCTCGTTGTTCTGCACGACTGCCTCAATCACGGTTATGAGCTCCGCCTTGGCTTGCGAGGTCAGCTCCTCGTAGGCGACCCTACCCAGAATGTGGCTTACCAGGGCTCTGTCGCCTTTACCGACGTAGATCCTGTCCTTGATGTTGTACTCTGCGTCCTTGTTGGGCGTCGCCTCGAGGAGGGTGAAGTACTCCTCGCCGAGGAGCTGGATGACCCCCGACGCCGTGTGCGCCGTCCTGGGCGCCCCTGGTCTGCCGTGGGGCAGGTAGTCGAGCACGTAGGCGTATTCCTCGTACTTCTTAGGTTCTTTGTACAACTCGCTCAACTCCAGGGGGCTGCTACCGGGATACTATTCTCTGACCCGGTATTTTTCAGTTATCCCTAAAATCTTGGTTAACGTGTCCTCTGCGATGATGCGCTGCCTTCCCAGGAAGGTGCGTATCTCGGGGACAGTCAATGGCATGCAGTTAGCTATCTGCACAGCCAGGACTCTATCGATCTTGATTTCCTTCACCAGCTCGTCTGTGAGCTTGGCCGCGGCTTCGCTGTCCAGCTTGCTGAACCGGATGGTGTACTCCAGCACCCGGCGCTGAAGGGGGTCAAGTTCCTCAGCCTTGTCCATGAGAAGCTTCCTGGCCTCGGCCACCGTGATCTCCTTCTTGTTTATGACGGACATGGCTCAGCCTTCCACGTGTTTCTTTATGTGCTCAGGTATTGCTATGATGGTCTTAACAGTCTTCCTCTGAGGTATCTCGAGTATGTAGGCTCTTCCCCTCTGGCCCACGACGTTGGCCACCTTTCCCTGGTATCTCTTGTGGGGCATGCCTTTGTGGACGGCTGGATCGATTGTGATGACTACTTTCTCGCCTGTCTCGTACTTGGTTAGCAGTCTGCTCAGTGGGAGTCTTCCCTTCTCACGGACCCGTTTGCTCAGGACCGATCTGCTCTTTCTGCGTATTCCGCTACTTCTTTTTCCCATTTTCGTGTTCTCCTATCCAAACTTGAAAGGCATCTGCCGCCGCATTCTTCGGCTGCCCTTCATCTGTTTAAGCATTTTCCTCATAGTATTGTACTGTTTAATAAGCTCTCTTACTTCCCGCTCCTCTGCGCCGCTGCCCCTGGCGACGCGCCTCATCCTGCTGGCGTTTAGGACCTTGGGGTCCTCTCTCTCCTCGGGCGTCATGCTCTGGATGATGACCTTCCACCTGGATAGCCTCTCCTCCGCGTTCTCCAGCTCCTCGGCGGGCAGCTTGTAGCTGAACCCGGGTATCATGCTGAGAACCTTCTGGAGGGGGCCCATGTTCTGCATGGCCTCGAACTGGTTGTACATGTCCTGGAGGCTGAACTTGCCGCTGAGCATGGCCACGACGTCCTTCTCGTTGACGGGCATATCGGCCTCCTTCACCTTGGCCACCAGGCCCTCGATGTCGCCCATGCCGAGGAGCCGGCCGATGAATCTGCCGGGCACGAAGGCCTCCAGGTCCTCGATCTTCTCGCCTGTCCCGATGAACTTGATGGGGACGCCTGTGGCGGCGACGCTGCTCAGGGCGCCTCCGCCCCTGGCTGTGCCGTCCAGCTTGGACACTATTATGCTGCCGACGGCCGTCGCCTCCTTGAAAGCCTTGGCCTGGGACGCCGCCTGCTGCCCTATTGTGCCGTCGAGGACCAGTATGATCTCATGGGGCTCGACTGCTGCCTCTATCTGCTGCATCTCCCTGATGAGGCCTATTTCGTCCTTGTGGCGGCCCGAGGTGTCCAGGATGACCACCTCGGCGTCATTGAAGTGGGCTACGCCGCGTTTCGCCAGGGACACCGGGTCCTTGGCGTCTGGTTCACCGTAGAAGGGCGCCTTTATGCTGTCCGCCAGCTGCTTGAGCTGGCTGTAGGCTCCTGGCCTGAATGTGTCGGAGCATATGAGCCCTACCCGGAGCCCCCTTTTCTGGAAGTAGCGCGCGAGTTTGGCGGTCTGGGTGGTCTTTCCGCTGCCCTGGATGCCCACCAGCATGATGACGTTCTGTCTTCCGGGGGCGATCTTGAGCTCCTGGGGGTTCTCGCCGACGAACCTGGTGAGTTCGTCGTAGATGACCTTGACGATGTGTTCGCGTCGACTTATGCCGGGGGGCAGCTTCTCATCCAGGGCCCTCTTTTGGATGCTCTGGCTCAGCTCCATGAC
The DNA here is from genome assembly GCA_964485755.1 of uncultured Candidatus Bathyarchaeia archaeon. Lineage (GTDB taxonomy): Archaea > Thermoproteota > Bathyarchaeia > TCS64 > TCS64 > RBG-16-57-9. The sequence goes on along the minus strand of CAZAKG010000019.1, from coordinate 16,814 downwards.
CAGCTGGACGTTTACGTCCGCCTGGAGGAGGGCCCTCTGGAAGTCTTTAATGAGCTCCTTGACGGTGGCCTCGTCCACTACCGGGGCTTTGATTATCCTCTGTATGGCGTTGTAGAGGCTGCTGCCCAGTTTCTCGAGGACCACTATGTTCACCCGGTATGTCTTGTACTGATGTGGGTGTCTTATAAATGTCCACTTGTGGCTGTCCCCGGTGGTCCGAGCCTTGGGAAACATTCCTTTGATATGAGGAGTTTTTCACGACGTAACTCGGTGGACATGGCTAAAGGTTACATGTTCCTGCTTCTCGTGGCTGTCATCGTCGCCCCCGCGTACGCTTCAGGCGAAGAGCCCGGCGCTGTGGCTGTATCTTTCCGCGAAATCTTTTTGTCGCACGTCGATGGGGTCACGGTCGTCAACGTTTCCGCTGAGGTCGAGGGCCCGTGTGTGTTGATCGACTACTGTAGTCTTGATGTGCTGGTCGACGGCGTGATCGTGTATGGGGAGTGTTGGAGTGACATCACTGGTCTGCGTGACGCGAATCCGGGTGTTGTGGCTCCGACGACGATCAGGGTTCACACGGTGTTGGCTTTGAGTGGGGAGCACGTCATCGGTTTTAGGTGCTACGCCCGGGACGCGTTGGGTGACGCCGCCACCGTGGAGTGGGGGCCGTACCCTTGGGGGTCTGCTCTAGTTGTGGGAGATGGGCCGCTGCTGAGCGCCGGGGTCTCCGTTGAGCTGGGCGAGGTTAGGACGTGGTTCTCCGCGGATTGCCCCGCCGGGGTGCAGGCAGTCGAGGAGACGGTGCTCGTCAACGGCCTGGAAGGCTACCGTTGTTCGGCGGGCTCGGGCTCGTTACACCCGCCGAGCCTGGATGTGAACAGGAGCCTCGCCCTGGCCCTCGGCGAAGGCGACGAGGCCCAGCTGCAGGTGCTCGCGGTCTCGGGGAGCGGCGCAAGGACCATGAGGCTGGTCTCTGTCAGCCGGGCGGAGACCCCGGTGGGGGCGGCGTACCCTGTCCGGGTGCTCGTGCGTGGGCAGGGCGAGACGGTTCCACCGGAGGGCAGCTACAGCGTCCCCTGTGGAGAGACCATGCTGGTTGAGGCGGGGCCCCGCGGCGGCTCGACGTTCCTGTACTGGGTTGTCAACGGCGTTGTACATGGCTGCGACACGACACTGTCCCTCAGCATAGACGGGGAGACCACGGCTGAGGCGGTGTTCAAGGAGTCCGGGTCCGAGCCCACTCTGCGCCTGCTGGAGGGCGTGGAGCCTGGCCCGACGCCGTGGATCGAGGCGCCGCCGGGCATGGTGAAGCTCACGGTCATGTCCCAACCCATGGGCGAGGACAACATCACGCTGTGGCCGGGGCCGGGCGTCTACCTCGCAGACGTGGGGTACGAGGTCGAGGTGCGCTGCATTTCAGCGAACAGGGGCTGGGCGTTCAGGGAGTGGTGCATAAGCAGGGGCGGCGGCGGAGCCACGCGTGTGCCGGGCGGGGGCAGGGAGAACGCGGTCGGGCTGAGGCTCAACTGCGACACCGTCGTCACGGCCTGCCACAGCCAGTCGCTCAGGTAGCCCTGATATTGATAAATACCGTGGAATCTGTGTATTCGTTGATCCGACGGTTCAGGGCATGAGCTCAATCAAGGTAACGACCCGCCACCTGAGGCATTACTCTCCAGAGGGCCTGATGGTTCTGAGGGGCCCCGGGGAGCGCTACACGGAGGGCTCCAGGTGGACCCTGGCGGACGGGCGCGGCTTAGCCGAGGTGGAGCTCATGAAGGGCTCGGCGTCCATCAAGCCCTCCACCCTCTACATCGAGAACCTTGAGGTTAAGCCCGAGGCGAGGGGCGTGGGCCACGGCGCTGCTCTGTTCCTGCTTGTTCAGCGTTTCGCGTACAACGTCGGGGCGAGGTGGATGCAGATAGACTCCGAGCGGGACGCTGTGGGTTTCTGGCTGAGGATGGGCTTCGAGGAGACCGGCGCCAGCTTCTACGGCGGCAAGGTCTCCATGAGCAAACGGGTCCCAGAGCCGTAGAGCCGCGGTTTCTTTGCGGACCTCACCTGTGGCCGCTAGAAGCGTTTAGAGGACAGGAGGCTCATGGCCTCAGCAACCTTCTTGGCCGCCTCTTTGGGCAGCGGTAGAAGGGGCCTCCTGGGGGCGCCTGCGTCGTAGCCCATGTCGTTCAACGCGGCCTTTATGGCGGCTATCTGTGGGTAGTCCAGCACAAGTACCTTGTTCACGTAGCTGGCTTTCCGCTGTCCCTCGCCGGCGGCCTCCACGTCGCCGTCCATCCAACTCTTGTAGAGCGCGACGCTTATCTGCGGTATGGCGTTGGCGACGGCTATGATCGCTCCCCTGCCCCCCAGGGTGAGTGTTGGCAGCACCATGTCCGCTGAGCCTGAGAGGCAGCTGATCTTGTCACCGCAGAGGCGGATGACCTCCGCCATCGTGCCTGGGTTGCCGCTGCTATCCTTCATGGCGACGAGGCCGCTGCACTCCTCGGCTATTGTCGCCACGGTCTTGGGTTCGACGCTGTAGCCCGTGAACTTGGGCACGTTGTAGAGGATCACGGGTAGGTCCACTGCGTCGATCACGTCCACGAAGTACTGCGTGGTCTCTTCGCGGGTCGGCTTGTAGAAGAACGGCGTGGTTATCAGGGCGGCCTCGGCGCCGGCGTCCAGCGCGTCCTGCGTCAACTCGACGGTCTCCCGTGTGCTCAAGGCGGCGGTCCCAGCGAACACCTTACACTTTCCCGGAACCCTTTCGAGTGCGTACTCGATGATTCTTCTCTTCTCCTCCCTCGTCATGTAGAGGGCCTCCCCGGTGCTGGCGTTCACGACGAGCCCGGACACACCGGCCCCGGCCCAGAAGTCGATGAGCTTCCCGAGGGCGTCGAACATTATGTCGCCCTTCTCGTCGAAGGGGGTTATGCTGGGAACGTAGATTCCTTCAGGCTTCAACCTAGGTCACCCTTGAAACGTCGTACATAGTTAAGAGCATATACTTTTAATGCGCGGTAAGCTCCCCCTCAGTCAAATGAAGGCTTCCCCCAGCCACCCCCCCGGGGTCCCGGTCAGCGTCAAGTACCCCGCGATGCCCGTGTACGAGTTCTGGGCGAACAGCGCACGCAAGTTTCCACAAAGGGCCGCGGTCATCTACTACGGGGCAAGGCACACGTACGCGGAGCTATGGGGCCAGGCCAGGTGCTTCGCCTACAACCTGAGGGGGCTGGGTGTGGCGAGGGGGGACAGGGTCGGGGTGCTGCTGCCCAACACCCCCCAGTTCATCGTCGCGTACTACGCGGCCCAGCTCGTGGGGGGCGTCGTCGTGGCCATCAACCCGCTCATGCCCGCCCCCGAGGTGGAGAGGGAGCTCAAGGAGACGGGGTGCAGGGTCCTGGTAATACTGGACAGGCTTCTCGACAAGCTCCCCGGCGAGGCCCCTGAGACGGTGATCGTGGCGGAGGCGGCCTACTATGCGCCCATAAATCTGAGGCTGCTTTCGAGGCTGAGGCACAGGGGGATCAGGCGCCCACGAGGCGCTCTGCGGTTCGAGGACCTGGTCGATGGCCCCGGCCTGGAGGAGTATGCACGGGTCGACGCCGAGGAGGACGTCGCGGTCATCGTGTTCACGAGCGGCACCACGGGTGAGCCCAAGGGGGTCATGCTCACCCACTACGGCCTGGTGGCCAACGCCTTGCAGTCCTACCACTGGCTCAGGGGCTGGGGGTACAGCGCCAAGCCCCAGGCGGCGGGGTGGCCCATCATACTGTGCGCCATGCCTTTCTTCCATAGCTACGGCCTGGTCACTCTGAACGAGGCAGTCAGCTTCGGCTGCACCATGGTGCTGCTCCCTAACCCCACGGCCGAGGACATCTTGAAGGCCACAGACAGGTACAGGGTGACCCACTTCCCGTTGATTCCCCGCCTCATCAAAGACATACTTAACCACCCGGACCTGGGCAAGTACGACCTCACAAGCCTCACCACATGCGCTTCGGGGGGCGCAGCCATACCCGTGGAGCATATGAGGGCCTTCGAGAAGGTCGCGGGGGCCAGGATGTACCAGGGCTACGGCCTGACGGAGGCGGGGCCCAGCGTATGCGCCACCCCCATAGAGGGCGAACCCAACTACGCGAGCGCGGGCCTCCCGTACCCGGACACGGAGGTCCGGGTGGTGGACCTTCAGCTCGGGGAGCCGGACGTGGAGCCGGGTAAGGTGGGCGAGATCGTGGTGAGGGGCCCACAGCTCATGAAGGGCTACTGGAACAACCCCGAGGCCACAGCCGACGCCATACGCGGAGGGTGGCTGTACACCGGGGACATCGGCTACATAGACGATGCGGGGTACCTGTACATCGTGGGGAGGAAGCGGGACCGCATCCTTGCCAGAGGCCACACCGTGTGGCCCACAATGGTGGAGGACGCCCTGCAGTCTCACAGGGCCGTGGAGCTCGCCGTGGCCTTCGGTGCGCCGGACCCCTTGAGGTGCTCCACGGACATCAGGGCCATGGTTAAGCTGAAGGACGGATACTCGGCTTCGCCGCAGCTAGAGGAGGAGCTGCTCACGATCTGCAGGCAGAGGCTGAAGGAGTATGAGGTGCCCACAAAAGTCGCGTTCAGGGACACGATGCCCGTCACGTTGATGGGGAAGGTGGACAGGAAGGCCGTCCTGGCGGAGATAGACGAGAAGATAAAGGAGCTGACGGAGAAGGGAGAGGTCCCCGAGGAGCTCCGCTAGTCGGAGAACTTCGTGGCGGCCCCTGGCGGCTGATCCAGTAGCCCGAATATGAAGCGGCCCAGGTCCTCCAAGCTAGCTGACTTCCTTCTACGTATCGATCCATAAGAGATCATGTTCAGCTCACGGAGAATCCTGGCGTTCAGCTTCAGCGTTGACAGGGGTACCCCGTGATCCTCTGAAAGCTGCTTCAGCAGGCTCGTGAGCGACTGGTCTCGGTCAGCCACGGCCTTGAGGACTAGAACCTGGTTATCATTAAGGGTGCGTAGGATCAATCTGCGGAGGTCTTGGGCTCCGCCGTCTGATATTGGAGGTGATGCACATCCATCACTAGGGCTTATCCCAGGTCCCAGCCTTTTTAAATGTGTTGGGCAGGTGAACCTGTCCCCCGACGGAACCGAAAAAGGTTATCACATGCCTCCGTTCACCTGAGTCATTACTGTGGGCCGCTGCCGCTGACAGCCGCCTTCAACGTTGTACAGGGAGCCGTGACGGCTAGGCTCGGAGTCTTCCTCGATGGGGCTGTCAGGAGGAGGCTACCCGCCTGACGCTGCGCCGTGGATGGTTTTAAAGCCTCGCCGTCAGCATTCATGCTTGACCAGAGTTGAAGGAAACCGCTTTTCAGTGGGTCGACGAGAACGAGAAGAACATCATAGAGTGGAGCGACAAGGTCTGGGGGTTCGCGGAGCTGGGCCTCCTGGAGTACAAGACCAGCAAGTACCTCTCGGACATCGCGGAGAAGCACGGGTTCAAGCTTGACAGAGGCGTCGCCGACATGCCCACAGCCTTCGTGGCGTCGTGGAGCAACGGAAAGGGCCCAACGATCGGCATCCTGGGCGAGCTGGACGCCCTCGCAGGCATCAGCCAGAAGGCCGTCCCGTGGAAGGAGCCCATCAAGGAGGGGGCCCCCGGCCACGGCTGCGGACACAACATCTACGGCTCGGGCGCTGTGGCCGCGGGAATCGCCCTGAAGACCGCCATGGAGGAGCACAAGGTCAAGGGCACCGTAAAGGTGTACGGGTGCCCCGCCGAGGAGACCCTCGTCGGAAAGGTGTGGATGGTCCGCCACGGCCTCTTCAAGGGCGTGGACGCCGTCCTGGCCCACCACCCGGGCAGCTCCAACACCGCCGGCACGGGCAGCGGCAACGCCATGAACAGCTTCAAGGTCCACTTCTACGGACGCACCGCCCACGCAGCAGGCGACCCCGAGAACGGGATAAGCGCCCTGGACGCCGTGGAGCTCATGAGCAACGGCGTCAACTTCATGCGGGAGCACATCATCGAGAAGGCCCGCGTCCACTACATCCACGAGTCGTGCGGAGGCCAGCCCAACGTGGTGCCCGCCTACGCGCGGACCTGGTACTACAACAGGGCCCCGGAGCGCGCCCAGGTGGACGAGATCTATAAATGGATCATGGACATCGTTAAGGGGGCCGACCTCATGGCCAGGACCACCCACAAGGTGGAGTTCCTCACCGGCTGCTACAACACGCTGCCGGTTAAGGCGCTGTCGGAGCTCGTCGTGGAGCAGATGAGGCTGATAGGGGCACCCAAGTTCAGCGAGGAAGACCTGAAGTTCGCGGACAAGATGGCTGAGTCCATCAGCGTAGACCAGAAGATGAACGGCCTCCAGAAGAGCAACAGGCCCGGCTGGGAGAAGCTCCGGGACGTCCACTTCGACGAGCGCGTCCTCGACGACTACAGGGCGGGCATGATTAGCGCCGGAAGCACCGACGTGAGCGACGTGAGCTGGGTGGTCCCAACGGTCGAGTACAGCACGACGTGCAGCATGCTGGGCACACCAGGCCACAGCTGGCAGTTCGTAGCCCAGAACGGCATGAGCATAGGCCACAAGGGGCTCATCTTCAGCACCAAGGTCCACGCCGCGTGCGCTCTGGAGCTCCTCACCAAGCCGGGGCTCATAAAGAAGGTGAAGGAGGAGTGGGTGGAGAGGCTCGCGGGACGCGAGTACAAGCCGCCCATCCCGCTGGACCTGAAGCCGCCGCTGGACCAGCTGAAGAACGCGTGACGGCCCCAACGCCCTCTTTCAAGGTTAAATCCTACAAACTCTTTTTAACAAACTCTCAGAGATTAGCCTCAGATAGATGTACGGCTACGCGCTGCCCGCGACCATCATCCTCGTCGGGCTGGTCAACCACTACATTTTCCAGTCATTCTACGGAAAGGAGTTCCGGGGACGCTTCGCTAAGGCTCAGGGCGAACTCAGGGACAGGATGCTGCAGGCCAACAGGGAGATGGAGGAAAAGTTCAGGGGCAGCATCCAAGCCGGCGAGGAGCCCGCCGAGGTCATCCAGTTCGGGGACCTGTGGAGGAAGAGGCTGGCTGTCCTCAACACATTGAACGCGGAGCGCGAGAAGATGGACGGCCACATCACGTTCATCTACTACATGCTAATCTTCGGGCTGCTCAACGCCTTCCTGTACTTCATATACCCCCAGGCCCTTGCGGCGGCGGCCGGCCTCAGCGTCACGGCCGCGACAATAGGCTGGTGCTTCACGCTGTTCGCGTCCGCCCTGCTCATCCTGTACCAGGCGTCCTTCAGGAGACTGGACCTGTCCCTCAGGGAGACGGAGCGGAGCCTGGAGAAGACTCCGTAGATTTTTATTGCCAGAACCGGACATTCAATCAACGTGCTTGAGCCCCACATATTGATTCTGCTGGCAGTGGTGATGTCCGTCAGCCACGCCCTCATCTTCAGGTTCACCTTCGACGACGGGTTCGAGCAGAGGTTCAACTCGTACAGGGAGGCCCAGAAGGGGACCATGGTGAAGGAGAACCAGGAGTTCGTCCACACCATGAAGGGAATCATCGACCTGGACCCTGAGGCCGTGGAGGTGATGGGCTTCGGCGAGAAGTGGAAGCAGAGGCTGCTCGGCATCGACGAGATGAAGAACCAGAGGGACAGGCTGGAGAAGAAGGTCCACGTGGTCTACTACTTCACCTTCGTGTCCGTCGTCTTCTCGGGCGGGGGCCTAGTCTTCAAGGAGGGGCTGAGGCTCCCCCTGGGCTACACCCTGTACTTCACCAGCTTCAGCTGGTGGATTCTCGTGGGCGGCCTCCTCGCGGTGCTGTACCTGCTGCTGGAGTACCAGCTCATCGAGAGGAAGCTCACCAGGGTCAAGAGGACGCCGGATGAGCGGGGCGTCCGCATACCCTCAGGGGGCGGCGTGTTCGGCTCCCTGATGAGCCGGCTGGGCTCCCTGCTCAGGGGTAAGGGCTAGAACTCGGCCCTGTCCTTGTACATGAACTGCCTCTCGTAGAGCTCCCTGACCTTGCCCAGGGTGTCGGCGTCGCCCGGCGCCTTGTCCTCCCTTATCCTGGTTATCCGGGCGAACCTGAGGGCGTACCCGCTCCTATAGTGGGGGCTCCTCTGGATCTCGTTGAACGCCACCTCCACAACCAGCTCGGGCCGTACGTGGACAGTGTATTCTGACTCGCTCGTCTTGAGGCCCTGAAGCCTCTCGGTCATCCACCTGAACTCGTCGTCCGTGAGGCCCTTGAAGGTCTTACCGATGACCATGGCCTCGCTGTCATCCCAGACGGCCAGGTGGTAGTTGCTGAGCCAGCCCCTCCTCCTCCCTGAGCCCCACTCGGCGGCCGCCACGACGACGTCCAGCGTCTCCGCGGCCTTGATCTTGAGCCACGCCTTGCCCCTTGAGCCCGGCGTGTATGTGCCGTCCAGGCGCTTAGCCATCAAGCCCTCGTGGCCCTCGGCCAGCGCCTCGCCCAGCATCCTCTCAGCCTCCACGGGGTCGGACGTGACAAGCCTACTGGCTAATAACTCGGGTGGCGCCACGCTCTCAAGCGTCTCCCAGCGTCGACTGTAGGGCTCGTCGATGAGCAGCCCGTCGCCCATGAGAAGGACGTCGAACAGGTGGAGCCTCAGGGGCACCTTGTCTGCCATCTCGCTTACGTCGGTGACGCGGGTGAACCTCCTCATCAGGTCCTGGAAGGGGAGGGGCCTCTGGTTCTCGCCCACCGCCACCACCTCTCCCTCGAGCACCGCGTCGCCGCCGCCCACGCGCTCCTTGACCAGCTCAACTATGTCTGGGAGGCTCTCCGTCACGTCCGAGAGCCTCCTGCTGAAGATCCTGACCTCGTCGCCCCGTCGATGGATCTGTATCCTCGCGCCGTCGTACTTGTACTCGAAGGCGGCCTTCCCTCCATGCTCCAGTAGGGCTTCCCGTGTGTCCTCAGCGGTGTTGGCCAGCATCGGTTTGAGCGGCACGAACAGGGTCGCCTCCAGAGACCTCAACCCGGCCTCGCCCTCGGCCAACGCGATCCCCGCCACCCGCCCTATGTCGCCTGTCATCATGAGGGCCCTCCTCACAACCCCGAGGGGCGCGCCGGACGCCTCCGCTATGGCCTCCATCATGACGCCCTCGTTGACGCCTATCCGCATCTCGCCGAAGATTATGCGAATGAGCACGTCGGCCTCGCTGCGGTCGGCTGAGGCGAGAAGCCCCTCTATGAGCTGCTCCTTGAGCCTCCGTGAGCCCTGGCCCGACCTCTGGGCCACGTCCGAGAGGGTGCCGTGGACCTGCAGTACCGTGAGGGGCTCCCTGAACAGGGTGGTCTGGCCGCCGCCGTCGAGCACCCGTTTCACGGTCTTCCACCCCACGTCCAGGCTCCTGGGGTCGAACTCGGGGAATATGGAGCCCACAAGCAGCAACACGGCTGGGCCTACCTCCCCGGGCTCGACGCCTCTCAGGAACCCCGAGATGAGCGCGGTCTTCTCCTTACGTGCCGCTGTGGACTCTAGGCTGACGGCCAGGTCGGCCAGCCTCCTGAATGGCGTCGCGGTCACCTATGCTCCCCCAGGTAGTCGCTGATGCTGCGCTGTCTGCCCGCCGCCTTCATCCTGTCGATGAGGGTCTCGACGCGGTCCGGGGAGAAGCTGCGTTCGCCGCACAGGAACGCCCTCAGCTCCTCCGCCCTCAGCTGCCCAGGGTTTATGGTGTAGCCTGCGTCCACGTCGGGTTCGAGGAATATCTGTCTCACCGCCTCGTAGCCTGGGGCGAGCCTCTCCCTCACATCGACGGGCAGAGCCTCTATGGAACCATGTTGCCTGATCAGCTTCAGGGCGGTCTTGGGTCCTACGCCCTTGACGCCCTCGTTGAAGTCCGTGCCCACGAGTATGGCGAGGTCGATGAGCTGCTCCCGCGTGATCCCGAGCTTAGCCAGCAGCGCCCCGAGCTCTATCAGCTCGGGCTCCAGCTTCCTCGCCCTGCCCTTGCTTGGGAGCCACTCCTCCCCACTGATGGTCAGATACCTCACGAGCCGGGGCGCCCCGAAGAGGAGGGAGTCGTAGTCCCTGCTGTTGGACGCCCACACGTCGCCACGCATGGCCATGTAGGCTGCCTGGGCTTCCCCCTCTCCTGGTGCCTGAACCCAGGGTATGCCGAGGAGGCCCAGGAGCCTCTTGGCGTCGTCCAGGGCGCCGCGTGTGAGCCTCCCCGTCATCACCGCCTTGGAGTACGCCTCAGCCAGGTCGCCTCGGCTGACCGCCTCCTCGTACTCCCTCTCAGCCTTGCTCCTGGCCTGCCGCCGCTTCTCTACCTCCCTGGCCTTGAGGCTGGGCGGCTTACCGTCGAACACGAACACGAGCCTCATGCCGTAGTCCGAGATGAGCCTGGTGGTCCTGAAGGCGAGGCCCACCAGGTGGCTTGTGACGTGTCCCTCGCCGTCCATGAGGGGCGTCCCGCCCCTCGTCCTGATGAGAGCCAGGAACTGGTGGAGCACGTTGAAGCCGTCCACTGCGAAGCTCCTGCCCTTGAGGTCGCCAAGCGTGAGTGTCTTCTTCTCGATGATGGGGGTAAGGAGGACGCCCAACTAGACCGATCTCTGATGAGGTGGCGAGGGTAAAAAGGGGTTGCCCTACAGAGTGTTCAGGGCCAGGTGGTAGAGGACGCCTGCGGCGAAGAGGGCGGCGCTGCTGGGTGCCAGGTACCTGATTACCTTGTTGAGGTCCGACCTGAAGTAGCTGTTGCTTAGGACGAGGCAGAGGTGAATGGGGGAGGTGAGGTATGCGCTTGTTAGGCCCAGGAATATGATGCTGGTGAGGTGGATGTTGGGCTCCCCGAAGAGGGGCAGCAGTATGGGGAAGCTGATGCCGATGCCCATGGCCGGGGTGCCGGATATGGCGCCTATGAGGAGGGGAACCACTATGATTATGGCTAGGATGGGCACCCCCGAGCCCAGGATGGACTCGAAGAGGCTGGTGACGCTCCCCGACATCAACACCATGTCCCTGAGGTACAGGGTCGAGACCACGGAGAGGACGATCTCCCACCTGACTCCCTTGACGAGGGACTCGACGTACTTGTCTAGGGGTGCCTTGCCGAGGAGCAGCGTCAGCGCGATACCTGCACTGAGCCCGATCCAGGCCTCTACACCGATTATGGTGAGAACCACGGACAGGACGATGGGCACCACGCCCTTGACGCTGTCGAAAGTCAGGGGGCTTTTCTCCCCGCTGGACACCCTGCGCTGGATGAAGCCCCTGCCGGCTATGAACCCTATGGCCACCATGACGAAGAACAGGGGGAACTGGACCCGCAGCCACTCGCCGACGCTGTAGCCGGCCAGCGTCACGGCCATGATGGTGCTGGATGATATGGGGTTGGTCCAGTACAGCAAGTGCCTGAACCACACGTTGTAGAACGTCTTGTGCTCTGGTAGTAGCCCCAGCCTACTGGCCTCGGGGTCTATGAAGGGGGCGGACATGAGGGCGCCCCCCGGCATGCTGAGGAACCCGAAGAGGGCAGGTATGGTGGCTAGGAGCACGTTGCTGGGGAGCCTTCCGCTGAGGGCGTCTACGAACCGCACCATGAGGCCCGTCTCCTTGAGGGCGTAGCCGAGGACCGTGATGAGGGCCACGGCGGCGCACAGCGTCCAGGTTGCTGGATCGGACACGGTCTTCAGCAGAACCTCGAATATGATGGTGAAGGGCTTCCCCGAGGTCAGGCCGATGATGACCGCGGCCACAGCGATCGAGGCGTAGAACTCGACGTCCCTTGCGCGGAGGATGAATATCGCGGCGAAGGCCGCTAGGAGCCCCACCACCTCAAACATGGGTTCAGCCTGCTTCTCAAGGCGTACACCCGACGATATATAAACACTGAGAGAAAAAGACAGATAAACTGACGATGGGCCAGAGATCAAGGATTGACATTGAAGCCTATTAGGAAACGCGACCTAGAACAGCTCAGGGCCGCCTTCAGGGAGCACGACGAGAGGCTCGCTAGGCTCAACACAAGCGAGCCGGAGCCCGGCGAGCTGGCCAAGATGTACCTCGAAGAGGAGTTCGAGGAATGCGAGCCTTCATAGACGCCAACCTGCTGATATACCTGAACATGGTCCGGGAGCCCTCGCCCCCTCCCGAATATCTGAAGCCTCGAGTTGCCCATTTTTAATTACTGTGGAGAGAATACTGAAAAGTTGGTTAGTTAGCTAAATGCAACCCAAAAAAAATGTACGTTCTGTACAGCCACTGTAATCCCGAAGCCGGTGACACCCAGCCCCAAGGCAGGGCGGTAAATCCAGACCAGAGAAACGTAACTAAAAAACGTATCAAGCATACCCACCACAACCTGTACAAGGAAAAAGCCTTCGACATACTAATGTCAACAAAATGCACCGAAAAAATGCCTCAAAATTCATATACCCATCACACAACCTGTAGTACGGGGAGTTAGCGGGTAGAGAGAGATGAGCTTCACAGAAAAGATCGACGTGCTCGACCTCATCATAAACGTTCTCAACGAGCACGAGAAGAAGATGGACCTACTGGTTGAGCGCCTCGAGCTCATAGTGGATGTCCTCGAGGGCCACCCCGAGTTCAGCGAAGCCCTACACGAGCACGACGAGCAGGCCATCCCCGAGGAGCCCGTCGCCACGGTCCTCATAGTGGACGACGACGAGTTCCTGGCGGAGACATTCAAGGTGATGCTGGAGGACGCGGGATTCTACGTGGAGACGGCGAGCACGGGGAGCCAAGCGCTACTGAGGGCCAGCCAGATGGACTTCGACATGGCCATACTGGACCTGAAGCTCCCCGACACCACCGGCAGCGATCTGTCCAGGCGCCTCAAGGACAGGAACAGCGACATGAACGTGGTGCTGCTCACAGGCAACGCGGACATGCTGGAGAACATGGACCCCAGCCAGCTTGGCACAGATGAGGTGCTGCTGAAGCCCATCACCCCAGACGAGCTACTGAAGATAACCGAGAAGCTGAAGAATAAGGCGTAACCGGTTTCCTAACCAAATAAGGCTTTCAGCCTGGCTTCCAGGCTCGCCCTCGGCATGGCGCCCAGGGTCTTATCCACCAGCTTGCCGTCCTTGAAGTAGAGTAGAGTAGGTATGCTCATTATGCCGTAGCGCATGGGCACCAGGGGGTTCTGGTCCACGTTCATCTTACCGAAGGTGATTTCCTTCTTCTCCTCGGCTAGCTGGTCGACGATGGGGCTGAGCATCCTGCATGGCCCACACCAGGCGGCCCAGCAGTCCACAACCACCTTAGGGTGACTCTTAACGAACTCGTCGAAGCTCTGGTCCGTCACTTCAACTGTATTAGGCATAAGTTGTCAGTACATGGTTGCAGGCCACAAAATATAAAGATAAAGATGTTCGCCACCTTTGAGCATAGATATGAGCCTGAGGGAGATACAGAGCATACTCAACGCCCCGGAGATAGGGCCGGAGGAGCTGATCAAGTGCGCCCTCGGCATCAAGACGACCGAGATCAGGGCATACTGCGTCCTGGTTAACCAGGGACCGTCACCATACAGGACGCCACGGAGCGCCTCAAGGACTCCATCCGGGAGACCCTTGACAGGTGGCACGAGAGGATGCTGGGGGAGCTTGGGGCTTCCCACTAAGATAGTGGAGATCGGCTGCAGAGCCTAGAGGAGGGCTCCTAGCACCTCGTCAGGTACCTGTCGTACTCCCAGGACGTGATCTTGGGCCTGCTGGCCGCCCACTCCACGCCCGTGAAGCTCAGGTAGTCGTCGTACTCCCTCCGTTTAAGCTCCACGAGGTTGCCGTGGAGGTACTCGCCCAGGGCCTCCTTCATGAGCGCGTCCTCCTCGAAGCACTCAACCGCCTCCCCAAGGTGCTCGGGGAGGACCTCCACGCCCCTCTTCTTGATTTCTTTAGGCGTGAGGTGGTAGATGTTCTCACCCATGGGCTCGGGTGGCTCCGTCTTATCCTTGACGCCCTCCAACCCGGCCTTCAGCAGCACCGTGGCGGCCAGGTACGGGTTACACGACGGGTCGGGGTGCCTGTACTCTATCCTGGTCACATTGTTCTTCTCGCCGGGGGCCAGGGGGACGCGGACCAGGGCGGACCTGTTGGCGTAGCCCCAGCTCACGTAGACGGGGGCCTCGTAGTGGGGCACCAGCCGCTTGTAGCTGTTCACCAGGGGCGCGACCACGGCGCTCATGGCCCTCGCGTGCCTCAGGATGCCCCCAACGTAGTTCCTGGCCTTGTCTGAGATGCCGTGCTCTGCGTCGGGGTCCACGAATATGTTGCGGCCCGTCTCGTTCTCGATGATGCTCTGGTGCATGTGGCAGCCGCTGCCGTTGATGCCCCAGAACGGCTTGGGCATGAATGTGGCCATGGTCTCATGCTTCTCGGCGATGGTCTTGACGGCTAGCTTGTACAGGATCACGTTGTCCGCCGTCTTCAGGGCGTCGCTGTACCTGAAGTTGATCTCCTGCTGGCCCGTGGCGGCCTCGTGGTGGACCCTGTCAAGCATGAAGCCCGCGGCCTCCAGGACCATGAGGGTCTCCAGCTTCACGTCCTCGGTGGGGTCCAGGGGAGGCAGGTCGAAGTAGCCGCCCTTGCCGAAGGGGGCCACGGAGCCGTCCTTGCTGGTGACGTAGAAGTACTCCAGCTCGGGGCCCGTGTTGAAGCCGTAGCCCTCCTTCTCCAGCTCGTCCACCGTCAGCTTGAGGCGGCCCCTGGGGTCACCTGCGAAGGGGGTGCCGTCGGGGTTACTCACGTAGCAGAACATGAGGGCTATGCCGGGGGTCTCCCACATGGGCACCAGGAAGGTGGCCGGGTCGGGGTGGAGGTTGAGGTCACTGCGGTTGATCTCCGCGTACCCGGGGACGCTGGAGCCGTCGAAGGCTACCCCATATGTCAGGGCGTCCCTGATGTTGTACTCGGGTATGAGCATGGCCCTTGGGCCACCGAGGCAGTCGATGACGATGAGTCGAACGTACTTTATGTCGTGGCGGGCCACGAGCTCCATGATGGGCTCCACGGCGTCGCCATTGGTCAGTCTAGCAGGCATAGACCACAACATCAAACACACGTATATATAGTTTTTGGGTGATAATCTAAACACATGTATAGTTTAAACACTATTATCTGGACTCCTGTGAACCATGGTTAACGTGTTTAAAGCAATATTACTTCTTCGTTAATGAGGTCACAACGGCCCCTAACAGTACGAGGACGCCGCCCGCCGCTGTGACGGCGTCAGGCAACGTACCCAGTATCACGGCCTCCCCCACGAACGCGGCCACCGGTTCAAGGTAGAGCCAGATCGCCGCCCGCACCGACTCCAGGCGGCTAAGGGCGAAGTTCCACAGCAGGTAGCCCCCGCCGCTGCAGACGACGGCGAGGTAAAGGACGCTCAGCCACTGGTTTGAGGTGAGGGCGCCAAGCGCAGCCCAGTCGGAGGTGACTGACAGGGGGATCAGGAACAGGGCCCCGAACAATGTGACGTGGCTGGTGACGTACGCTGGCCTACCGGTCCGCTGCATTAGGCGTCTGCTGAGCGTAGAGTACAGGGACCAGCACACGGCGTTCCCCAGGAGGCATGCGACGCCGAAGAGGAACCCGGTGTCGACGTTCATAGCTGTGAGTTTGGGCAGGGTGATTATCGCCACCCCTAGGAACCCTGTGGCGGCGCCGAGGAGCTTTCTGCGCCCCATGGTCTCATGCAGGAGCATCGACGAGGCTACGCCGGTGAGGATGGGGATGAAGCCCACCACGAGGAGGGCTGATACCCCTGCCCCCGCGTATTTGACGCCCGTGTACTGGAGCCAGAAGTAGAGGCTTATGCTCAGGAACCCTAGGAGAGCCATCTCCTTGAGATCGGAGAAATTGGGGCTGGTGCCCTTCAACGCGTTTGATAGGAGGATGGGCGCGAACAGCAGAGTAGCTAAAATGAATCTTAACGTGGCGAGGGTTACGGGTGACAGCGTCTTGAGGACCATGGAGGCCGCCACGAAGCTCAGCCCCCATATGAGTGAGACCGAGACGGCGGCGAGAACCCCAGCCCTAGTCTGACCTTCATCCAGCATAGAGCCACTGGTGCTTTAAACGAATATATAGTTTATGGCAAATTTAATATACATGTGTTATTAGAATTACTAAACCAGTTCACAAGTGTTTAAGGTGAAGCCATTGTTCGCTTTAGATGAGATCGATAGAAAGCTGCTGGCGGAGATCCTCAAGGACTCCAAGAGAAGCTACAGGGACCTGGCCAGGGCCATCGGGGTGTCTGCGGCCACTGTCATCAACCACATTCAGAGGCTGGAGTCGGCCGGCGTCATCAAGGACTACACGGTGATGCTGGACTTCGAGAGGCTGGGCTTCGAACTCACCGTGGTCACCGAGATGACGGTGAGCAAGGGTAAGCTCCTGGAGACCCAGCGGGAGATAGCGAAGCTACCCTACGTGTGCGCCGTCTACGACATCACCGGCGAGATAGACTCGATGGTGGTAGCCAAGTTCAGGAACAGGCGTGAGCTCAGCGAGTTCCCCAAGGACCTGCTGAGCATGCCCTTCGTGGAGCGCACCAACACACACGTGGTCCTGAACACCGTGAAGGAGGACTTCAGGATGATCGGCAACCTCTGACCCTGAGGGATCAGGCGGGTTTCCTCAGGGCCCTGCCAGGCAGGGCGCCCGAGTACCTCCCCTTCTTCACGACTGGGACGCCGTTCACGATCACATGGGGTATGCCGGAGGCGTACCTCTGGGGCTCCGTGAAGGTGGCCTCGTCCTTGACCGTGGCTGGGTCGAAGACTGTTATGTC
>CAZAKG010000018.1:0-29665 GCA_964485755.1 uncultured Candidatus Bathyarchaeia archaeon | reverse complement strand
CTGAACGTTCTGGGCCTCTTCGAGGAGAGGAGGGGAGGCTCCAACGAGGCCACGGATAGACTCATGGGGCTCATACTGGGCCTCAGGGAGGAACAGAGAAAGGCTAAGAACTACGCCTTCGCTGACATGATCAGGGACAGGCTCCAGGAGGCCGGCGTAGCCATCCAGGACACCTCCGGCGGAGCCACCTGGAGGATCGCCAAGAGGTAACATGTTCGCCAGCGGACGCCCATCCGGGGATGAGCTCCTCCGGCTCGAGGAGGAGCAGCTAGCCCGCGCCCTGGAGGTGTCATACGATGACCCTGAGGCCGGGCTGGAGCTCGTGGCCGGGGTGGACGTCTCCTACAGAGACAACGTAGCCTACTCGGCCGCGGTCGTCCTCGACGAGGAGCTGGAGCTGGTGGAGACGGTAGGCGCCCAGTGCGTCGTGGACTTCCCCTACGTCCCCGGGTTCCTCAGCTACAGGGAGCTGAGACCCGCCAGGCTGGCCGTGGACAAGCTCAAAGACTACGACGTGTTGATGGTGAACGGCCACGGCCTGGCCCACCCCAGGGGCTTCGGCCTGGCCAGCCACCTGGGCCTTGCCCTGGGTAAGCCCACCATAGGGGTCGCGCGCAGGCTACTGGTCGGGACCCCGGTGGACCCCGGCGCAGACGAGACCAAGGTCATGTACAACGGCAGGGTCATAGGGGTCAGGCTCAGGTCTCCTTCGGGCGGCCCCGTCTACGTCTCTGTGGGCCACATGATCTCCCTGGACACCGCCGTGGGGCTCGTCTCCGAGTACACCCTGGAGGGGAGACTCCCGGAGCCCCTTAGGGTGGCCCACGAGGCGGCCCGCATCCTCATGGAGGAGAGCTGAGCCGCGGCCCGGGCAACAGATTATAACCTCACCGGCGGCATTACAGCCCGATGAACCAAGCTAAGAGGAGCGCCTTGGGCTGGCTCGAAGCCCACGCCGGGGACATGAACAGTATGAGCGACCAGCTCTTCAGGTGGGCCGAGCCCGGCCTCAGGGAGTACAGGAGTAGCGGGCTCCTCTCCGAGTACCTTGAGAGGCACGGCTTCACCGTGGAGAGGGGGGTCAGCGGTATGCCCACTGCCTTCACAGCCGGCTGGGGCGACGGCGGTCCCGTGATCGGTTTCTTCGCCGAGTACGACGCCACGCCGGGGCACAGCCAGCGGCCGGTGCCCTACCAGGAGCCCGAGGTGCCCTACGGGCCCGGGTTCACGGACGCCCACAACATGCTTGGGGTGGCCAGCGTCATGGCGGCGCTGGCAGTGAAGCACGCCTCCGAGGAGCAAGGCATTCCCGTACGGATCAGGCTCCTGGGGACTCCCGCGGAGAAGCTCTGCGTCGGTAAGCCCTACATGGCGCGGGACGGCCTCTTCGACGGCATGGACTGCCTCCTGGCCTGGCACCCCGGTGGCCCCACCACGGTGCTGGGGGAGGACTGGCCACGCACATACAAGAGCGTGCTCTACAGCTTCAAGGTGAGGGCCGCCTCTGAGGGCCAGAGCGGAGCCGTCTCTTATCCAGGGGCCCTGGACGCGGCAGTCCTCATGTACAACAACGTTAACGCCATGAAGGAGCACATGCCGGCCCTGATGCGCCGCGGCGGCAGCGTCAACGAGTTCATGATGACGGGCGGCCAGTGCACCGTGGCGAACCCGGAGTTCAGCCAGCTGGTCTACGCCTGGAGGAACAGCAACCTATCCGATCAGGATGAGGTGGGCGCCGTCGTCGACCGCTGCGCCAGGGGCGCGGCCCTCGTGGCCGACTGCGACGTGGAGCCCAGGGTGCTGACGGCTGTCCGCACGGGTCTCCCCAACAGGGCGATGATGGAGCTGGTCTGGAAGAACCTGCTGGAGGTCGGTGCACCCGCCTACACGGAGGAGGACAGGGAGTTCGCCAGGGACATCCAGCGCACCCTGGGCGTGAAGCCCATGGATGAGCCCCTGTACACCGAGATCGTGGCCCCGGAGAAGGCGTACGGCGAGTTCCGCCCCGCAGACGACGTAAACGAGTTCACGTGGCACTGCCCCACGGCGCGCCTCTACGTGAGCAAGGCCCTGGCGCCCGCCCGTGGCGTATCCTACCCCAGGTGGGCTACCAGCGCCCTATGCGGCGTGGGCGTCACCCACAGGATGGGGATGTGCGCGGCCAAGGTGCTGAGCTCCAGCGCCGTGGAACTCCTCATGGACCCGACTATACTGGGCGAGGCCAGGGCCGAGTTCCTGAAGCGAAAGGAGCGCCGCGACGAGCCGCCTCTACTGCCCAGGGACCTTAAGCCGCCCGTCGAGCTCAGGTGGCCCGAGTGGGTGAGCAGGCCCGGCGAGGAGTGGTGGATACCATCGACGCGGTGAGCCGCGGCGTCGAGCCGCGTCCCTTTTAATGCATCTGAGGCACCGGAATAGAAAAACACCCTATTTAACACATTCGGGTATTCATCACAAATACTTTAAGGAAATATATTAACTAGAATATACCTCAGGTGATTCAATGTCAACGAATACTGAGAAAATATATACTGGCGCATTGGCTGTCATCGTTGTCACATATCTAATATGGCTGGGGCTGGCTGTAAGCGGCGGCATGAGACCCGCGGCACCTACAGGCGGTACCGTCACCAAAGCCGAGTACGATGCACTTCGAGATCAACTGTCTCAGGTGGAGGCACAGCTATTACAGGTCCAAGCTGAGCTAGACGAAGCACAGGCACAGATAGAGATGCTTAGCAAGCCGCCGAAGGTGGGCGTCGTGTTCGCCACGGGCGGCCTCGGGGACAAGTCCTTCAACGACATCAGCATGGCTGGAGTCCAGAAGGCCTTCGATAACCTAGGGGTCCAGTTCGACTACGTGGAACCCACAGCTATTGCCGAGTACGAGGGCTTCCAGAGGGACTTCGCCATGTCGGGCGACTACATCCTCATAATATGCATAGCCTTCGACCAGGCCGAAGCGCTGACCGTGGTCGCATCAGAGTACCCTGACCAGAACTTCGCCCTGGTGGACATGGTGGTGGACAACGCCAACGTGGCAAGCCTCACCTTCAGGGCCAACGAGGGAAGCTTCCTCACGGGAGTCGTCGCCGGCCTCACCACGACCACCGGTAAGGTGGGCTTCGTGGGCGGCATGGACATCCCCCTCATCAGGGACTTCTACGTGGGCTATAAGGCTGGGGCGGAGTGGGCCAACCCAAGCGTCCAGGTCCTGGAGCCCGTCTTCGTCGGCAACTGGGCTGACCCCACAAGCGGGAAGGAGCTGGCAGTGGGCCTCTGGGAGCTGGGCGCAGACTGCATCTTCGCGGCAGCGGGCAAGAGCGGCCTAGGCGCGCTCGAGGCGTGCGACGAGAAGAACATTAACGGGTTCGGCGTCGACGCGTGCCAGGACTACCTCAACGACAACATGGTGGCCTCCATGACCAAGCGCGTAGACGTGGCCGTCTACGAGATGATCCTGGACGCCCTCGTGGACAAGTTCCAGGGAGGCTTCTACAGCGGCGGCCTGTCCGATGGATGGGTGGGCATGTGCCAACTGCCAGACGAGAAGGCCCTCTGGGAGGAAACCTTCGACTTCACCCACGAGGCTCTACCAGACACAGTCATAGACAAGGTCCTGGAAGCCAAGAACAAGATCATCTCTGGCGACATCACGGTCCCCAGCGGGTACGGCTAAGGAAAACTCTAAATCCCCTCCTCTTACCCTTTTTTCCATCGCCCATGACCCTAGCAGTGCAGATGCGGGGCATCACCAAGGTCTTCCCCGGGGTGGTGGCCAACGACCACATAGACTTCTCCGTGGAGAAGGGGGAGATACATGGGCTGCTGGGGGAGAACGGCGCGGGCAAGACCGTCCTCATGAGCATCCTGTACGGCTTGTACCGCCCGGACGAGGGCAGGATACTTGTGGACGGAAAAGAGGTGCGGGTGGATAGCCCGGCCCACGCCCTGGGGCTCGGCATAGGGATGGTTCACCAGCACTTCATGCTGGTGCCCAGCCTCACGGTTCTGGAGAACATCACCCTGGGCCGGGAGCCTGTGAGTAACGGGTTCCTCCTAGACAGGGAGCGCATGCACCGGGACGTCAAGGAGTTCTGTGACAGGTACAGGCTCGACGTAGACCTTTCAGCCCCGGTGTACACCCTGCCCGTGGGGGTGCAGCAGAGGGTGGAGATACTGAAGGCCCTCTACAGGGGCGCCGCGATCCTCATCCTGGACGAGCCCACGGCTGTGCTGACCCCGCTGGAGGCCGCGGAGCTGTTCACCGCCGTGAGGGCTCTGAGAGCCGAGGGAAAGACCGTGATCTTCATCAGCCACAAGCTCCGTGAGGTTCTGGCCATCTGCGACAGGATAACGGTGCTGAAGCATGGCAGGGTGGTGGACACCGTTGCCGCGGGGGACGCCTCCGAGGACCGCCTCGCGGAGATGATGGTGGGCAGGAAGATCGTCTACGAGTTCCAGAAAAGAGTCGCCGAAGATCAGAGGCCTCTGCTCACAATGAAGGGCCTGAAGGCTCTCAGCGACAGGGGGCTCCCCGCCCTCAGAGGCATCAACCTGGAGGTTCGCAGCCAGGAGATCATGGGCCTCGCCGGCGTGGAGGGGAACGGGCAGACCGAGCTTGTGGAGGTCCTGACCGGCCTAAGGGAGGCCACTGAAGGCACCGTGACTCTGGACGGCGTGGACATCACTAGGGCGACGCCCCTCGAGAGGATACGGATGGGGGTCGCCCACATCCCCGAGGACAGGTACAAGCGGGGCGTGGTCCTGGACTTCTCGGTGATGGAGAACCTAATCATGTGCGGCCAGAGGGACAGGTTCGCCAGGAACAGCGTCGCCCTCGACTTCACTGAGGCCTCCACCTGCTCTGATGAGATGATGAGGGACTACCAGATACAGGCGCCTGACAAAGACACTCCCTTGAGGAACCTGTCGGGCGGTAACCAGCAGAGGGTGGTGGTGGCCAGGGAGTTCAGCAGAAGCCCCAGGCTGGTGTTGGCGGCCCAGCCCACCAGGGGCCTGGACGTGGGGGCCACCGAGTACGTCCGCGGCAAGCTTGTGGAGATGAGGGACAACGGGGCCGCCGTGCTGCTCATCTCCGCGGACCTGGACGAGGTCTGGGCCCTCAGCGACAGGATCGCGGTCATCTACGAGGGCAGGATCGTGGCCGTGAAGCCCGTGGGCGAGACCACGGAGCAGGAGATCGGGCTGCTGATGGCGGGGGGCAGGAATGACTGAGAGGCTGATGGGGGCCGCCAAGAGGACGCTGGCGGATCTGAGGCGGAGCTCAGAGGGCGCGTTGTTCCAGGTGGCGGCGATCCTTCTGGCGTTCATCGTGGGCGCCCTTGTGCTCTACGTGTCCGGCTACGACCCGGCCTCAGCCTACGCAGCCATGCTCAGGGGGGCCTTCGGCGACATGTACGGGGTGGGCCAGACCCTGACCCAGGCGACACCCATCGTCTTCACGTCCCTCGCCTTCCTCGTATCCAGCAAGGCCGGATTGTTCAACATCGGGGCCGAGGGCCAGTTTCTGGTGGGCGCCTTCACGTCCTCACTGGTCGGGATATATCTAGCCGAGCTGCCCTGGGTGCTGCACATCCCCCTGGCGCTGCTGGCGGGGGCCATAACGGGGGGCGCCTGGGGGCTCATAGCAGCGGTCCTCAAGACCCGCTTCAACGCCCACGAGGTCATCACCACGATGATGCTGACGTACGTAGCCACGTACCTTACGGGGTACATGGTGAACTACCCGTTCAAGGCGCCCGGCTGGGTCAGCCAGACCGTCAAGATCGCCCCGTCGGCCGAGCTGCCCCGGATACTGCCTCCGACCCAGCTGTCCGCCGGCATCCTGGTCGCCCTGGCCCTCGTGGCCTTCACGGCGTACCTGCTCAGGAAGACCATCCTGGGCTTCGAGCTGCGCGCCATAGGGCTGAACCCTTCAGCGGCTGAGAGCGCAGGTATAAGCATCAACAGGGGCATAATGGCGGCCATGTTCCTCAGCGGCGCCATGGCTGGCCTGGGAGGGGCCTGCGAGATTCTGGGGGTCCACAGGCGGTTCATCGAGGGCTTCTCCCCCGGCTACGGGTGGGACGGCCTGGCCGTGGCCCTGGTGGGCGGCCTGGACCCCGTGGGTTCGCTGCTCGCCGCGATCCTGTTCGGGGCGCTGAGGAGCGGCGGAATGATAATGACCAGGTCCACCAAGGTGCCGTTGGACATAGTGATCATCCTGCAGGGCCTGGTCATCGTCTTCGTGGCCGCCCCCACGTTCATCAGGTCCCTGCTGAAGAGGAGGAGAAAATGATGGTGGACCTGCTGGACGTGATCAACGTGGGCCTCTTCGCGGCAGCCATCCGCATGGCCACACCCATCGTATACGCGGCCCTCGGGGGCATGTTCAGCGAGAGGGTGGGCGTAGTCAACATAGGGATGGAGGGCATAATGCTCACCAGCGCCCTGGGCGGCGTCACCGTCAGCTACTACACGGGTAACCCGTGGCTGGGCGTAGCGGCCGCCGTGGCCATCGGGGGACTCATGGGCCTGGTGCACGCCGTGGTGACCGTGAAGTACGCCGGCAACCAGATAGTGAGCGGCACGGGCCTCAACATCCTGGCCATGGGGTTCACGGCCTACATGAGCCAGATACTTTGGGGCTCAAGGGGAGCCTCCGAGAGCGTGGCCAGTATAAAGGACATCACCATACCCTTCCTGAGCGACGCACCCGTCATCGGCCCTATCATAGGAACCCACTCGCCCCTGGTCTACCTCATGCCCGTGGTGACCATCATCTGCTACATCGTCCTCTTCAGGACGCCCCTGGGTCTCCACATAAGGGCCGTGGGGGAGCACCCCACAGCGGCTGAGACCGCGGGCATCGACGTGGTCAAGATAAAGTACATGGGGGTCATCGTCAGCGGGATGCTGTCCGGCCTGGGCGGCGCCTTCCTCAGCCTCAGCCACCTGAACCTCTTCGCCCGAGGCATGACGGGGGGCCGCGGCTTCATAGCTTTGGCCGCCCTCATCTTCGGCAAGTGGATGCCCTTCGGCGTCCTGGAGGCGGGCCTCCTCTTCGGGTTCGCGGACGCCCTCCAGATGCGGCTGCAGAGCCTCGGCATCCTGCCGCCTCAGATAATACTCATGATCCCCTACGTCTTGACGGTGGCCGTCCTGGCGGGGGTTGTGGGCAAGGCGAAGCCGCCCAGCGACTACAAGCCCTACAAGAGGGAGTAGCTAGCCCTCGTCCAGCAGCTGGACGGCGCGGACGGCCACCCTGATCTCGTCCTCTATGCTCCTCTGGACCCTGTCCGCCTGCTCTCCGCTCCTCTCCCCGGGCTCGAACTCGCCCTTCCCGGAGCCCTTGAAGATGTTGCCGTCCACGGTGCATATGGAGCCGGCGCGCATGCCCCTCACGGAGGCTAGGGTGAACATGAGGCTGCTCTCCATCTCGATGGCCAGCACGTTGGCCTCCCCGAACCTCCTGAGCACCTCCTCGTTGCCCCCGTAGAACGCGTCGCTGCTGATGATGATCCCCGGGTGGACCTTCACTCCTAGCTCATCGGCTGCACGGAGGAGGGCGTCCACGACCTCGTAGCTGGCAACGGCGGGGTACTCTAGGGGGGCATAGGTCTTGGACGTGCCCTCCCACCTCACGGCCCCGGTGGCTACCACGATGTCGCCGCTGTCCAAGCGGGGCACAAGGGCGCCCGTGGTCCCCACCCTGATGAAGGTGTCGGCCCCGATCCTCATGAGCTCCTCCATGGCTATGGCCGCGGACGGGCACCCTATCCCGGTGGAGCATGCGGAGATTTCCACGCCCCCGGCCTTACCGGTGTAGGTCACGTAGCCGCGGTACGACGCCACCTTGTGCGCCTCGTCGAGGAAGCCCGCTATCCTCTCGACTCGGCTGGGGTCCCCGGGCATGAGGACGTACCGCGCCACGTCGCCGACCCCGCACATTATGTGGGGCTGAATGCGCTTCATACCTGAAGCCTCGGTTTCAACCTATAAAACACCGACTGTGGGGCTCCGCGGCGGCTGGAATGGGTTTAAAGGGAGGATAAGCGCCCCTATCCGTGATTCCCCTTTGAAGATCATGGAGGACGTGCACCAGCTGGAGGTGCCCATGGAGAGGAACCCCCTCGGCAAGACCTTCAGCTACCTGCTGACGAACTCAAGGACGCTGATAGACACAGGTGTCCCGACGGACTACGCCTACAGGAGCCTGGAGAGGCAGCTGGAGGAGCACGGCCTCAAGCCCGAGGACGTTGAGAGGGTCATCCTGACGCACCTGCACAACGACCACATAGGGCTGGCGGAGACCTTCCAGGAGAAAGGCGCCGAGCTGGTGGCCAGCACCGTGGCCGCGGAGAAGCAGACTAGGGTCCAGGAAGAGTACAGGAACCTGTACGAGCTAACCGTGGACGAGACACGGCTCTTCGGGGGCGCCGAGTACCTCAACTTTTTGGCGCGCTTCGTGTACGCCTTCAGGGACGTCCCCAGGCCCCTCAGGATCGACAGGACCTTGGAGGACGGCGAAACCCTGGACCTGGGCGGCTACAAGCTCCACGTCATGTGGACGCCTGGCCACGCCCAGGAGCACATCGTGCTCCACGACCCCGCGAACAGGCTCCTCTTCAGCGGCGACCACGTCCTCCCCAAGATCACCAGCCACGTCGCGCTGCACAGCTACGAGCAGAGGGACCCGCTGGCCGAGTACCTGGGCAGCCTGGACAAGGTCAAGGACCTGGACGTGGAGACGGTGCTCCCCGGCCACGAGTGGGCCTTCAACAACCTCAAGGAGCGCGTCGAGCAGCTACACGTCCACCACGGGCGGCGCCTCCAGGAGATTAGGGACACCCTGAGGGACGGCGAGAAGACCGTGTACCAGGTTGGAAGCAGGGTCCACTGGGACAGCCGGCCCTGGCCCGAGATGAGCTTCTGGACTAAGCGCATGGCCGCCACGGAGACCTACGCCCACCTCGTGTACCTGAGGAACAAGGGCGAGGTGACGGAGAAGAAGCGCGACGGCGTACTGTACTACAGCCACGCGTGATGAGATGTGCCCCCTCCCCTCCCCAGGGAGGGGGCGGATTTTTGGGGGAGTTATGGGGAGAGTGATTCACCGCCAGACCTTGATGCCGCGCTCGTGCAGATACTGCGCGGCCAGGTCCGCGATGTCGGGGCCCTTGAAGGGTATCTTCAACTCCCTCACCTGGACCATGATGTCCCTGTAGTTGATCTCAGGGGGCATACCCTTCTCGGCGAACTCGTCCAGTATGGTCTGGGCCACCTCCTCGGCCACCCTGAACTTGGGGCTCAGCATCCTGTAGTGGTGCTTCAGGGCCACGCTGACCTCGTCGGGCGTGGCGCTGTCTATGGCCCACACCGTGGGCCTGGGGCCTCCCTTACTGCGCTTCACCTTGCTAACCTTCAGGGCGGGCACCACGACCCCCATGGCGCGGAGCCTCTTCAGGGCCCTGTACACGGTTGCCTCGGGCATGCTGAGCTCACACTGGAGCACCCATGCGGTGCTCGCGCCGTGGAGGCAGAAGTACAGGAACGCCTCGCTGACCGCGCTGCTGCTGAAGATCTTCTCGCTGAAGCTCATGAGCTCCTGGATGTTCTTCAGGGTCGTGGCCAGGTCGTTCTTCTCGTTTAAAAGTAACAACTTCCGGAAAACTTCAACATATTTGGCGAAGTTCGCCTCTCTCCCGCTGGGTACTCGAACCGAGCGATTTTTATTCTTGGAGAGTGTCTTATCTAGGGCTACCGTGTTTGACACTTACATCTAACTCCGGACTCCCCACCCGGGGCTAAAATGTAAACAGCCCCGATAAGTTTATAAGTATACTTGTTAACAAGTAAACAAATAAACAAATAAACAGGTGCAACAGTAAACATGCCGCGTAAAACCGTCGCAATAAGGGGCCTCAACACGGAGCTGTACAACGAGGTCTTCTCCATGGCCAAGAAGGACGGTAAGAACGTGGCCGACGTCGTCAACAACGCCCTCGAGGCCTTCATAAACGGTGAGGGTGATGATCCCGCCGCCATCGTCAGCCTTGGTCAAGCATCTAACTCCGGACCAGAATTTGTTTTGACCATCGACGACGACGGTGAGGTGAGCCTTTCTAAGGAGGACATCAAGGAGATCGCCTCCGAGATGGGTCCCTTCGCCATCGAGAGCAACGGTAGCCTGGTTTTTGAGAAGGACGTCGACAAGAACGCATTGCAGTGCATCAGCAGAATCACTGTGAAGGCGGGGACCGTCAAGGTCCCCAAGACGGCCTACGCCCAATTCCTAATAAAGACCAAGATCCAAGGAAAACTCGACAAGTATTGAGACCCCATTACACGGTGGCGGGGGTCGAAGACGGCAGCTTCGAGGCTTTCCGCAGGGAGTTAGCGGATGCTGGTCAGTACACGGTTCTATGTTTAACAAGGCTCTGCGGAGCCGTAGTACAGGATGTGAGGCTCCGCAGGGTCAAGGTGGATGGGCTGGACGCCACGGATGCCTTGTTAAACATGTTGACGGGGCTTGAGGTGGACGCCGTGATCCTGGGGGGCGTCACCTTCGCGGGGTTCAACGTGGTGGACGTTGAACGTGTTTACAGGGAGACGGGCGTGCCCGTGATAGTTTTTAGCGCTGACCGGCCTGATGTCGAGGCTACGCTGGGCGCCCTCCGTAAACACTTCAGCGACTGGCGTGAACGCTGGAGGATGTACGGTGCGCTGGGGGACATCCATCCCCTGAAGATCGGTGGCCACCCCGTCGTCTACTATGAGTGCGTCGGCTGCTCAACGGAGTTCGCCGAGGATGTTCTCGTGGACCAGGCTTTGACGGCTAGGAAGCCCGAGGCGCTGCGTGTGGCTGACATGGTGGCTAAGGGGCTCAGCTCAGTCGTTCGAGGTCCAGCGGGATATGCTGGTGGTTCATGAGGTTGTAGACCGAGATGACGCCGGGTGTGGGATCCAGCTTCATCCTCCTCTGGAAGGGCGTCTGGTCCTGGAAGCTGCCCGAGCATATGAGGTTGACGTTGTGGTACTTCTTTGTCTCGTGGATGTGGATGTGGCCCACCACCACGACGTCCGGTATGATGTCGACCACGAGCCTGTCCACCTTCTCGGGGGCTATGGGCGTGCTCTGCCCGTAGATGGGCGCCACGTGGCGGCAACGCATGAGGAGCTCCAGGCCGTTCACTGGGCTGTGGAAGTTGTGGCCCGGCGTGGAGCTTAGTATGTCGTCCAGAGCTTTACCGTGGAAGAGGAGAACCTTCACGCCGTGTAGGCTGAATGTGCATGGGCTGGGCAGCAAGTGGATCCTGGGGTCCCTGTAGAGGGCCGGGGCGTACTTCTCGGAGATGGGAGGCTGGGGGAGGCTTCGCCTGACCGCGTCATGGTTCCCCGGTATCACCAGTATCTCTATGTGGCCGGGGAGCTGTGAGAGCAGCCGCGCCGCCTCCTCGTACTGGGCCTCCTGTGTGGTGATGGTGAGCTCGTCCAGCTGCTCAGGGTAGATGCCTATACCGTCCACTAGGTCGCCTGCTATGACCAGGTACTTCACCTTGGCGGCCAGCTCCCGGGACGCGGGGGGCCCCAGCTCCCGGTTCATCCACTTGATGAACTTGTCGAACAGGTCGGCCCTGAAGTACTTGCTGCCGACGTGTACGTCGCCCGCGAAGACCGCGCAGACGGGTTCCTCGGCCTTCCCGGTGTCATGCATCGGGACGTCCGGCCATATAAGGTCGTTTGCTATCAACAGGTCGTCTCTGTACTTGAGGCCGTCGATGCAGATGACCTGGTCGTCCAAGACTTCCTGGCCCTTCTTGACGGCCTCCTCGCCTGACACCATGACGGTCACGCTGGACTCCGGGTCCTCGAGGTCGAGGAAGAGACGGTTGCTTCTGGAGCTCTTACCTGCCACCATGCCGATGGTCTTGAACTTGGTCTTCAAGGGCAGCTTGATGGCCTGGCTGAGGGGTATCGCGTCCCTCACGTCGAACCTGTTCCTGAGGATGGCCTCCAGTTGCTTGAACCTGCTGTTGAAGTAGTCGATGAATCCGTTCACGTCCCCCACGGGCTCCGAGTCCCTCGCGGAGAGCACCTCGAACCTGGACTCGACCTCGGCGACGACCGGCGCAGCTTTGACCTGTGTGGTCTGCCTGGGTGCCTCAAGGCCGCTCAGGAACTCCATGTCCAGCACGTAGACGTCGGGCCGTGCCTCCGCCTCCGCTAGAGCCCTCTGGATCAGCCTGCCCAACTGATCCGGGGGCAGAGACTGTAGGTGGCTGAACGCCTCGGGCGATAGCTGGTACCCTGCCTCTATGACCCTGTTGATGATGGGCTGGAGTTCCTGAGTCAACCTGGTTCCTTATCTTACCTTGATCACGTAGTCTGTCCTCGCCGGGGCGAAGGTCTCTATGACGACGGCGGGCTCCTTCCCTGTGGTCTCGAACTTGTGCTCCTCGTTGGGCGGTAGGAACCACGCGGCCCCCGGCTTGGCCTTCACCTTCTTGGATCGGGTGCTAAGCTCCCCCGCCCCAGAGATGAGGGTGCCCATCTGCTCGTGGGGGTGGCTGTGCCAGTCCACCACGGCGCCTGGCTGGATGACTATGTAGCACTGGGTCGCGTGCATGCCGTTTCCTATGATGCTGATCCGCACTCCGGGTACGGGCTCGAAGCTCGGAGCCTTCTCCCATGTTGTGTCCTGCATGGGCAGAATGTAGGCTGTGAGGGTATTTTAATGCAGCTAGAGGCCGATGGCTGTCTGCTCCCGCTTCACCAGGAGCAGGTCCCTGATCTCCTTCCTCACGGCGTACCTGTAGGGCATGCCGCTGGTGTTGCGGTCTATGAAGCCGCTGTCGTACAGCTTCTTGAGGAGCCGGGCCGTGTGCTCCCGGGTCTTACCGATCTTGTTCCTGATCTCTGGGACCGAGCCCTCGTTCAGGTCCATTATCATCTGTAGGACCTCGAGCTCTGTGCCTGTGAGCCTCTGGAACACGTTCTCGCCCTGGACGGGTATGGGGGCGTCCACCTGTGCTATGGCGGGCGCTGCCCTGGGCTGGGCGGCCAGCTTCTGGAGCTCGGCCCTCATCTTCTCAACGTTGCCCTCGATGCCCTCAACCCTGCCGCTGAGCTCCTTCACCTTCTCAAGCCCCTGGAGGGTGGCCTCGTTGCTTCCCTGGCCTACCTTCAGGGCCTCCGCGGCCATGTACCTGGCCTGGGCGGCGTCGTCCTCTATCTTGCTGAGGCCCGCCTCCATTCTCTTCACCTGCCGCGTGAACCCCGATGTGATGTTCATGACGGACTCCTTGCTGCCCTCGTACTCGGCCTGGGCCATCTTGATGCGTTTGTAGAAGATGTAGCTGGCCACGATGGTCACCATGAACAACGCGATGGTTGTGAAAACCAGCTCCAAGACTGTCCCTATGATAATGTTGTGGTTCACCCCTTTTTACCGTTTCGTATCATGGAATGATTTTCGATATGAATTCATTAAGAGAGATAATTTGGATAATCGTTTCCGATGGTAACGATTCGTCACTCGGCAAGCGGCGTGTTGCCCATAGTTTAAATTACGCAGTTCATCATAGACGTGAATACTGTTGAGTTCCGGCGGAAAGGTCGAGGCTAAGGTCAGCATCACGGGCCGTGTTCAGGGCGTAGGCTTCAGGCCCTTCATTTACAGAGCGGCCGTCGGGAACGGGCTCACAGGCTACGTGATCAACCTGGGGGACGCGGGCGTCGAGGTCGTGGCCGAGGGCTCCGAGGCTCAGGTGGCCTCGTTCCTCGACGACGTCAGGGAGGGTGCCCCGGAGGTCTCGGAGATAGACGAGATCACGTGCGAGCTCAGACCCTACAGGGGCAGGTTCAGCGACTTTAGGATCGATAAGAGCAAGAACAGGGGAGAGGTGGCGTCTGGCCTGTTCCCGCCGGACATAGGCATCTGCCCGCAGTGCCTCGCTGACGTGGCTGACCCTGGGAGCCGGTGGCACGAGTACCCCTTCACAGCGTGCGCTTGGTGTGGCCCCAGGTTCACCGGGGTCAAGGCGCTGCCCTACGACAGGGAGAGGACCCACATGCATGGTTTCCCCATGTGCAGCGACTGCCAGAGGGACTACCATGACCCCCTGGACAGGCGGTTTGACGCCCAGGGCATGACGTGCAGCCGGTGCGGGCCCACCATGAGCCTCCACGACGGCCGGGGGAGAGCCGTGGAGACAGGGGACGTGTTCGCCGAGGCGGCTAAACTCTTAATGGAGGGCAACATCCTGGCCGTGAAGGGCATCGGAGGGGTTCACCTAGCCTCCCTGGCCACAAGGGACGACGTGATCGAAGAGTTTAGGAGGCGTAAGAGCCGACCCTACCAGCCCTTCGCCCTCATGTCCCCCAGCCTAGACGCCGTGGGAACCTACGCCGAGTTCACACCCGACGAGAGGAGGCACCTCCTGTCCTGGAGAAAGCCTATAGTGCTCTTGAGGAAGCGGTTCAGGGTGGTCTCCGAGCTGGTGGCGCCGGGCCTCGACAGACTCGGCGTCATGCTGCCCTACACGGGCATCCAGACAATGCTCTTCAATCGTCTACGCGAGCCAGCCCTCGTGATGACCAGCGGAAACAAGCCGGGGTTGCCCATGGTCTCCACGAACGAGGTCGCCTTCGCCGAGCTAGGTGGTTTGGCCGACTATTTTCTGCTCCATAACAGGGACATCGTGAACAGGAGCGACGACTCGGTTCTCAGAGCCATAGAGGGCAGGCCAGCCTTCACGAGACGTTCGAGGGGCTACGTCCCTGACCCCATCGATATACCCTTCAGGAAAGGCACCTGCTTCGCCGTCGGGGCGGAGCTGAGGAACGCCGCCGCCGTGGCCACGAAGGGAAAGGTTTTCATGACCCAGTATCTGGGGGACATAACCAGCCTGGAGGGCTTGGAATCCGAGAAACAGGCCCTAGGCACCATGCGTGACCTGTTGCACATCACACGTAACCCCGATGTGATTGGCTGTGACCTGCACCCGGAGTACATGACGTCACAGTACGCTCGAGTGATATCACAGGAGATGGGCGTGGAGGCCGTGAGGTCACAGCACCACCACGCTCACGTAGCGTCAGTTATGGCGGAGAATATGATCCCTGTGGACGAGGAGGTTATCGGTATAGCCTTGGATGGCGCAGGTTACGGCCAAGATATGCAAATTTGGGGCGGAGAGATACTAAAATCAACATATTCAGGTTTCGAGAGGCTCGGACAACTAGAATATCTACCCATGCCCGGGGGAGACCAATGTGCATATTATCCCTATAGGATGCTTGTAGCGGGCCTCACAAATACCATCACAGATCATATTATACGTGATATCACAGAGAATCACGTAGAAAAGGCGTTACCTCAAGGAAAAAACGAGTTAGAGCTGATACTGAGACAGTCCAGAAGTAAAAATGTTCTAAGAACTTCAGGAGCCGGCCGTTTCCTCGACGCGGTTGCCTCTCTTCTCGATCTTACGTATCATAGAACATATGAGGGCGAGCCGGCCATGCGGCTTGAGGCCATTGCCATGGTAAGCGGTGATTCTCTGCATTACGAGCCGGACATTGTAAGTTTAAAAGGAAAATATATCCTTAAAACATCTGATATTTTATATAAATGTGTATTTGCGAAAAAGAGCCATAAATATGGCGATATAGCCTATTCCGCCCAGGATTATTTGGCTAGAGGCATCAGTGACATGACTATAATGATCTCTGAGGCCACAGGTATTAAAAAAGTAGCGGTCTCAGGTGGAGTTCTAGTAAACGAGCAGATAGCTGTAACCATCAATCAAGCCCTATCGTCCGCTGGACTTGAAGTCATGTTCAACGTTAAGGTCCCTCCAGGTGACGGCGGAACTGCTTTAGGTCAATGCTGTGTAGCCCTATCCTCTGTGATGTAGTGTGATATCACATCATCTTGATACTTGTAGGTGACGCTAGCCTGGATATTCCTTCAACCAACTCGGCTTCTATCTGTTTTAGGAGGCTCTTTGAATTATTCGACTCTTTATCTTCGAGCATAGTTACGTATTCTTTCAATTTTTCAGCTAAAAAATAATAGTCATCGAATGGCCTGGCGTCGAACACTCCAATATAACTCAGCAACACAATAGTGAATATACTAGAGATCACGTTGCCACGAGCCTGCGCTAAAGAGCGGCTAAATGAGCCTCTACTAACCTTATTACGTCTAAAAAAAGCCTTTTGACTAAAAGGAACCTTTTCATCTGACACTACGTCCGCTAATAAGTCAATAACCAGTGTTTCAAACTGAACCCTTGTTAAATTGCTATTTTTTAACAACAGGTCAGCAATTTGGTCCTTAAAGGTTTTCTGGATTATATTTTGGTATCCCTCAGAACTCATGTCTGCTAAACCTCACATTGATATCATGTTCAAACGATATAACGCTGTCTACAAAACTGTATACCAGATGAACTAATCATTGACCAATCTCGATGAATTCCACTACACCTAAATCTTAACTCTTTATGTTAAAACATGATTACTGATGCAGCTTATATTAATTAAAACACGCAATATACATGGTGGAAGCATTTATTACACGTCGGTTCACGACATTTAAACATGGTCTCAGTCAAGAATCTAGCTATAAACTGTGAAAAAACTGAGAGCAAGATCACTGAGTTCATCGCCGAGAACGTGCAGAAAGCCGGTGTGAAGGGGGCAGTAGTGGCGGTGAGTGGAGGACTGGACTCGGCCGTCACACTCTCACTGACCGTGAAGGCCCTAGGGCTTGAGAGGGTCACAGCAGTAACGCTGCCAGACCGTGATGTCACGCCTCAGCGTGATATCATGGATGTGATGCAACACTGCGGGAGCCTCGGCGTCACGTGTAGCACGGTGGATATCACGCCAATATTACACGTGATGCGTGATACGCTGCCCCTCTACGACGCCTCTGACAGGATATCCGGCGGCAACGTCAAGTCCAGGGTCAGAATGACCGTGGCCTACCACTACGCCAACAGGCTAGGCCGCATGGTGATGGGCACCTCCAACAAGACCGAGCTCATGACGGGTTTCTTCACCAAGTACGGGGACGGCGGGGTTGACCTGATGCCCCTCGGCGACCTGTACAAGACTCAGATCAGGCAGCTGGCCGTGCACCTGAACGTGCCGGAGAGCATCATCATGAAGCCCCCAACTCCCGGATTCTTCCCGGGCCAGACAACTGAAGCCGACCTGGGCATAGACTACGCGACCCTAGACCTCGTCCTCCTCAGCCTAGAGAAGGGCACTGAGGCACAGATGATAGCTGAGGCCCTGAAGATCACGCTGGAGAAGGTTGAGGCCGTCCAGAGGAGGATAAAAGCAAACGAACATAAACGGCGGCTTCCACTAATCTTAAGACTAAGCTAGAGCACTCCTTATCGAAAAGAGGGAGAGACATGGGACGAAAAAGACAGAAAGTAGTGAAGATCATCAAGAAGAAACTGCCCGACCAGTACCTGTGCCCCAACTGTGGCATGAACACCGTCGGGATCATACTCCACCCGGGCGAGGGCTACGCGAGGATCATCTGCAGCAGCTGCTCCCTCCAACAGCAGTTCCCGGTACCCGGGAACACGGACGCCGTTGACGCCTACTGCATATTCGTGGACAAGTTCTACGGAGTTGAGGAGCCCCCGAAGCAATGACGGGTAAAGTCGAGCAATACCTCCATGACAGGATGGCTAAGGACGGCTGCATCCACATCACCCTCGTGGACCCAGACAAGAATTCAGGGTTCGACTGCGCGGCCATAGCCCACGAGGCTGAGAGGGGCGGCTCAGCTGCCATCATGGTGGGAGGCTCGACCCTGGCGGCCACGGAGGACCTGGACGCGGCGGTTCAGAGCATCAAGGGGAAGGTGAAGGTCCCGGTCATACTGTTCCCCAACGGGCCCATGGGGGTGAGCAGGTACGCTGACGCCATCTGGTTCATGAGCCTCCTTAACAGCCAGAACACGTACTACATAATTGACGCCCACGTCATCTCGGCGCCCCTCGTCAAGAGGTACGGCCTTGAGGCCCTGCCCATGGGGTACATCATCGTGGGTGAGGGCTGCGTCGCCGGCTACGTCGGCCAGGCCAGGCTCATCAACTACAGGTACCCCGAGCTGGCCGTAGGGTATAGCCTGGCTGCGGAGACGCTGGGTATGAGGTTCGTGTACCTGGAGGCGGGGTCGGGGGCCAGAGAGCCCATACCCCCCGCCATGATCGGCGCGGTCAAGAAGATCTTAAGCGTTCCGCTGATCGTCGGCGGCGGCATAAGGTCCCCCGAGGCGGCTGCGGCGGCCAGCAGGGCTGGCGCGGACGCCGTTGTGACCGGCACCCTCGTCGAGGAGGAAGGCCAAGTCAGGGAGAAGATCGGCGCCATCGTCCAGGCAATAAAGAGGAAGCCCTGACCCACTTAATTAGCGGCGACGGCCCGGGTAAAGGTAAAGAGCCCGGGACACCTTATTTATCACTCGACTCAGAGAAAAAGGATAGAGCGCTTTGATACAGGTGGAGATGCCCCCAGCCTACGAGAGGTACTTCACGGAGCTTGAGGAGAAGCTCAACAAGCTGTACGAGGTGGCCAAGGAGGCCAGAGCGAAGGGCCTAGACGCGGCCCTGAAGCCGGAGCCCGAGATAACCACGGACATCGCGGACAGGATTGAGAAGCTCATAGGGCCGCCTGGGATCACCCAGAGGATGAGGGAACTAGAGGGCATGAACCGCCAGGAGATGAGCTTCAAGATAGCCACGGAGATCGCCCTCGGCAGGTTCGGCTCAATGGAGAGGGGGCGAGCCGCGGACCAGGCCATCAGGACCGCCCTCGCCATCATGACAGAAGGCGTAACCATAGCCCCCATAGAGGGCATCCCCAAGATCGTCATCAAGCAGAACCCGGACCACACAGAGTTCCTCAGCGTCTACTTCGCCGGCCCCATCAGGCCGGCCGGAGGCACCGCCCAGGCCCTCACCCTCGTCATAGCCGACGTTGTGCGCAGAAACCTCGGCCTTGAGCGGTACCAGCCCAGCGAGAACGTCGTCAATAGATTCATCGAGGAGGTCCGCATCTACGAGCGCAGCGTCAGGCGGTTCCAGTACCACGTCACCGACGAGGACCTGGAGCTGGCAATGAAGAACATCCCCGTAGAGGCAACCGGCGTCTCCACAGACCCCTTCGAGGCGTCCAACTACAGAGACGTGCCAGGCATCGAGACTAACAGGCTCAGGGGCGGGGCCCTCATCGTCGTCGTGGACGGCGTAGTCGGGCGGGCCCGTAAACTATGCGGCGTATGTGAGAGCATGGGCATCGAAGGGTGGGAGTGGCTCAACAAGTTGGGTAAAAAGAAGGCCGGTAACGGGGAAGAGGAGAACAAGAAGCCCACGGCCGCCTTCATGGAGGAGATCATCGTAGGCCGCCCAGTGTTCAGTTTCCCCAACACCCCCGGCGGCTTCAGGCTCAGGTACGGGAGGGCGCGGACCACCGGCCTGGCCGCCTGCGGCATCCACCCCGCCACGATGGTGACCCTCAACGGCTTCATGACCACGGGCCTACAGCTGAGGATAGAGCTACCCGGCAAGTCGGCGGCCGTCTGCCCTGTGGACAGCGTGGAGCCGCCTGTGGTCAGGCTGAAGGATGGCAGCGTCGTGCGCGTAGGCGACGTGGACACTGCCCACAGGGTCTACGACCAGGTGGACAGGATACTGTTCAACGGCGACGTGCTCATCAACGCCGGGGACTTCATCCAGTTCAACCAGCCGCTGCTCCCTGCCGGATACGACGAGGACCAGTGGAGCTACGACGTCGAGTACGCGCTGGAGGCGGTGGGCGAGAAGCCCGCCGAGGAGCTCACCGGCATCAGCGTAGACCGGATACGGGTGCTCATGGAGGATACCATGAATCCTCCGTCGCCGGAGGAGGCTCTCGCCCTGACGAGGATCGATGCGCCCCTCCACCCAAGGTACACCTACGACTGGTCAAAGGTCACCCTTGAGCGGCTGCTGAGCCTCAGGAACAGCCTGGCCGAGAACTGGGGAGCCCAAGAGATAGGGCTGAGCCCCGAGGACAAGGAGACCCTGGAGACTCTTCTTGTGCCCCACGGCTCCAAGAAGGGTGGAGTGGTATTGGACGACTCGGCCCCCATCCTGGAGAGGTGCCTGGCCCTGAGCACACGATACGTGGAGGCGAAGGAGACGGAGCCCCTCGCCCAGGTGAACACGTGGGCCGGGTTCAAGGTCAGGGAGAAGGCCTACGTCTACGTGGGTGCGCGCATGGGCCGCCCCGAGAAGGCTAAGGAGAGGAAGATGAACCCCCTTGTCCACGGCCTCTTCCCGGTGGGTAACGCGGGCGGCCCCCAGAGGGACGTGACCAGGGCCAGGCGAGGGGAGAAGATACGGGTGGAGCTCGTCCAGAGGGAGTGCCCGGCGTGCGGCTACTACTCAACGACGCCCCTATGCGAGAACTGCGGCGGCCTCACCAATGTGATCAAGAGGTGCCCCAGGTGCAGGAGGCCCGTCGAGGGCGATAAGTGCCCAGCTTGCAACGTGGCGCCTGTTAAGTACGAGTCGTTGGAGCTGGACCTGAGGGAGGAGCTGGAGAAGGCCCGGAAGCACATAGGAGGCAGCATCCCGGACAGGATCAAGTGCGTTAAGAAGCTGATGAACGACGCCAGGGTGCCAGAGCACCTAGGCAAGGCTATGCTCCGGGCCAGGTACGACCTCAGCGTCTTCAAGGACGGCACCCTTCGATACGACCTCACCGACATCCCGCTGACCCACTTCAAGCCGGCTGAGATAGGGGTAGCCGTGGAGAAGCTGCGGCAGCTGGGGTACACCCACGACGTGGACGGGGAGCCCCTTGAACGCCCCGACCAGATGCTTGAACTCATGGTCCAGGACGTGGTGCTGCCCGAGGAGTGCGGCGACTACCTAGTAAAGGCCACGAAGTTCCTGGACGACGAGCTCCGCGACTTCTACAAGCTTGAGCCCTACTACAAGGTGGATAACAGGGACCAGCTCGTGGGCCACATAATAGTGGGGCTCGCGCCCCACACATCGGCATCCATAGTGGGCCGCCTCATAGGGTGGAGCAAGGTCAGGAACTGTTACGCTCACCCCTACTGGCACGCGGCCAAGCGGAGGAACTGCGACGGGGACGAGGACTCCGTGATGATGGCCCTGGATCCTCTGCTAAACTTCAGTAAACTGTACCTCCCGAAGCAGAGCGGCGGCCTCATGGACGCGCCGCTCTTCATTATACCTAACCTCAACCCCGAGGAGGTGGACAAGGAGAGCCACAACGTGGACGTGATAGGCAGGTACCCGCCCGAGTTCTACGAGATGACCATGAGGGGCGCCAAGCCGGGGGAGTTCGAGGGACTGGTAGACACCCTGGGCGGGAGGCTCGGAACCCAAGCCCAGTACGCCGGCTTCAGCTACACCAAGGAGTGCACAGACATAAACCAGGGCAGCCACGTGGGGGCCTACAACAGCCTCCACACGATGCTGGACAAGCTTGAGAGCCAGCTCGACCTCACCAGGAAGCTGCGAGCCGTGGACAGCCAGACCGTGGCCCTGAAGATACTTAACAGCCACTTCATGAAGGACATCGTGGGCAACCTGCGAGCCTTCACTCGGCAGGGCTTCAGGTGCAGCAAGTGCAACAAGAAGTTCAGGAGGCCCCCGCTTAAGGGCGTCTGCGACAGGTGTGGCGGGTCCATACAAATGACCGTGCACAGGGGAGGCATCGAGAAGTACCTTGCGCCCGCGACCCGGATAATTGAGAAGTACAACCTGGGCGACTACTACAACGACCGCATAGAGCTCGTCAGGGAGGAGCTGGACAGCATCTTCGTGGACGAGAAGCCTAAGGAGGCCGAGCCCACGCAGTTCAACCTCACAGACTTCATGAAGCCAAAGGGGAAGAGGTAAGAAAACCTTATTATTGCAGCCCCGTGTACCCTTTGGCGAGCAACTGTGAGCAAGAAAAAAAGTAAAAGCGGGGCCGGGATGCCCCAGAGCAGCGCCGGCCTCATGAGGTTCTTCCAGGACGAGACAAACGGAGTCAAGATTCCTCCGGAGTTCGTGATTGGCGTATCAGTGGTGCTCATAGCTGCAGTGGTTCTGGCGAGGGTCTTCTTCCCCCTGTAGGCCCGACTGCGTAGCAACTACAGCCGCGCATAGCCCATTGTACACTAAGATGTTCATTGGAGGATGGACCTGTGTCAGACGCGGAGCCTAAGAAGAGGAACATAGTCATCATGGGCATCAAGCCCATCATGAACTACATCGTCGCCTGCCTGACCCTGTTCAACGCTGGCGCCGAGACTATCCTCATAAGGGCAAGAGGAAAACACATTAACAAGGCCGTGGACGCCGTTGAACTCCTCAGGAGGGTGTTCCTCAAGGACGCCGTTATCAGGGACATCAGGGTGGGGACTGATAATTTAAAACGTGACGACGGCAGGGAAGCCCATGTCTCTATAATCGAGATTATCCTCTCACCCAGCTAAGGCAGCCTTTTAAATCGACGGGCCACCCTCAAGCTGAGGGTGTCAGGTTTGACTTATCCAAAGATTAAGGTAACCCCGCCCGGACCCAAGGCCAAGAAGATCGTTGAACGAGACGCGGCGGTCATTTCTCCCAGCTTCGGCCGGGCCTACCCGCTGGTCATCGAGCGAGGCGAGGGAAACATAGTTGTTGACGTGGATGGCAACGAGTTCATAGACATGAACGCGGGCCTGGCCGTCTGCAGCGTCGGCCACAGCCACCCCAAGGTGATCAAGGCCATCAAGGATCAGGTGGACAAGTTCATTCATTACAGCTACACTGACTTCTTCTACGACGGCTACGTGAATCTGAGCGAGGTCCTCCACAACCTGGTGCCTGGTAAGCACAAGAAAAAGTTCTTCTATGGCAACAGCGGCGCCGAGGCCATAGAGGCCGCCATGAAGGTGAGCCGCTGGCACAGCCAAAGGCAGGGTCTGCTGGCCTACATCGGCAGCTTCCACGGCCGCACCATGGGCGCCGTCAGCTTGACCGCGTCCAAGCCCTACCAGAGGAGGCGCTTCAGCCCACTGGTGCCCGGCGTTGAGCACATCTTCTACCCGTACTGCTACAGGTGCCCGTTCCACCTGGAGTGCCCCGACTGCAACTACACGTGCGTGGACTACATAGACGAGTACCTGTTCCACAAGTACGTGCCCGCCGAGGAGGTGGCCATGCTGCTGGCTGAGCCCATCCAGGGCGAGGGCGGCTACGTTGTGCCCCCCGACGGCTACTTCAAGAAGCTGAAGAAGCTGCTGGACGAGAACGGCATCCTGTTCGCCGTGGACGAGGTCCAGTCAGGCATCGGCCGCACAGGCAAGTGGTTCGCCATAGAGCATTGGAGCGTGGTCCCCGACATAGTCTGCATGGCCAAGGGCATCGCCGCGGGCATGCCTCTAGGCGTCATGGCGTCGCGGGCGGACATCCAGGACTGGACGCCGGGCAGCCACGCATCCACCTTCGGAGGGAACCCTGTGAGCTGCGCCGCGGCCCTGGCCGTCATCGACGTCATCAAGTCCGAGAAGCTGCTGGAGAACTCCCAGAGGGAGGGCGCCTACATCAAGAAGCGGCTGGAGGAGATGACGGAGACGCACCCCATGATGGGCGACGTCCGAGGAAAGGGGCTGATGGTGGGCGTGGAGCTTGTCAAGGACAAGGACACCAAGGAGTACGCCAAGCAGGAGACAGAGGACGTGATGATGGAGTGCTTCAGGCAGGGGCTCGCCATCGTCAACTGCGGCGTCAACGTCATCAGGTGGATGCCCCCGCTGACCATCACACGCGACCTCGTGGACCCCAGCCTGGAAATATTCGAGAAGAGCCTCAGCAAGGTGGAGAAGGGCAAGTAGCCCTCCATTTTTATTCTTGTAAAAGCGTCGCATTAGCCGTTATCTGGATCATTCTTGATACAGGGTTGCATTCCACATGTTCCAGAGGTCGAGTTATGTGATGAGGCTTGGCGTCGTCACTTCTTGGTGATCACGATCTTCGTGAAGGCTCCGCTGCTCAACTGGATGAGGCCGTCGAAGGGCTCCCTGACGTTCATGTACTCCAGCTGAACCTGTGAGCCCGCCGTGAGGTCCATGGCCTGCTCAGCGTGCTCCCTCCACAGGCTCACCCGCGCCTCCCCCGTGCCGTCGTCGATCCTGAAGTTGGTGACCGTGGCCGGGCCCCTAGCCGTGTCTATGTCCCGCTGAACAGGGTCGTCCAGCAGCTGACCCTGCACAGTGATGTTCTTCTGGCCCTCACGGAGGTCAACGATGCTGGTGATCTTACGCTCCAGTTCGGGGAGCTCCACATCCAGCTCCTCCGGGTTCACGTGGACTCTACCGTTGCGGCCCGCGTTGAGGTCGATGCCCTGGAACCCCGCCCTCGTGTACCCGTTCTCCACGACGACGACGCTCCCGGACTCTATCCTCTTGGTCAGCTCCACGTCGTCGTCCCAGAGGCTGAGCCTCACTGTGCCTGTGTCGTCCTCCAGAAGCACGGAGACCACGCGGCCTTCGGAGCCGTCCCTGCGGACGAATCCCCTGGTTTCTCCCACCTGGGTGGCCAGGGCGGCCACGTTGACGCTGCTCATGCCCTCCTTCAGGTCCCCTATCTTGGTCCAGTGGGGCACAGGCTCCTTGGGCTTCACGCCCTTGGCTACGACGATGATCTGTGTGCCCCAGCCCACGTGGACCTCGGGGCTTCCCTGGTTCCCTGTGCGGGCGCTCCCCGATATGACCCTGACCCTGGTCCCGGGTTCGAGGTCACCGAACTCCTTCACCTTATCGTCCCAGAGAACCAGGTTGACGCGGGACCCACCCTCCTCGATGACCACCCGGCTCACCTTGCCCTCGGAGCCGTCCTGCCGGCTGAACGTGTTGGCCGGGAAGCTGTCTACAACGACGCCCTGGAGGTGGACGGTGCCTTCGCTTGACACGTCGGCTGGGGTGCGGAAGAAGCCCTCCAGTTTGGGGTAGTCCTCCTCGTAGGCGTCCAGCGGGTTGAGTATGAGTTGGCCGCGGTTGCCCACGTTTACCTCGATGTTTCCGCGGCGTTCCTTGCTGTACCCGTGGAGTACCCTGACTATGGTTCCCGGCTCCAGTTTGCTGGCCTCCACGTGGTCGGCCTTCTCGTCCCAGAAGACCACAGTGACCGTCCCGGACTTGTCCCCGAGGATCATGCGCAGAACCTTGCCCTTCCTCTGGCTGTCCCTGTCGAAGGTGCGGCTCGGGAACACGTAGATGACGCGGCCTGTGAGGCTGACGTCGCTCAGGTTTGACGTAAGGTCACCTATCTTGAGCTTCGCCTCTATCCTCTCGCCGGCGCCGTTTACCCCGAGGTTGCTGGCCACCAGGTGCGCCGCCGCCTCCTCCGTGAGGAGCCCCGCTGCTTTAGCCCGCTCCTCCTCTATCAGCTTCTGCACCACCTCCCTTGTGAGGTTAGGCTTCAGCGCCAGTATCCGTTTAATGATCTCGTCGGTGGACATGGGAACTCAGGTTGGATAGGGTCGAAGAGGCGTAATAAATCTACTTGGTGCGGGTCTTCTTGGACTCGGTGGCGTACATGTAGACGAAGGCGAGGGCGAAGGCAGTGAAGCCTAGGAGCATTGCGAGGACCCGCGTGAAACTGAAAAGCACCAGGACTGTCATCAGCAACACGATGCATGCGTCTCCTTATAGCTTTAGCTCTAGTCCATCACAGAGTAGCGCTTCCAGATGGATGTCAGCTCACCGTACGCCTCGTCGTCCTCTGGTATGGCGTCGTAGTGGTTCAGGGCCTCGGCCAGCTTCTGCGCCATCACATGGTAGCAGAGGGCCACCTCCTGGTCAAGGACCCTGAAGTAGAAGTCGCTGCAGCTGCAGTACCCGGCGTGCGGGTAGATCATGTACTCCGCGTTGTTGCCCACGGCTATCCAGAGCTCCCTGCCGCTGGGCCTGAACACGTACCTCTTCACGCGGTTCTCGGTGACCAGCCTCCAAGCCCTGGTGAACCTGCTGCCGAAGGTCCTGCGGAGCCTCTGCCAGTTGAGCCTGCTGATCTCCTTCTCGGTGCGCAGCTCCCGCAGTATCTGCTCCAGGACCAGGTGCTCCTGGGTGGGCGCGGACATCTATGATACCCTTCTCTTCACCCCTCTTTACCCTTGAGGTCCCACAGCGGGGCGCCGTGGCCCCAAGCACCGTAGTACCCGCACGTCTCGGTGGCAGACTCCGCGGCCCTGGCCATGGACTCCTCCAGCGCCGCGCCTTCAACGTGTCCACACAGGAGCCTGGCCGCGAAGGCGTCGCCCGCCCCCAGAGTGTCCACGACCCTGGCCTCGGCTACAGGCTGGTGGATGAGCTGGCCGCCGTTGTATGCCGACGCACCCATGCCTCCCCTCGTGACCACCACGAGCCCTGGACCTAGGCCGTGGACGCGCCTCATGAGCCTCTCGACCTCAAACAGGGTCATGCCGGGAGCGGACATGAAGGCCACGTTGATGCAGGGCAGCGTCTTCTTCAGGTAGTCCTCACCCCAGCCCTAGGAGCAGTCGAAGGATAAGACCCTCGCGGCCTCGCTCAGGGCCCGTAGCTGGGGCTCCAGGAAGCTGTAGACGCTCATGTGGGCGACATCGTGATCCCCGATGAAGGACAGGTCCTCCTCGTCCAGCTTGATGAGGCTTCGGACGCCGAGTCGGCTTCTCCCGAACACCCTGTCGCTGCCCACAATGTCCACCTCGCAATAAGCGTTGGGGCCCTCCACGACCCTGCACCGGCTGGTGTCAACGCCCTCGTCCCTGAGAGACCTCAGGATAAGCTCGCCGTGGGAGTCGCTGCCCAGCCACCCGATGTAGCTGGACTCCGCCCCGTACCTGTGGGCCAGAGCCGCCACATTCACGGCGTTACCCCCCGGAAACATCCAGCCAAGGTGGAGGTACCTGTCCACCGTGTTGTCGCCCACACCCACGAGCCTCACCATGAAACGCATCCACCCTGCTACGTATATCATGATTTCATGCGCCCCATGGTTTAAATTCAGTGGGGCTTGGGAACACCTGTATGATCCGGCTGCTGACGCCCCACCCGGCGCTGATGGTGGAGGACGGGGAGAAGATTATGATGGCGGCGGATCTGCACCTGGGCATGGAGTATGACCTGGCCAAGCAGGGCATCAGCATCCCCTACCAGTGGGGCAGGATGCTGGAGGAGCTCACGGCTCTCCTTGAGGAACATAGGCCGGACAGGCTGGTGCTGCTGGGCGACGTGAAGCACGGGGTGCCCGCCACCAGCTTCCAGGAGAGGAGGGAGATACCGGGCTTCTTCGAGACTCTCCTGGGCGCCGTGGACAAGATCGATGTCACGCGGGGCAACCACGACGCCAACATACAGCAGTTCCTCCCCGAGGAGGTGAGCCTGCACAGCAGCAAGGGCATAATGTTCGGGGATGGGTTCAGGGTCGCCGCGCTGCACGGACACGCCTGGCCCCCGCCAGAGGTCATGGCTGCAGACTGCGTGATCATGGCCCACAACCACCCCACCGTGCTCCTGAACACGCCCCTGGGCATCAAGGTGAGCCAGAGGGCGTGGATAAGGGGCAGATGCGACAAGGTCAGCCTAGCGAAGGCGTTCCTGGAGCAGGACAACGTGAAGGTGGGGGATGACCCTGTCGAGGAGTTCACAGACAGATACGGAGTTGAGCCCGGGAGCCCCGAGATCATCATCATGCCCATGTTCAACGACCTCCTCGGCGGACTGCCCGTGAACGCGGAGTCGCCAAAGAGCCTCCTCGGGCCGCTGTTCAGGACGGACGCCGTTGACATGGACGGCTTCGACGTCTACCTCCTGGACGGCACCTACGTGGGTAAGGTGGAGTTCCTGAGAAGGCGGCTTGAACAGAGTGTGTAGTGCCCGACTACATACACCGTCTTATAGCGTTTGACGTGGACCGTTCAATCAGCTTATTCGGGTATGCCGAGAGCTAAGCCGATACCACTGCCACAGAGCCATTGGGGCCCGAAAGGGCCCTTCATCTCACAAGCCTTCTTCGAACAGCCTGTAGCACGCGTGGCAGCGGCCCGCGAAGCCCGAGCCGGATTCG
Organism: uncultured Candidatus Bathyarchaeia archaeon; assembly: GCA_964485755.1. GTDB lineage: Archaea > Thermoproteota > Bathyarchaeia > TCS64 > TCS64 > RBG-16-57-9. The sequence continues at coordinate 1,541 of CAZAKG010000018.1, read as the reverse complement.
AAGCCTGCCCTGATCTTCGTGAACCTTGGGTCACCCCATGCCCTCGAAAGCACGTCTCTGAGGGTGTCTTTACTTAGGTTGCCTATGACGGCGTCTCCCCTGCATCCGAGTGGCCCGCAGCACGGTAGAACGTCTCCATTAGGCTTTACGCCTATGTCTGTGAGGACGGATTCACATCGGTGGCTCTGGGCCACGGTGACGTGAGCCCACGCTAGCTCGCCTCCACGGCCCACGGGCGTGAAAGGCGTCTCCGCGGCTAGGGCGGATGGGCTGCGTAGCCGCTGTCTGCTTGGAACTTGGATACTTGGGTCACCCATAAGCAGGGGCAGTGACTCCGCCGTTATCCTGCTCCCCGGCTTCACGGCCACCATGAACACGGGTTTAATGTTCAGCGTCTTAGCTACCTCAAAGCAATGCCTGACGCTGTCCAGAGGCACGTGCTCCTGGTGGAAGTCATCCACGCTCATGTTTATGGCGGTGAGGCCAGCGTCCGCTAATGGTCGAAGCTTGTCCATCGCAAGCCTCTGGTCTTCCGCCCAGCTGCAGTTCGTGACAGCCTCGGTGTAGAGCCCTTTCCCTGAAGCGTACTCAACCAGGCCAAGAAGTAGTCTGTACTCGAGGAAGGGTTCGCCCCCCGTGAAGCTCACCCACCGCGCCCCCAGGGACCTCGCCTGATCTATAATGTCCTCCGCCTGTCTCCGGGTCATTGTAGCATCCCTGTCCGGTCCGCAGTTGAACCAGCAGTGGCCACATCTGACGTTGCATCGGTCAGTCAGAATTAGCCCGACGCGGAAGAGGCTGGGAGAGGACATCTACCGCAGCTTCTCTAGGGTCTCCCGGATGAGCTGGTTGGCCTGGTGGAAGCCCTCCTCCACCGCGTTTCTCTGCCTGAGCAGGTTGTTCCTCAGAAGTTTGAACTCGTGGCTCTGGTGCAGAGTCATGTTGGCGAGGTCTACTATGCCCGCTATCCTGGGAAACGGCGTCGCGCCGAAGGTCTCCATGGTCATCTGCTCACTCGGCCCAGAGTTACTGTGGGCGACTGGGTTCACGTGTCTGGATACCCACATGAGGCTCCTATTGAGTTCCGAGAGCTCCTCGTCCTCCAGCTTCCCGGCCTTAGCCTGGATAGCCTTCTCCATCTCGGCGGCCAGCTCCTTGAACATCTCGGCCTCCTCGATGACCGGGTGCAGGTTGAAGTATCCCACAACCTTCTCCGACTTCTTCTGCAGGTCCACCAGGATGTTGTACAGCTTGGTGGCGTAGTGGGTGAAGTCCAGGGGCAGCACGGGGCTGTTCAACATCCTGACTATGAAGTTGAGCTCCGCCCTCAGGTCCAGCTCCAGGATGTTCACGTCACCGTGCTCCATGGTCTCGTAGGGTGTGTGCCACCACCATCCTCCCCCCGAGTAGTTGACGTGGGGGTCGTAGAGCTCCTTGGGCCTGCTGGTGGTGATGCTCACGTGGGGCATCCCTGTGCTCCAGAAGCTGCCGTCCCCGGCTCTGGTCGCCCACCTGTAGCTCTCCACGCCTTTGCCCGTGAC
>CAZAKG010000017.1:0-30153 GCA_964485755.1 uncultured Candidatus Bathyarchaeia archaeon | reverse complement strand
ATCTGGATTTGTGATTTTTTTGATACCTTCTAAGTATAAGTTGGTTACATCATACGCTCGTCTATTTGGATCGTGATTCATTGAGCATTTGAGAAGTTGCTCCTCATCTACTTCAAAGATTTGTGTAGGCGTGCTAGGAATCGATGAATGGAAAGCGACTTGGAAACCAGGGAAAACAGGCCAAAGACGAGGATTTTCAGAGAATGTTTTAGATATGATTGGTTTACGAATCTGTTCCATAAAATCTTGGGCTAATCCAACTCCCGTTTTTGTACCTATTATTCCATAGGAGACATTTTTAGGATGAGATGGATGATCTGTTCCATAAGGTCCAAATATTGAAAGACCAACTCTGGGATCAGTCACTTTTTGAGCATATCTAAATTCCAGATTAGGCTCATTAAGAAATAATAACTCACGCTGAATCAGTTTCTTCTCCCTCCTCCTCTATCTCTTCAGCGTCTTCAATAATGCCATCTTCCTCCCCTTCTTCAATAGGAGTTAACATTTCTTCATCTATACCATATTTTGAAGAGAAAGATAATGGTTTTAATCCAATTCTTAGTTTACCAGAATCACTCTCTATTAGTGATATCTCGTCTTGTTCATCTCCAAGCCATTGAATAAGAGCCATCATTCGTGATAGCCATTCATAGTTCCACCAGTTTTTGCATAGTTTTTTTCTACGTCGGTTAGCAGTTTTTGCTTCCAATGGTTGTCCTTCAAGATTAGTCCAAAATATCCTAATTTGAAGTTGAATCACTGGATCACCTAATAGGTTAGCGAAGAAGCTGAAATCAGGCGAAAGATGGTATCTTGATATTTCGGTTATGTTAGTACCACGGAACATTAATCTAAATTTACGTTCTCCAACTACCTTTATGTAGATTTTTTTTCCATCATATCGATTGAAAGATAACCTATTATTTGGAAGTAGATCAGGAGGAAAAAAAAGTCGTTTAGTTTGTTCATTAAATATTAACCCTTTATTTTCACAGCGGCGTCTTAGTCCAGTTCGCAGTATTATAGTTGTAGCTCGTCTCAGTGTTTTATCTAAAAAGGAATCAGGGAGATGATAGTCGATTGTTTCTATTTCCTTGAGCCAATCATATGAGGTATATTCTGGAGAGTTGAAAGCTAGAACGGATTCCTCAGATTCACGATAGAATAACCAGCTAGGTTCAATAGATTCTATATTTATCTCTGGGGCGACCTTAAATCTTATTATTTTCGTTGGAAACTCAATGACGGGTAATAAATTAGACCATAGAGTTTCGATCCTCAGAGTTGGGTGCTCTTCAGAGTAAAGCCACTGACTTATCGCTTTCTGACCTATTTCTATATTTTTTGGTGTGTTAATTTTATTTAACTTTTTTAAAAGATTTGAAATACCTTCATACCAACTTCTATGAAAAGCAATATACACTAAGTCAGACATTTGAAAATCTAATTCAGATGCCCTCAAACCATCAACGTTTAAGGGAATAAGAAAATCATCAATACCTCGTTCTCTAGCTACGTTTAACGCTAGGGCTCTCTCCTTAACAGGATTAGGTTTTGAAATTGAATATTTTGATAAAAGTGCGATTACTCGAAAAGTTTGATTCTTTATAGCCTCTGTAATATCAATAGGATAAGATTCGCCCCCAAGCATCTTTAAGCGATCATACCAAACTTTGTATCCCTCTGATGTTAGTTTGAGCACTAACCAATCAGCTAGAACCCAGTCTTCAGTAGCATAGCTGAGAAATAGATGTTCTCTTCTGATTTCTCCAAGATTCACGGGTTCATCCATCTTATTAGTAATATGTTTTCCTACAGCTTAAATAAGTTTTATTAGTGTAAATTGAAAAAGGAAAAAATCATTCAACGAATCGCACTTTGTCATGGACGATTACCTTACATTCACTCACATTTTAAATCTGTAACTCGCAGTTACGTGAGGTAAGGTGAAACCATTTGCCTACCGCCGGTAAGGTCTTCGTTGCCACTGAGCACCTAAGCCTCCCCGACATCAGTAAAGCCCTTGAGGGCCACAGGGTCGAGGAGGAGTACACGGAGGGCGACCTGAAGCTGGAGCTCCTGACTGAGGTAGCCAACCTGACCCTCACCGAGGACACTCTCACCGGCCTCTACAGCTTCGACTACGTGGCTCACCACTACCACAGGGGCAAGGTCTCCCCCAGCCCCGTCACCAAGGAGGTGCTCTTCGCCTGGACCATACACGATGGCCGCGACTACCTTATAGTCGTTGACAAGAAGGCTCTGGCCAACAGCGTCGCCAACAGGCTCAGCGAGATAGTCTGGGGCGAGATCGGGGTAATAGTCGAGGCCCGCATACTCCCAGAGACCCTGAAGAAGTTCCACCTGGAGAACAAGGAGTCGACGAAGGTCATCTTCTTCGAGAACATGGACATCCCCAACCTCAACAAGATGAGCCTCTACGGCCCCGACGTGGTGGACACCGGCCTCTTCAAGGAGTACACGCAGCGCGGCGACCCCTGGTACATACTGACGAAGAGCAAGAAGTTCGGCCACACCGTAGGCTTAGTAAGGGACGGCTCCGTAACCATATTCAACACGGTGGACCAGGGCCAGTACCTAGCGTATATCAGGGACGAGATCGTGCCCATGACCCAGCCGCCGAGACCCAGGAGCGAAGAGTGATGAAGCCAGACGTGACTATCGACTGCACGGGGCTGTTCTGCCCCGAACCCATATTCAGGACCAGGGTCGCCCTCGACGGGATGGAGAAGGGCCAGGTTCTCGAGGTGACGGCCGACGACCCCGCCGCGGAGGAGGACCTCAAACGCCTCGCCAAGCGCCTGGGCCACGAGGTCCTGGAGATCAGGAAGGAAGGCGAAGAGGTCACCCTCCTAATCCGCAAGTGAACGTTTAATTCACCCGGCACCCCCTACAGGCTGAAGCATCATGAAGGTCTACATGGACTACGGCTCAGCCCACCCCGTCGACGCCCGAGTCCTTGAAGCAATGGCCCCGTACCAGACGGAAGCCTTCGGCAACCCCGCCAGCTTCCACTCGATGGGGTTCAAGGCGCTGAACGCCCTGAGGCTGGCCCGCAAACAGGTGGCCGACCTGGTCCACGGCGAGCCCGAGGAGATCGTGTTCACATCAGGCGCCACAGAGGCCAACAACCTGGCCATCATAGGCGGCTGCCTCAGGAACCAGAAGAAGGGCGACAGGCTGATCATAAGCGCCGTGGAGCACATAAGCGTCATCAACATAGCCAAGGAGCTCACACGCAGCGGCTTCAAGGTGGAGCAGTGCCCCGTCTGCAACACGGGCACCGTGGACCTGGAGGAGCTGAAGAAGCTGGTGGACGACAAGACCGTCATGGTCAGCGTCATGGCCGCCAACGGCGAGATAGGCACCATACAGCCCATAGGGGCGGCAGCCCAGGTAGCCCACGAGAAGGGCGCCCTGTTCCACACAGACGCCACCGCCGCCATGGGCCAGCTCCCCCTCGACGCTGCCCAGCTTGGCGTGGACCTAATGACCCTGTCCAGCAACGACATGTACGGCCCCAAGGGCGTCGGAGCCCTCTACATCAAGAGGGGCGTCAGGGTCAAGCCCCACATGATAGGCGGAGGCCAAGAGAACGGCATACGCTCAGGCTCAGAGAACATCCCCGGCATAGTCGGCATGGGCAAGGCCGCCGAACTGGCCGCCATAGAGATGGGGGACGAGTGCGACAGGCTCACCAGGCTCAGGGACAGGCTCACCAAGGGGCTCCTAGACATCCCGGAGAGCTACCTGAACGGCCACCCCCAGAGGAGGCTACCCAACAACGCCAACGTCAGGTTCAGCTACATCGAAGGCGAGTCCATCGTGCTCAGCCTCGACAACCTGGGCGTACAGGTGGGCACAGGCTCCGCCTGCGCAGCCAAGACCCTGGAGCCCAGCCACGCCCTGCTGGCCTGCGGCCTCAAACACGAGGAGGCCCACGGGAGCATGGTATTCACCCTAGGAAAGGATAATAACCGCGATCAGGTGGATTACGTCATCGAGCAGCTTCCAGGGGTCGTGCGGAAGCTGAGGGCGATGTCGCCTCTAACCCCGAAGGAGTTGAGGTAAAACGTATACGGATAAGGTGCTGGAACACTTCAAGAACCCCCACAACGTCGGCGAGCTGAAGGACGCCGACGCCGAGGGCACCGTGGGGAACCCGGTGTGCGGCGACCTGATGACCATGTACATCAAGGTCAAGGACGACCGCATCGAGGACATCAAGTTCAAGACCTACGGCTGCGGCGCAGCCATAGCCACAAGCAGCATGACCACCGAGATGGCCAAAGGCAAGACCCTGGACGAAGCCATGGAGATAAGCCGCCAAGACGTCGCCGAGGCCCTGGACGGGCTGCCGCCAGTGAAGATGCACTGCAGCAACCTGGCCGCGGACGCCCTCCACGAGGCAATAAAGAACTACAGGGAGAAGAAAGAGAAGTGACCAAGAAGGTAAAGTGCCAGATATGCGCCGCCACAGAGGAAGAGAGATGCATCCTAATGCGCGTAGAGGTAGACGAGAAAGGTAAGGAGTCCTACTACTGCTGCGAGCGCACCCATAAGGGTAAGAATAAAGAGATATAAGCCACAGAAGCTGCATAAATACACTAGGAGTTCTCAGGTTGAACCGAATTAAGCTGGCAGAGTACGTGTCAGCCGTCATGAACGCGCCGCTAATCACACTGCTCACGTTCATACCCCTTGTGTTCAGGTTCGGCGAAGGCTCCACGTACCAGCTTCTGGCCATAACCAGCTTCTTCGGGTGCTTCCTCCCACTCATCTTCGTCGTGTACATGCTGAAGCGGGGCATAATAAGCGACTTCTACGCCAACGACAAGAACGAGAGGTTCCTACCCTTCATGGCCACCATCGTGAGCTACACAATGGGCACCGTGGCGCTCATCGCCGCTGGGGCCCCCGAGCAGATCACAGCCCTCATGGCCTGCTACATAGTCAACGGCATAGTGCTGCTCCTCATCACAACCAAGTGGAAAATCAGCATACACGCCAGCGGCATCGCCAGCCCCGTCACAGCCCTCGTGTACCTCCTCGGGACCAGGCTTCTACCACTGTTCCTGCTGTTCCTGCCCATCGCCTGGGCCAGGGTCGAGCTGAAGGCCCACGACAAGAAGCAGGTGACCGCCGGGGCCGTCATAAGCTCGGTGCTCACCTGGGTCCAGATGGCCTTCTACGTCCAGTACCTGTTCATATAGACGGGCCGCAGCGTAGGGGTGTGGCTAGGCCCGAACCCTCTCGGCGATGGATGCGCCGAACTCGTAGCACCTGCGCCGCTCGTCCTCGGTGGGCCTGTAGCTGAACTCCAGGTCGTTCTCGATGAGCTCGACGCCGGCCTGCCTCATCTCCTCCTCCACGATCCGTTTGGCTCCGCCTGCCCACCCGTAGCTGCCGAAGGCGGCCCCAACCTTGTTCTGGGGCTTGAGGCCCCTCATGTAGGCCAGGAAGTCGGCCACTGTGGGGTACACGTGGTTGTTCAGCGTGGGGCTGCCCACAAGCACAGCCTTCGCCTCCAGGACCTCGGTGATTACGTCGCTCCTGTGGTTCTCCGTCAGGTTGAACACCCTGACCTCCACACCCTTGGACGCCGCGCCCTCGGCTATGGCGTAAGCCATCTCCTGGGTGCTCTTCCACATGGTGTCGTAGGCGATGACCACCCGGGGGACCGTCTTGCCCTCCACCCACCCCGCGTAGTGGTCCAGGACTCCCTTGAGGTCCCTCCTCCAGATGACGCCGTGGCTGGGCGCGATCATGTCGATGGGCAGCCCTCCCAGCGCCTTCATGGCCCTGCCCACGCTCCTATAAAGGGGCATCAGTATGTTGGCGTAGTAGGCGGTGGCCTCGTGCCACAGCACAGCCGGGTCCACCTCGTCGTCGAACCTGCCCACAGAGGCCAGGTGCTGGCCGAAGGCGTCGTTGCTCAGCAGCAGCCTGTCCTCGGGGATGTAGCTCACCATGCTGTCCGGCCAGTGGGCCATGGGGACTGGGGTGAAGGTGAGGGTCTTGCCTCCCAGGTCAAGCTGAGGCACCTCCTTGATGGTGGAGACATCCAACCCATAATACTTCTTGAGCACCGGGGCGCCCCTCTCACTCGCTATTATCTTAGCCTGGGGCGCCTCCTCGGCCATCCTGGCCAGGGAGCCGCTGTGGTCGGGCTCCGCGTGGTTGCTCACTATGTAGTCGATGTCCTTGGGGTCGACGACCTCCTCGACGTGGCGCAGCATCGTCTCGTGGAACGGCGCCTTCACGGTGTCCACCAGCGCCACCCTATCCGCCTTCACAACGTAGGCGTTGTATGTGGTGCCCCTGTGGGTGATGTACCCGTGGAAGTTCCTCACGTCCCAGTCGACGGCGCCCACCCAGTAGACCCCGTCTTTAAGCTGGATCAAAATATCACCTTACTGAGTGGGTGTGATGAAGCACGGGATAAAAGGCTTATGTGGAGCCCCGCAACCAATAGGGTGTCTGATGGAGATGGAGCTAGCCGCATCGACGCTGCACCTGCTGGACAGGCCCCTGGAGCAGGTCTTCCCCGAGCTGCTCCGCCTCGGCACCAGGAACATAGAGCTGGCTGACAGCGGCCACCACGCCCTCAACCCCAAGCTCGTGGAGCGGCTCCAGGAGCTCAGGGCCAGCTACATGCTCAACTTCAGCGTACACGCGCCCTACGCGGACACCAACCTCTCTGCGGACGACGACCTCATCAGGGAGTGGATACTGAAGCGGATAAGGGCCAGCATCAGGTTCGCCTCCGAGCTGGAGGCCAGGTGCGTCGTGGTGCACCCTGGCTGGACCACGGCCACTGACAGGTTCATGAAGGGCCGCGCCTGGGACCTGAACCTCCGCAGCCTAAACTGGCTCCTCAGGTACGCCGAGGAGTACGGCGTCAGCCTCCTCATAGAGAACGTGCCCGAGTCCCAGCCGTACCTATTGATCACATTGGACGACTTCGAGCTCTTCTACGGCGAGATGGAGCTGGAGATGGGCATGGTCCTGGACGTGGCCCACGCCAACCTCCAAGGAGAGGCATACGAGTTCATGGACAGGTTCCGAGGCAGGATCAGGCACATTCACGTGAGCGACAACGACGGCGTCAGCGACCAGCACCTGCCCATCGGGGACGGCGGCATCGACTGGGGCCGCGTCGTCCACTCGGCCAGGGCCATGGGGTTCAGCGGCTGGCTGGTGGTTGAGAGCTACACCGACGTGGACCTGAGCCTAGGCCGCCTCGGCCCCCTCATCCAGCGGGACCTCTAGCTCCATCAGGTCCTCGGCGACCACGACGCGGGGGAAGACCTTCCTCGCCTCATCCAGCAGCACACCCGGTTCAGGGTACCTCGAACTCAGGTGAGTCAAGACCAGTAACCTGACGCCCGCGTCCCTGGCCACACCCGCGGCCTCCGCGGCGGTGCTGTGGCCGTCCTCCCGCGCCCTCTCCGCCAGCTCCTCGGCGAATGTGGCCTCGTGGACCAGCACGTCGGCGCCGCGCGCCAGCTCAACGAGCTCGGCCGTGGGCCTCGTGTCCCCGGAGTACACTACCTTTCTGCCCCTCCTGGGCGGTTCAGCCACCATCTCGGGTTCGACGACCCTGCCTTCCACCTCCACGTCCTCGCCGTGCTGAAGCCTGTGCCACAGCGGCCCCTCCGGGACGCCGAGGGCCCTGGCCTTCTCGGGGTGGAACCTTCCCGGCCTCGGCTTCTCCAGGACGCTGTAGCTCCACCCCTCCAGGGTGTGGCTGGACGCGGCCGCCGTGACCCTGAGGCCCTCGTCCTCGTACACGACGCCGGGCTCCCCGACCTCGTGCAGTATCACGGGGAACGTGGGCCCACCCAGGGCCTCGCTGAAGGCTTTAACGTACGAGATCAGCCCCTCCGGGCCGTATATGTTCAGCTGCTTCTCGCGCCCCAGCAGGCTCATGGTCTGCAGTAGCCCGGGGAGCCCCAGGACGTGGTCGCCGTGGAGGTGGCTGACCAGCACAACCATGTTGCGCCTGAACCCGACGTGGGCCCTCACCATCTGCCTCTGGGTGCCCTCGCCGCAGTCGAACATTATGAGGTCGCGGCCCAACTTCAGCACAGCGCTGCAGCTGCCCCGCCTTTCGGTGGGCATGCTGCCGCTCGTGCCCAGGAACACGAGCTTCATCTCTACTCCGCGGGGCGGCATGTCCTTACCCTCGCAAGCCCCGCGTCAGGAACCGCTCTGCCTCCAACGCCGCCATGCAGCCGCTGGAGCACGCAGTCACCACCTGCCTGCAGACCCTGTCGTTGACGTCGCCTGTGACGAATACGTCGGGCTTAGCCATCTTCACACCCTCCGCGACTATGTAGCCATCGCCGCCTATTATCACCACGTCGCAAGTGTTTTCGCTGGTCAGGGTCTTCGCCATGGCATGATGTTCTGCGCCGTGCGTTAATAATGGTAACTTGCGGCCCCTAACCCTGTGGGCATTTTTCTTTCAGGAAGGTAAATAAAATATATATGGTAAATACAGGTTACATCTAGCGCCGTTAGAGGGTGACAAAGATGGGACTGAACCTACAGAACCTACAGACACAACTTAAAGACGAGAACTGCCGCAAGGTGCTGATCCACTGCAAAGAGCCAAAGACCTTCAATGAGATAAAGAAGACCAAAATCAGTGAAGGTAAGCTCTTCAGCGTCCTCAAGGAGTTGAAGCTATCTGAGGCTCTCCTCTTCGCGGATGGCAAGTACTACACCTCGCCTGAAGCGATACGGTTCCTAGAGTAAGCTCAGAGCAACGTCCCAAAATTTTATTCAATACGCCTAGCCCTCAGAGGCGTAGGCGTCCATGCGGACTCCGAGGGCAGGGCCACCCTAAAGCCGGGGCCCAGACAGCAGCGACTCGACTTAGGGGGCAGACACAGTGTGTATTGGTTCACGATATCAGGGGTACATAAAAAGGTAGTAGATGCTACCGTTATAAATAAAGGTAGCACCTACTACCTATTTGATTAAGATGGGTAGAAAAAGCACAGCGCAGAAGCTCCTCGAGGAGCTCCCCGAGCAGGACAGCCTCGACAGGACCCTCCTCGTGGTCTACGACTTCCACGGGGAGCCGCCCCACTCCAGGTTCTACGTCAACCTTCACAGGATCACTGAGCTCACCAGAAACAGCTCAAGCCTGGTCCAGTTCAGCGTCTACAAGACCACAAGTCTCAAGGCAGCCCTCGCCGTCCAGGCCCTCGCATCAGGTATGGGCGCCGATACGGTCATCTACGAGGCAGCGGAGAGGAGCCCTGAGGACCTGAGGACACAGCTTAAAGCAGTCGTGCAAGCTGTTAGTTACTCTGAAGTAGAGGATTGTTTTTAATATCTGTCAACAAGGCCAATTTATCTATTGAAAAACAATGTGAGAGGGTTGGCTGGGTTTACCTCTTGCTCAGCTGCTCGATGGACACAGACGGCTTCTTCCTGTACTTGAATCCCCCGGGGGGGGTCCAGCCTCCGAACTTCTCCATGCCTTTGGCCAGGTAGTGGCCTGACGGCGTCTCGGGGCAGAACATGTGGTGCGCGAACGCGGCCTCGTCGTCTGAGACTGGGGGCGTCACCAGCTCGTAGTCCTTGGAGCCTGAGCCCAAGTGGACGCACGTGTTAGGAGTGATCCACTGGCTCATGCCCACGATGCCCGTGAACTTCTCGTCCCCCGGGTTCATCACCTTCTTGGTCTCGGCCATGGAGCCCGGGATGCCCGCGGCCTTGTCCGACATGTCCAGAGCCGCTACGTCTATGGCCACCATGTCCCTCGAGGCTAGGACGCCCAGGTTGGGTATCACGGGCCTATCCGAGCCCGGGACGCAGTCGCAGGCCGGGGTGATGTCCTGCGCGTACGTGAGGTACCCTATCTTCTCCTTGCCTATGTGCCGTACGTAGGCGGACGCGGCGTCGCCCATGGCCACGAGGAACCATTGTCTCCAGTCATCGTACTTCTCCCTGCCCCACAGGTCGCAGCGGAACAGGAGGCGCTGGTGGCCGAAGCACCCGATGCACGCCTCCGGGTCGAACTCGGCGTGGTCCTCCTTGATCTTGATGGCGCCCACGGGGCAGATGTTGCTGCAGAGGACGTAGTCGGGGCACTCCTTCCCGACGCAGTTGTCTCCCTGGAAGCTCCAGTGGTTCCAGCCCACCTCGGGGTGGGTGCATATGTGGACGTTGAACTTGCCCCGTTTGCTGCTGCACCCGATGGCCACGTTCTTGATGCCGCCGCCGTAGACGCCGCTGCCGTGGCCCTTGAAGTGGCTCACCACGATCATGGCGTCAGCGTCCGCTATCCCCTTGGCCAGGTACCCCTCCTTGAGAAGCACGCCGTCGGGGATGTCCACCTTCACGTCGTCTGTGCCGTACATGCCGTCGGCTATGATTATGGGGCACCCCATGCTCTGGGCCGTGAACCCGTTCCTGGCCGCGCTCTCAAGGTATAGCGCCGCGGTGCTCCTAGCCCCGTAATAGTAGTAGGGAGCCGTGGTGGTGTCCGTGACGAAGGGTACGCCTCCGTGCTCCTTCACCTTGTCCACTATGACCCTCACAAGTATGGGCCGCAGGTAAGCTGAGTTGTTCCACTCGCCCATGTGGCACTTAACGGCCACGGTGTCGCCCCTGTCGAAGCTGTCGGCGAGCCCGGCGTGGTCGAAGAGCTGCTCGGCCTTGGCCGGGATGCTTGAAGTCAGACCAGTGTACCGGTCATCCATGAAATAGACCTTACTCTTCAAGGTGCTTGTCTCCAAAATCCTTTGAGATGAATTGGATCAGGATGTATTAAAGATCAGTTGTGGGCTACGTCACGACCATGCTCCGGCGTCGGCTCTCCTCAGCTATCAAGCTGGCCACGGCCTCCACCCTGTCCATGGCCTCTGACACCGCCTTCTTGCCTGCCCCCTTCTTCATGAGCCCGAACATTGCCTCCGAGGCGGCTGTGAGGCTCTCAAGCATAGGCTTACCGATGTGGGTCCTCATCCATATCTTCTTCTCGTTCTCGGCCACCACGTTGGCGGCCTGCCTGAGCTTGGCCCTCGTGGCCTCGTCCAGGCCCGAGGACTCCGCCTCGTCCAGAAGCCTCTGCAGGCTGTCCTTAACCGCGTAAAGCGCGTCGCTCATGCAATCACCTTAAACCGTATGTCTCCCCCACGGCTCTAAGCTTTTCCTCGAAGCCCGTGAAGCTGGTCCTCTGGTAGCCCAGCTGCCTGCTCTTGGCCGTGTCGTACCAGTCCACAGCCGTGTACCGCTCGGAGAAGACGGGCTCAACCTCAACCCCGAGGGCCCCGTAGAACCTCCCTATGTAATCTGAGCCCGTCATCTGCCAGGACGCCCCCCCAGCCACGTTGTAGACGCCCGTGTGGCCGCCCTCCACGCATGAGGCTATGGCGTGGGCCGCGTCCTCCACGTAGATGAACTCCACCCTCTGGTCTGCCCTGTACTCCACCACGTCAGGCAGCTCAAGGAGCTCGGCCACTGATATGGGTGCCACCCTAAGCACCGCCGCGGGCCTCCCCGACTCCAGTGCCAGCCTCTCAGCCATCATCTTGCTCTCGGAGTAGCGGCTGTGGGCCTCCTGCCTGTGGCCTTCGCCGATGGGGGGCCTCTCACGGGCCGTCACCCCGTACGTGGATATGGATGACGCGAGGACGATGTGCGCGTCGGGGGCCATGGCCTTCAGGAGGTTCCCTGTCCCCCCGACGTTAACCTTGTTGGTGGCCTCGCGGCTCACCTCGCTCCTGGGCGGCAGGAGCGCCGCAAGGTGGACCACCTCCGTGGCGCCACTCAGAGCGTCCCTGACACTGAAGGGGTCCGTGATGTCCCCCTTATGGACCTCCACGCCCAAACCCTCCACGTGGCTCCACTGGACCGAGGGGAGGTCGAACGCCCTGACGCTGAAACCCTCCTCCTTGAGGAGCCTGGCCACCTCGTACCCAAGCCTTCCGGCCCCACCCGTGACTAGAACCGTCATAAGACCTAGAGTGAGGGTTGGGGGAGTTTAGTTTTACTCTAAGGGCGTGGACCTGAGGCACGAGTCGCTGACCCTGAGGAGGGCCCCCAGCTCGGACTCCATCTCGCCCAGCGCCCTCACGCCTACGATGGCGCCTATGGGCCTGCCCCCGCAGTAGATCATGAACGTGGGCGTGCTTCGCGCGCCCTGCCTGATGGCGTGGACCCTGTTCTCCCTGCTCTCGAGGAGGTTCATCCGTGTGAGCTTCACCTTCCCCGAGACGTGTGCCTCCAGCTTCTCGTACACAGGCCTCATCTCCTCGCAGGCCGGGCACTTGTTGTGCCAGTACTCCACAACCACGGGCCTATCCGAGTCCAGCACCTCGGACTGGAAGTCAGTGTGCTGAATGTCCTTCACCAACCGGGGTCCCAGAATACATCTGGGGCCGGGTCTAATAATGGTTGAGCTACGCTTCCCTGAAGCTGAGGGAGCCCTCGCTGATGCTGAGCTCGTACAGCTGGTTGGGGTAAGGCTTCATGCCGAAGCTCTCCAGCTCCTCCCCCGTCAGGATGAGGGTCAGCTTCCTCTGCTCGTACGTGGAGCCCTGAGCCCCCGGGAAGATGCCCTGGAAGCTCTTGGTGACCTGGACCACCATCTGGTTGATCTCCTCCGGAACCTCCGGGTTGCTCATCATCACCATGGGGGGCTTCGACCGCACCTCCGCGAAGTCGATCTGGAAGGCCTCCCTGTTCTCGGGGTCCCTGACCGCCTTCACCGACTGCACCTTGAGCATTATCCTGCTGCTGATCATCCTGTTCTCTATGAGAGGGAAGGGGCTACGTGAAATATGTATCGGTTAGAGGCTCTTCAGGTGGTCCGCCAGGAGCCCCGCGACGCTCACCGTGCTGTACTGGGACTCCACGGTGTCCGTCGCCAGTATCAGGTCGGCGCCCGCCTCCCTGAGCCGGTCCTCGGCTCCGCTCATGAATAGGGCGTGGGTGCAGGCCGCGGCCACCTTGGAGGCGCCCTGGTCCTTGAGGCCCTTGATGGCCTTGGCCATGGTGCCTCCGCTGCTTATGATGTCGTCGAAGACCACGGCCTTGCGCCCCTTCACCTTCAGAGACTTCACAACCATCCTGGTTTCCCCGGTCTTGAGGTCGCGGTCCTTCTCGAAGAACCCGAAGCCGCCGCCCATGACCTCGCTCGCCGCGCTCACGATGTCCCTGCGGCCCTCGTCGGGGGAAAGGCTGTAGGCGCCGTCGAAGCCGTGCTCCTTCAGGTACTGTGCGATGACGGGTATCGCTGAGAGCGTGCGAACCCTGATCCTGTGCCTGGGCCTGATCCGCTCCAGGGACTCCTCGCTGTGGAGGTCCACCACCAGCAGGTCGTCCACGCCAGAGTCCTCCAGGAGCCCCAGGACAACGTCGAAGCTCAGCGCCTCCCCGTCCAGAAACCGCTTATCCTGCCTCATGTATGCCAGGTAGGGGACGCAGGCAACGATCCGCTTGGCGCCGAAGTCCCTCGCCGTCCTCGCCATGATCAGTAGCTGCACCAGCCTCCTGTCGGGGTCAGGCGCCGTAGTCTGGACGAGCACCACGGTCTCGCCCTTCACTTCGGCCGTCAGCCTGAGGTAGCTCTCACCGTCGGGGAACAGCCTGTGGTCAACGGCGTGGGCCTTGAGGCCGAGGAGATCGGCCACCTTCCTCCCCAGCTCCGCGGAGGCTGGGCCGGGTACGACTATCATCATGTATTGATTACGCGGCGGAGGTAGATAAGAGAGATTGGTCGCAGCCTACAGGAGCCCACGCGGAGATCAGAGGCTCGAGTACATGAAGAGTATGCCCGCGGCGATCACGGCCGCGCCCCACACCACCTTGTTCCACTTGAATATCTTGGCTCCGTCGAAGACGCCCAGCGGTAAAAGGTTGAAGAGCGCAAGGGTCGCGTTGATGCTCATCCCCAGGTAAGCCAGGAACCCGACGAGGTCGCTGTTCGTCACCAGCGACAGGGCGAAGTAGACCAGCCCCATGCCTATGTTGGTGGCCGGGCCCGCGATGCTCACCCTGCCGTAGTCGTCCAAGTTCATGAGGCCCCCGATGATGACGGCGCCCGGCGCTATGATCTTGAACGGAGATATGAAGCTGAGGAGGGTGATCATGATGCCCTGCCGGTTTATCCTGAACTCGGCCGAGTACCCCAGCCTCTGGGCCATGAACTTGTGGGCCAGCTCGTGTAGGAGGAAGGCGAGGGCGAATATGACTAGGCCCCCTACAAGTACCGGGGGGTAGGCTATGAGGGTCCTCCAGCGCGTGGTGAACAGGACGCCGAAGATGAGCGCGAGCCCTATGGCCAGGTCCCTGAGCTCACGCTGGCTGAACCAGTAACGGGCGCCCTGCGGCTGCGGCGCGTAGCTGAACCCCGTGGGCCTGAAGCCCGTTGCCCCCGTAGTGGACCTGCTGTACTGGTAGTAGCCTGAGCAGTCGTGCATCTCGGGGAGCCTGTGCTCGCTGCAGAAGTAGCCTCCGCAGAACTTGCACCTGAAGGGCATGTACTCCTCCCTGCCGCACCTGTCGCACTTGACCATGAAGCCTTCCACGTTGAAAAGACGGGGCACCCTATTAATGATTTGTAAAAAAGGGATCGTTCACAGCTTGAACTCGGGGCCCCTGTTGTAGAGCTCCAGGTACATCTCCCGGAAGGCGTCCAGGAACGGCCTGGCCTTATCTGTGGTCCTGTGGAGGTTCGCACCCTCATCCTCATACCTGGACAGGAAGCCCTTCCCCAGCAGGAACCCTATGTGCTCCTGCCCTATGTCGCTGTTAAGGCTGCACCTGTGGATTATGTTTGTGAAGGTGCGGGGCGTCCTGCAGAAGGTGAGTATCTCCCAGTATATCTCGTACAGGGTCCGCTTGCCTTTCAACTCGATCCTTCCAGCAGCTCACCGAGCTTCTTCTCGGCTTCCGTCGACTCCTGAAGCCTTCTGTCCCAGGTGGCCTCGTAGCGCCTGAACAGGCGGGGGATGTACACCCCCGCCAGTCCCAGGATCAGGATCAGGCTGAAGCCCAAGAGGACGAACGCCGCCTCGAAGGTCGAGCCGGAGCCCAGGACTGACACCAGGTACTGCACCTGCATTGCGGCTGATAGGAGGAAGAAGGCCCCCGTGACCCTGCTCCCCAGTATAAGGCCCCTCATGGACTCCCTGTGGTCCCTGTAGAAGGCCATGTTCTGGACGATGAGCTCGGTCGCGGAGTCCTCCGCCCCGTTCTCGTGGCCGGAGGCTCCCTCCCTCAAGTCCTGGTACTCGGAAAACATCTCCGCGCCCATTATCAGCCACCTGAGCAAAAGCGCACACCCGGCCAGCGCCACCCCCACCATGATGGCCTCCGGCCACAGTATCATGCGGGCAGCCACCATGGGATGCACGTTCCTTACTATGAAGGATACACCCCTAGCCACGGCTAGCCCTGCGCCCACTATGTTCATCAGGATGAGGCTGTTGAAGCTCCTCATCTCTCTGCTCAACCTGTTAAAGGTCTCGTTTATCATGTTTCCACCTCTGAATACACGTACCATGTATATGAAATATAAGGCAGTATGAAAGATTGTTACACATCATTGTTACATTGTGAATAGATAATTTGCACGCCACAAAAGTAGGTGATAAGCGTATGATGAGCCCCTATGGGCGCGTCAAGACTAAAAGCGTAGAGCTACAATATACCGGCGTGGAAATCAAGGCCGTCATCCTCGACTTCGGCGGGACTCTCTCCATAGGCGACCTAGACGCTGACCCGTACCACGAGAACCTGCTGGCCATCCTGACGGCTAGAGGCTTCCCCGTGGAGATGGGTGAGCTCAAGAGGTCGCTGAGGTCCACCCTCCAGGAGCTGGCCAAGGTAAGGGACAGAGGCATGGAGCGCACCTTCGAGGCCGTGTACAGCGACTTCCTCGGCAACCTGGGGATATACCCCGATTTCGAGTTTCTGGAAGAGCTCCACGCCGCGTTCAGGGCCAACTACAGGACCGACTACCTGCCCTGCGTCGAGGGCGTCCTCAGGGAGTTGTCCTCCCGGTACATGGTGGCGCTACTCAGCAACACCATGAGCGACCACCCCAGGGTGCTCCTCAAGCAGAGCGGCTTCGACAGGTACTTCGACTACATACTGTGCAGCAGGGATGTGGGCGTCAGGAAGCCCAACCCTGAGGCGTTCAGAATCGTGCTCAGGGAGCTGGGGGTGCGGCCAGAGGAGGCCGTTCACGTGGGGGACAGCGTGGAGGCCGACATGGTGGGGGCCAGGGAGGCGGGGATCACGGGTATCTGGGTAAAGACTCCAGACCAGCCGCCTTGGACCGGGTACACGATAGGCTCTGTGTGCGAGCTGCCCGGGCTCCTGAAGAGGATAGAGGGCTCAGCGTAGCTGTCTTAGATGGATACAACTCCTTAACATGTACGTCGTGCAGAAGGCAGCTTTATGGCTGGAAAGCGAGTGGACAATCGGGGTACCGAATTAACTGCGTTCGCTTATTTATACCAATACCACATTTCATAGATACACAATGATCAAAGAAACCGCGTGGAAGTGGATAGAAGACAACCATGATCTTCTTACATCCATAAGTGACGAGATATGGGGTTACGCAGAGTACGGTCTCTGCGAAGACAAGTCAAGTAAGCTAGTCGCAGACACCTTGAGGAGGCATGGGTTCAGGGTCCAGTGCGGTGTGGCGAGGATGCCCACCGCCATCGTGGCGGAGAAGGGAAAGGGCAGACCGGTGATAGCCACTATGGGCGAATACGATGCTCTGCCCGGCATCAGCAACAAGGCGGTCCCCAGGAAAGAGCCCCTGGTAGAGGGAGGGATGGGCCACGGCTGCGGCCACAACATCCACGGAACAACGGCGTTAGCCGCAGCGATAGCGGTCAGCGTCGCACTTGAGAAGGAGAAAGTCAAAGGAACCATCAGGTTCTACGGCACACCGGCCGAGGAAACCTCCGGGGGGAAGAGGTTCATGGTGAACGCTGGGCTTTTCGACGACGTGGACGCGGCTCTAAGCCACCACCCAGGGAGCCTGAACGTAGCCACCCTGTCCAGCTCCAACGTGACCAACGGCGCGAGGTTCCACTTCCACGGGAAGACGAGCCACGCGGCCGCGAACCCCGAGGCGGGGCGGAGCGCACTGGACGCAGTCGAGCTGATGAACGTGGGCGTGAACTACCTGAGGGAGCACATCATTCCGAGCGCGCGCATCCACTACGTCATCGAGTCGGGTGGAGGGCAGCCCAACGTGGTCCCCGACTACGCCCGGAGCTGGTACTACATCAGGGCCCCCGAGCAAGGCCTCCTCGACCCCATCAAGCAGCGAGTCATCAGGATCGCCGAGGGGGCCGCCATGATGACGGACACGAGGCTGGAGTACGAGATGTCCGGGGGAGGGTACCACAAGATTCCTAACAGAACTCTAAGTGAGATAGTGACCGCCAACATGCGGCAGGTGGGACCACCAGCCTACACGAAGGAGGATTACGAGTTCGCTGCTGAGATAGCTAAAAGCTTCCCCTTGGATGACAGGGTGACCGGTCTTCGTAATAACAAGGTGCCAAACTGGGAGAAATACGTCAACGTTGACCTTGTGACGGACATCTTCGACGCGTGGGACGACGGCGAGACCAGTCCAGGGAGCACGGATGTCTCAGACGTGAGCTGGATTACGCCTACCATGGAGTTCAGGACCGCGTGTAACGTCAACGGGTCCCCGGGCCACAGTTGGCAGTTCGTAGCCTGCTCCGGGAGCAGCATCGGCCACAAGAGTCTACTATTCGCTGCTAAGACGATGGCGGGTTCGGCGCTGGACCTGTTCCTGAACCCGGACAAGGTCAAGGAAGCCCGAGATGAACACGTCGCACGGCTACGAGGCAGAGAATATGTGCGTGACCCGTCAAGAGAACCTCCCCTGGAGAAAGCCAGAGAACTGGCTGAGGCTCATAAGGGTAAACTAGCTTGAGAAGCAAGCGCACAAAATATATTTAATTTGGGTACTGTGCGCACGATTTTTTTACTATTCTCCCGTTGGCTTACGATCGTGTCTCAGCCCATAGCTTCGCGCAGCACCCCGATGGGATGCCCCCATCTTCGTTCCAAGACCGTTTTCAACCTAATATTTATCAGCTAATCCGCGGCCTTTATCACCAGTGTTCTAATTGACTGAAAAGAAGACGATTCATTACTTCTCCGGTGTCGGGGAAGCCAACACAGATGAGACCCTGAGGGCGGCCAAGACCAGGGCAGATGAGCTAGGCATAAAGGACATCGTCGTCGCCAGCACCCGAGGCCCCACGGGGCTGAAGGCCGTGGAGCTGTTCAAGGGCTACAACGTGGTGGTGGTCCCCCACGTCACAGGGATGAGGGAGCCTGGAACCCAGGAACTGGGAGCGGACTACGCCGAGAAGATCAAGGCGGGCGGAGGCAAGCTCGTCATCGCGGCCCACGCCTTCTCCGGTGTGAACAGGGCCATCCAGGCCAAGTTCGACACCATGTACCCGGCGGGTATTATCGCTCAGACTCTACGCGTGTTCGGCCAGGGCATGAAGGTCGTTGTGGAGATCACTGCGATGGCGGCTGACGCTGGGGCCGTCCCCGTGGACCGAGACGTGATAGCCATTGCGGGGTCCGGCAGGGGAGCCGACACGGCTGTCGTCATCAAGCCGGCTTACAGCCACAGTCTATTCGACGTGGTGGTCAGGGAGATCATCGCCAAACCAAGAAACCTAGAGTAAAGAGACGCCCCAACGGGGTTAATGTGACGCCGCCTAAAGACAGGGGGAACCAGGGACTCGGGGATCACCGGCATATGGATAAGGATCCCCGACCAGCCACCTTGGAGCGGGCACACTATAGGCTCTGTGTGCGAGTTGCCCGCGCTCCTGAAGAGGATCGAGGGATCTACATAGCTGTCTTAACCTGAAGCTCTAGCTAGTCTCAGCTTCAGGCCGCGGCTCTGGAGCCTAGTGAAGTGCTTATCAGCGGTCTCAAGCTCCAGTCTTCTTGAGATGGCAGTAGCCGCGATTATGAGGTCGGCTTCAGGGATCGTCTCTCCACTGGCCCGCAGCGAATAGGATAGGCGACAGTACTCGAGAATTGTCTCGTTGTCTACTCCGATCACGGAGTAGTAGTCCTCCAGGTGCGTCTTGAGTATGGTTCGCTTTTCCTCCGCGACGCCTCTCAGCAGCTCTATGAGCGTTATGACGGATATGGCCCCAGCCCTCGGCACATCGTACTGCAGGCCGTCTATGGCTACGCTTGTGTCTATGAGGCTCATCGGAGCTTGAACCTCTCCCTGAACTCCTCCGAGGACCGCCGCATGTTCTCATAGTCCTCCTCGGTGAGAATCTCGCGCATCTTCTCTAAGGCTCGCCTCCGCTTCTCCTCCTCAGCTACCTCGTAGAGTTCTAGGAGATACTGGCCCCAGTCCTTGTCGCCTTTGCGTTTCTCGAGGACCACCTTGACATCCTCTGGGACCGAGATCGTTGAGTACCTGCTCATTGCATAATTATATAATTATGCAGTTATAATAAGTTAACGGCCCATCAAAAATAAAGTACTGATACCGTGAGGCTGGAGGTGATGAAGCTGAACCATTACACTACATTTTTCAGTGCTAACGCATGAGTATGCAGGATGGCCACGGAAAAGTACTACGAGACCAACAAGGCACGCTGGAACGAGCTTGTGGACACCCACGCCAAGTCGCAGGAGTACGACCTGGAGGGCTTCATAGCTGGCAAGAACAGCCTGCACCAGCCGGAGCTGGACACCCTGGGAGACGTGCGGGGCAAGAGTCTCCTCCACCTGCAGTGCCACTTCGGCCTGGACACCATCAGCTGGGCGCGCCTGAGGGCCAAGGCCATAGGGGTGGACTTCAGCGACACAGCCATCGAGCTGGCAAGGGAGATAGCTAGGAAAGTGGGGGCGGACGCCGAGTTCATCTGCAGCAACGTCTATGATCTCCCCCAGGTCCTCGACGGGCAGTACGACATCGTGTTCACCAGCATCGGGGTCCTCTGCTGGCTCCATGACATCGACAAGTGGGGCAGAATAGTCGCACGCTACCTTAAGCCGGGGGGTACGTTCCTGCTCGTGGAGTCCCACCCCCTCATGTGGGTGTTCGACGACGAATGCGAGGAGCTGGGCATCAGGTACAGCTACTGGCACAAGGATGAGCCGATGAGCTGGGAGACGGATGGCACCTACGCCGACGAGGACGCGAAGATCATGAACAGGAGGAGCTACGAGTGGCAGCACACCGTCAGCGACGTACTGAACAGCTTGATCAAGGCGGGGTTACGCGTAAAAGAGATCAGGGAGTACCCGTACCTTCCGTGGAAGTACGTTAAAAAGGCTGAGAAGGGCCTGGACGGGTGCTGGAGAATCCCGGGTGACCCGCTGCCTCAGATGTGGAGCGTGGAGGCCGTCAAGCCACAGCCTAAAGACATGAGGTAAGGTGTATAAACGCACCGCTCCTGGAAGATAGACTCATGTAAAAGAGGTAGGGGGTACCCATGTTATGGTTGAAAAAATCTCCAAAAAACAGGGCCCTGCCACCGAGGGCGGAGCTAACGTTTGACGCAGTCACTTGACGACGCTCTTAATGGCGCGGACGATCTTCTCCGCGTCAGGCAGGACGTGGCGCTCCAGCTCCCTGTTGAAGGGTATGGGCACGTTAGGGTTGGCGACCCTACTAACCGGCGCCTTGAGGCTGTGGAAGCCCTTCTCGGCGACCACCGCGGCCACCTCGGCGCTGAAACCGCACCTCTCGTAGTCCTCGTCCACAACCACCAGCCGCCCCGTCTTCTGGACGCTGCGGAGGACCGCCTCCTCGTCCAGTGGCACCAGGGTCCTGGGGTCCAGAACCTCGACGCTCACCCTGCCCTTCAGTTCATCTGCTGCCTTCACCGCCTCCCCAACCATCTTGCCGACCGCAACCACGGTGACATCACTCCCCTCCCTCACTAGGTTGGCCACCCCGAAGGGCACCTCGTAGGGCTCCTCGGGGACGTGGCCCCTGGCGCTGTATAGGAGCCTGTGCTCGAAGAAGACCACCGGGTTGGGGTCGTGGACTGCTGTGATTAGGAGCCCCTTGGCGTCGTAGGGGGTGCTTGGGACCACGATCTTCATGCCAGGCATGTGGGCGTAGAGCCCGTAGAGGCTCTCGCTGTGGGTGGCCGCGTTTCCGCCTCCGGCCCCGTAGATGACTCGGAGCACCATGGGGACGTTTACGCTGCCGCCGGTCATGTACGTGGTCTTTGCCATCTGGTTCAGCACCTGGTCCATGGCGACGAGGCTGAAGTCCACCAGCATGAGCTCAACGATGGGCCTCATACCGGCGATGGCTGCGCCTACGCCTGCGCCGATGAACGCCGTCTCTGTGATGGGGGCGTCCCTGACGCGCTCCCTGCCGAACTCCTCCTTGAGCCCCTTGGTGGCAGCCCTCCAGTTGCTGGACACGTTCTCGCCGAACAGGATGACCTCGGGGTTCTCCCTCATGGTGAACCTGTGGGCCTCGTTGATGGCCTCGGCGTAGGTTATCTCCCTCATCGGGCTCCCTCCGCGAAGATGTTCTTGTAGGCGTCCACCAGCTCGGGCTCGGGGCTGCCCACCGCGAAGTCTATGGCCTCCTTGACGGCGGCCGCCTCCCTGTCCCTGATCTCCCTGTCCAGCTTCTCGGTGAGGACGCCCAGCTTCATGAGCTTCTAACGGTAGCATCTTATGGGGCAGTGCTCGCTCTCCTCTCCCTCGACTCTGTGGACCTTGAACTCCAGCAGTGTGGGTCCCTCTCCCTTCCTGGCCCTCTCCACGGCCTCGCCTACGGCCTTAAATGCCTCCTCCACGTCCCAGCCCGGGTGGCTGCTCCCCGGCATGCCGTAAGCAGGAGCTCGCATACTCACGTCGTCGATGCTGAGCTGGGGGTAATCGATCTCGTGGCCCAGCATCGTCTGAACCACGGGGCTGCTGTTCTCGCAGACGAAGACCACTGGCAGCTTCCAGCACGCGGCCAGGTTCAGGGTCTCCTGGACGCCGCCCTGGTTGCTGGCCCCCTCCCCGAAGTAGCTGACGGAGACGTGGCCGTCGCCCCTCAGCTGGTTGGCCAGGGCGTATCCGGCGCACATGGGGACGCTGCCCCCAACGATGCCGTTGGCGCCGAGGGCGCCCACCTCAGGGCAGAAGATGTGGTAGGCCCCACCCTTACCCCTGTTGGTGCCCGTCGCCTTGCCCGCTATCTCCGCCATCATATGTTTCAGGTCGCAGCCTTTAGCCACCAGGTGGCCCAGGGGCCTGTGGGTGCTGCCGATCTGGTCGCCCCGGTTCAGGTGGGCGCCCACGGCCGCTGCCACGGCCTCACCGCCTCCGCTCAGGCTCACATGGCCTATCTTTCCCTCGTCGGTGAGCCGCCTTACACCGTTCTCGAAGGTCCTGATCCTGACCATGGCTCGGTACAGGTTCAGCCGCTGCTCCTTCTTCAGTTTCATGAGATCACATGGAAGAGGACACTCGGAGAGGATTTAGAGTTAACGACTCAGGCGCCGGCTCTACCCATCAGATGGGCTAGGAGCGCCAGCAGGAGAGCAACGACTATCGCGGGGTGGAAGGTAGCGGCATGGTACCTCAGCTCCCCGGCGTCGAGGACGAACCTGAGCAGCACCCCTGACCCCGCGGTCAACAGCAGGAGCCCTATGAACGCGCCGCTGCTGAGGCTGGCTGAGCCGCCCAAGTCGACAGCGTAGTACGCGGCTGCGAGCACCAGTGATGCGAGCCCCAGGGAGCAGTGAGCTTTGATCCGGCTCCCCGTCTGGCGGGGCGCCACCCTGTTCAACACGGAGAGGGACGCCGTGGCCAGCACAGCCAGAGCCGTGAGCCAGCCGAGTGGGGACAGACTAAGCCTCCTTACCCTCGTCCGGGGCGAAGCAGCTGTACCCCCACCTCTCCTCGTCTCTGAGGCCGGTCCTCACCTGCTGCCTCAGGGAGAAGAGCATGAACGGGAGGATCACGGCGAAGGCGATGAAGGGGTCCGACAGGTTCCAGATCATGTGGATGACCGCCGCCACCGCCACCCCAGGGACCAGGTCCACAAGCTCTATGTGGCCCCTCATCGCCTTGGCCAGGCCCAGGCTCCTGCCGGCTACTGCCGACCAGGCCAGGTGCATGAAGGCCGTCGTGGACCTGACCAGTATGGCCGTCAGGGCGGGGTACTGGAGGTTAACGATCATCTCGTGCAGATACCAGAAGTTCTCCAGGCCCGCGAAGCCGGCGCCCGCCGCAGCTCCGTACACCATGCCGTCTATGTGGTCGTTGAACTCGTTACTTACTCGGCTGTTCCTGGCTATCAGGTACACTCCAAATATCTTCAGGGGCTCCTCGATGAACCCGGCTCCGCCGACCCCCAGGAAGGGCTCCGTGATGAGGGTGTTGAAGACGGCGGCGATTACGCCGCTGAACGCGCCCCAGCCGAAGCAGTAGGCCACCAGGGCAAGGGGCTCCCTCTCGTACCTGTCGCTCCTAACCATGTAGACCAAGTAGACGAGGGGCGCAGCGTACCCCGCCAAGGTGAACCCTATGTAGGTCATCCACTCCTCCCCGTAGGTGACCACCAGGCCCATGGCGAAGAGGGTCAGCGCCCCAAACATGTAGGGTGTCAGGGATTGGGGGGGCCTGCTGAGGTACACCGACGTGTTGGGCGGCGCCTGCACCGGTGAAGGGTTGAAGAGGCTTCTGACGCTCTCCTTCACCATCTCGAGGGTGCTGAGCCGGGGCAGTTCACCGCTCTTATAGTCATGGCCCTCGACCCACTCGGTCAGGCTCTTGCCGCAGCATGCGCAGTATGCGTCGCCGGGCCCGACGTCGGCTCCGCAGTGGGGGCACTTGTCTATCTTCTCACCCACCCCTACATGGCTGTCACCCGATATAATTTAATGCACTGCCGTGGGGGTGAGCGGTGAAGGTTACGGGGTTAAGTTACTCTCACCTCGTAAAAATGAATCAAAACCTAGAAATATGGGGCGTTACGCTGAGTCGAATCGGGGAAGGGCGAGACACCCTTCAACCCGACAATACAATGGAGTGAGTGATGTAAGAGATGGATCCGACGATAGTTGTGATAGGATTTGTTGTCCTGTTATCTGCCCTGCTCTATTACATGTATAAGGATCAGCAGAAGCGGCCCCCTGAGGCCGATAAGAGAAAGCCCACAGTGGTCAAGGTCAAGGACTACGAGGCTCAGCTGAAGTCCGAGAAGAAGGAGGAGCTCAAGCCAGAACCTAAGCCTGAGCCAAAGCCTGAGCTAAAACCCGAGCCAACACCTGAACCTGAGGTGTCTAAAGCCACGGCTTCGGCGGTAGAGCCCGCCGAGCTAAGTCTCGAGAACCTCAGCGGCCTAGGAGAAAAGTACAGGGCCCTCCTCATGGCAGCTGGCGTAGGCAGCCTGAACGCCCTGGCTAAGTGGAGCCCCGAGGAGCTGCACAGGAAGCTCATCGAGGTGAACGAGGGCCAGCAGATCGTGAAGAGGCCGCCGCCTCTGGTCACGGTCGAGGACTGGATTAAGCGGGCCGGGGAGCAGGCAGGCTAGCCCAGAGACTTCTCCCCAAGCTCGAAGGCCGCCAGGTTGGCCGCCACGGTCCTCTCGGGGACCGCCTTCTTCACGGCTTCAACCAGGGCGTCCCTCGGCAGGGGGAAGCCCTCCACCCTGCTGGCGGCTCCCAGCAGAACAACGTTCTCTGTGCGGGGGTTCCCCGCCTCCTCGGCGAGCGCGTTGGCGTCGATGGCCCAAACCCTGTCGGTTCGCTTCCTCAGCTGCTCCACCACCTGGTCCAGGGTCACGTACAGCAGGTTCTCCCTCCTCCTCTTCACAATCTCACCCGTCTCTATAACCGGGTGCATGATCCTCTTGTTCATGACCACCGCGCCCCCCTGCTTAAGGTACTCCACGTACCGTAGAGCCTCAGTGGCCTCCATTGCGATAACCATGTCGGCCTCGCCAATGGGCACCATGGGGCTGTAGGCGTCACCGAGCCTCACGTGGGCGCTTATGCTGCCGCTGCGCTGGGCCAGGCCGTGCTGCTCCTGGACCACCACCTTGACGCCGTTCATCGTGGATGCCTCGCCGATGATCGTCGATAGGAGCATCAGCCCCTGGCCGCCCACGCCCGTCAAGAGTATGTTATACTTCACCCTCAGCCGCCTCCCGTTGTGTGGATGGCTGAGCGTGGGCACAGCCTCGCGCAGTTGCCGCAGCCGTTGCACAGGTCCTCCTGGATGCGCGTCTGCCTGGTCTCCATGTCCACCTGGATGGCGGGGCAGTAGAAGTCGCGGACGCACGCGTATATGGTCTTGCACTCCTCCTCGCTCACCCTGTTGGGGACTATGGGGACCCTGTCGCGCCGCTTGAGCCTGTCGCTGTATAGGGCGCAGGGACCCTTGCTTATCACGGCGCTGAACCCCGGCTTGTTCAATGCCTCCTTTATCCGGTCCACGTTGGGCTTGGGGTCGAAGGCGTCGATTACCGTGACGTTCTTGGCGCCCATGCCGCGTAGCACGGCCTCTATATCCAGCTTGTCCACGGGTGCGGCGCCCCAGTCGCTGCCTGGGTTGGGCTGCTGGCCCGTCATGGCGGTGACGCTGTTGTCCAGTATGAACACCGTGTAGTTGTGCCTGTTGTGGATCGCGTTCACTATGCCGGGTAGGGCGGCGTGGAAGAAGGTGCTGTCTCCCAGGAAGCTGACGACCTTATCCTCTAGGACGTGCTGCATGCCGCTGCTGACGCCCTGGCTGGCCCCCATGCAGAGGAGGCTGTCCGTCACCCCGTAGGGCTCCAGTAGTAGCATGCTGTAGCAGCCTATGTCGTTGTTCACCACGTAGCTGGTGCCCTTGAGGGCCTGGAGTACGCTCCAGATGGTGCCCCTGTGTGGGCAGCCCGGGCAGAATGTGGGCTTCCTCACGGGCAGGATGCTCTTCAGCTTCTGGGACTCCTCGAGCACGTCGCTGTACCTTGGGGCTTCAAGCCCCATAATTCCTGCTAGAGCCTCAGTCACGATGGATGCACTGTACTCGCCCACCATCCCGAAGTGACCTGAGTGCTTACCGATGACCTGGACACCCGGGTTCGCCTCCTTGGCCACCGCCGCCACCTGGTCCTCTATGAAGGGCATGAGCTCCTCCACGACCACGACGCGGTCCAGGCCCCGGATGAACTCTGAGACAAGACTCCTCGGCAAGGGGTGGAGTGTGCCCAGCTTCAGCACGGGGGCCTTGACGCCCAGTGTGTCCAGCGCCTCCATGACGTGCAGGTAGCTGACGCCGTTGGCGATGATCCCCGTCTTTCCTTCGCCCTCATGAACCACGTTGAACTGGCTGCCATTGAACTCGTCCTCGATCCTCTCAAGCTTCTCCAGGGCCTCGCCCTTGAGGCGCCGCGCCGTGTCGCTGAGGGTGTAGTACTTGGCCGCCACATCGCTCCACTTGCGCTTCCTGAGGGGCGTCCTCTCCACCTTCCCAACCTTCACCGGGGCGCTCTGGTGGTTCACCCTGGTTGTGGTCCTGATCATGGCCAGCACCCTGTGCCTCTCCGAGAGATCGAAGGCGTACCGGGTCATATCGTACGCCTCCTGGGGCGTGCTGGGCTCAAGCATGGGTACGTGGCCCGTGGGCGCGAAGTAGCGCCCATCCTGCTCGCTCTGGCTGCTGTGGGCGTGTGGGTCGTCGGCCACCAGGAGGACGCATCCAGCGTTCACGCCTGTGTAGCCGAGGCAGTAGAAGGCGTCGGACGCCACGTTGAGGCCCACGCTCTTCATGCTGGTGAAGCTCCTGGCCCCCGCCATGCTGGCCCCCGCCACAGTCTCCAGGGCCACCTTCTCGTTGCTGCTCACCTCCATCACAAGGTCCGGGTAGCTTCGGCTCAGCTCCATGAGGCTGTCCAGTATCTCGCTGGTGGGGCTCCCAGGGTAGAATGCGGTCACCTTGGCGTCTGACTCCAGGACGGCCCGCGCGACGGCGTGGTTGGTCAACATAAACGCCGTCTTGGGCTCCGGGTCAACGATGTCGCTAAAAGTCATAGGGAGTTGTGGGGAGCCGCTTTCTATAAAGCTTCAGCGAGGCGTTCAACGTAGTCGCGGCCCCTCCGGGTCAGCCTCAGGGTTGCGCCATCCTCCTCAATGTACCCTTCCTCCACCAGCCCGTCCAGCATGTGCTCGGCCTGGTACTTCCACCTGGGGACGACCCCATGGTGCAGCAACGCGTGGTTGGCCGGGTGCAGCCTGCCCTCCACTCGGGTGTACGTGCGCACGAGGACAGCGTCCCTCGAAGCCTCCCCGCCCAGGTCCCTCAGAGAGGCCAGGATGTGTGGCCCGTACTCCGGTCTACTGGTCTGGGGCTGAGGCACGGTGAAGGTAAAACCGTTAAAGGTTAATACCATTATCTATCCATGAACGCTTTCAGCGACGAGGTCCGCCTCGACCTCCTCAGAAGGTACGCCCAGAACAGGTGGGCGAAGCTCCCGGAGGACGTCATCCCGTTGACGGCCGCCGACCCGGACTTCAGGGCAGCCCCCGCCATAAGGGAGGCCGTCAAGAGGGCGGCCGAGGACGGCGTGTTCAGCTACGGGGCGGACGGCGGCGGCCCAGAGTTCAGAGAAGCAGCGGCGCGGTTCGTCAGCGAACACAAGGGCTACCCCTGCTCCCCCGAGCAGGTGCACGCCGTCTCCGGCGTAGCCCAGGCAATGATGATAACGGCCCGCGCGTTCCTAGGGCAGGGAGACGAGGCCATACTGTTCGACCCCGTGGACTTCCTATTCGGGCGAAGCATAGACTCCGCCGGAGGCCGCCGCGTCTACAGCGCCGTGGACAAGGAGACCCTGAGCTTCGACCTGGAGGGCCTCAAGGGGCTCGTGACGCCCCACACGAGGATGATCTGCGTGTGCAACCCCCACAACCCCCTGGGCCGGGTGCTGACGAGGGCCGAGCTGGGCGCCATGGTGGACCTGGCCGCAGACCACGACCTGGTCATCATGAGCGACGAGATATGGAGCGACATAGTCTACGATGGGCGCAGGCACCTGTCCACGGCCTCGATCCCGGGAGCCGAGGACAGGACGGTGAGCCTCTACGGGTTCAGCAAGACCTACGGGCTGGCCGGCCTCCAGCTGGGCTACATCGTGGTACGGAGCCCCGAGCTCCTCGACAGGATCAGGGCGGCCGCACCCGGCTACTTCTACCCTGTGAACACCGTCAGCCTCGAGGCCGGCGTAGCCGCTCTCAGGGACGCCTGGCCCTGGGTGCAGGGGTTCCTAAGGCACCTCACGAGGATGCGGGACTACGCGTACGGGCGGCTGAGGGAGATGCCCGGCGTCGAGACCCACAGGCCCGAGGGGACCTACGCCCTCTTCCCGGACGTATCATCCTATGGGATGAGCAGCGAGGAGATGGCGGCGTACCTGCTGGAGGAGGCGAGGGTCGCCGTCGTACCCGGCCACGGTGAAGCGTTCAGCTACTTCGGGCCAGGCGGCGAAGGAAACGTGAGGATGGTGTTCTGCACCGGGCTGAGCGTCCTGGAGGAGGCCCTGGACAGGGTTGAGGCAGCCCTCGCTAGGGCGAGAGCTGCTTAACGGCCTCTGGGCTGAAGCGTACCCACACCTGGTCACCCAGGCTTATGCCCTGCTCCAGGAACCTTCTGCGGCTGAGGTCTATGACCACCTTGACTCCCACGTCGACGGTCAGCGTCACGCTCGGCCCCACGTTGGCCAGGCTCTCCACGGTCCCCCTGAACACGTTGTCCCTTGTGGACACGGGGGTCCTCTTGCTCACGGCGATGTCATCGCTGTGAACGCCGACCCTGGTCTGCCCCTGGGCCGGCGCCCTGGCGGCCCTCAGTGTGAGGTCGCCCAGGCTCATCTTGGCCAGGCTGCGCCCCGCCTCTTGGAGCTGGGCGTCGTAGACGTTCTGGAAGCCTAGGAACCTCGCCGCGTACTCGTCCCTGGGGTCCTCGTATATCTGCTCCACGGAGCCCGTGGCCACTATGGTGCCGCGGCGCATGACTCCCAGCTTGTCCGCCAGGCCCAGGGCCTCCTGCTGGTCGTGGGTGACGTGGATGACGGTGCAGCCCAGGTACCTGTGGATCATGGCTATCTCCTCCAGGAGGCCCGCCTTGCTGGTGACGTCCAGGCTGCTGAGGGGCTCGTCCAGTAGAAGCAGCTGCGGCCTCAGTATGATGGCGCGCGCCAGGGCTGCCTTCCTCTTCTCTCCGCCGCTCAGGTTCGCCGTGGGCCTGTCCGCGTAGGCTGCGAGGCCCATCATCTCTATGACGCCCCCTATCTCCTTGCTCCAGTCGCCTGGGAGTTTCCTCAGCTTGATACTGTACTCCAGGTTATGGCGCAGGGTCTGATCTTGGTTGAGGTTGGGCGTCTGGGGCACGTAGCCTACGCTTCTCCTCGTCGGCGGGAGGGCCGTGATGTCCTCGCCGTTGAACAGGATGGCTCCGCTGTCCACCTTGTGGAACCCGTTGATGGTCTCGAGTAGAAGCGTCTTGCCGCTGCCTGTGGGGCCCACGAGCACGAAGTACTCCCCGGGGTCCAGCTCCAGGTTTACGTCGCTCAGCTTGAACCCTTTAAAGTCCTTGGACACACCCCTGAGGCTCAGGCTCCCACCCATCGCGCACCCTCTCCCACAAATGAGTCCGGCCACCGCTTAAATGTAATGAAGCGGGGCTGCATGGCCTCGTTTCATGCCGCCCCCGGCGGGTCAGGGAGTCGTCACTCCGGCAAGCCTGTACAGCTTGAGCCCGCCCTCCGACGTGACCAGCCTGTACAGACCCGTATCCTCCGCGGCCCTGGCCGCCTCGCGTGCTGTGCCCAGCGGGTCCGTCTCCAGGTCCACGAGCACGTACTCGGCGTGGACCGCGGCCACCTGCTGGCGGGCCATGTACGCCGCGCCGGAGCCCAGCCCGGTGTCTGGGGGTATCACGTAGGCGTCCGCTCTGCCGCACACGTGGGGGAAGATGTTGTCCTGGGTCAGTATGGAGGCGTCGCCCGGTATCTTGCCGAGCACCTCAGCCAGGAGCCTAGTCCCCTGGCCTGCAGCCGGCTTCCTGTAGGCGGGGCTGATCTCGAAGCCGTCCGTCATGGGGCTCAGGGGG